>NZ_RZNF01000012.1:1302500-1602500 GCF_003992725.1 Rhodomicrobium lacus | reverse complement strand
CAGCAGGTCGAGCGGCTCGATCTCATTCACATGCTGCGTGAACACCTCGTCCGCCCACAGCTCGCTCGACCGGAAATCCGCGATCTCGCAGCCGTAATGCCGGATCACCGCATACGCGAAGCGCTGGCAGTTCGCTCCGTGCAGGGCGATGCTGCCCGCGCAGCCAGGGATGCTCCGCGCGACGTAGCGAACGGCGCTCAGAGCAGCCGGGATCGCGAGCGGTTCCGATGCTTCGTTCGACGGCACGATGTCGCTCCCGGTGGACCCGGCGCGCCTTTGACGCATTATCCATACCGTTCCGCGCGCTCACAGGTTAACTTATACAAAATCAACGATTCAGGGGGAAGCGATGACCGATTTTTCGTCCAAGTGGCTGGTCGAGACGGACTGGCTTGCAGAGCGGCTCGGCGCGCCGGGCCTTGTCGTGGTCGACGCCGGTCTGACCATGCCCGCCGATGCGCGCCCGGCGAGCGAAATCTATCATGACGCGCACATACCCGGAGCGCTCTATTTCGACATCGAGGCGCTGTCCGACACCAACTCGCCCTATCCGCACATGCTGCCGTCCCCGGAAAAGTTCGCATCGCGTATGCGCAAGGCTGGCATCGGCGACGGAATGAAAGTGGTCGTCTACGATTCGAAGGGCCTGTTCAGCGCCCCGCGCGGCTGGTGGATGTTCCGCGTCATGGGCCATGAAGATGTGGTGGTGCTGAATGGCGGGCTGAAAAAATGGCTCGCGGAAGAACGTCCCGTAGAAGCGGGCGCGCCCGCCGCGCGGTCCGAACGGCATTTCACGGCCCGCAAGAACAGCGAACTCGTGCGCGAAATCGGCGACATGATCCGTATCGTGGAAGGTGGCCGCACGCAGATCGCCGATGCGCGCTCGAAGCCCCGCTTCGAGGGGGCGGAGGTGGAGCTTCGTCCGGTGGCGCGGCTCGGCCATATGCCGGGGGCCCGGAATGTGCCGTATGGCTCGCTGATCGCGCCGGACGGCACGCTGAAGCCCGCGGCGGAGTTGCGCGCGGCATTCGAGGCGGCGGGCATCCATCCGGAAAAGCCGGTCATCACCACATGCGGGTCGGGCGTGACGGCGTGCATTCTGGCGCTCGCGCTTGCCGTCACGGGCAACGAGCACGCCGCAGTTTACGACGGCTCATGGGCGGAATGGAGCGAGGTGCCGCAAGCGCCTGTCACGACAGGTCCGGCCTGATCGGAGAGCGCAAGCGACCGGTCATTTGGGGGAACGGGCCGCTCGGCGGCACCGTCCCGTTGGCATCACCGCGTCGCCGCTCAGGCGGCGTGGCGCTCGTTCCATGACAGGCCGACACGGCCGTAATAGAAGCCGTTCACATACGGCACCGGATCGGTGAGCGGACGAAGCTTCGTCTCGGCTTCCGCTGGCGCGAGCTTGCCGTCGAGCGTGTCGCGGAACAGGCGCGCGACTTCAACCATATCGATGGCCTGCGGCGAGAGGCGGAAATGCGTCACGCCCATCGAGCGCAGCGCGTCCAGCTCGTGCAGCAGCACACCATAGCCGTTCGACATGGTGGAGGTGCCGTTGATGGTAAGAATATCGTCGCCGGTCACGGTCGTGGCGTTGAGGCCGTTCGGATCGAGGCCGCAAACGAACTGGCACGAATCCTTGGTGAGGCCATTCGCGCGCGCATGATAGCAGCGCATGGCGATCGAAAGCGTCTGCTTGCCGAAAACCAGCACCTCGGTCTCAAGCTTGCCGGCATTGTCGGCCAGAACCTTGATCGACGTCGCGGGCGCTTCCACGGGAAGCACGACGCGGAAAGCGCCATTCTTCGCCACGAAGTCGCGCGCGCCCTCGTTGAAGACATTGATGAACGGCCCTATGACGTGCGGGCGCCCATGCAGCGCTTCGAGACAGGCGACGTCGTTCGCTTCCACGATAAGGTCTGCGTCGGCGGCCTCGCGGATCGCCTTGACCTCGCGCGGCTGCGTGACGAGCGCCAGCGTCGACAGCACCACTTCCTTGCCTGCGGATTTCAGCCGGTCGATGACTTCCGGGAGATGATCCTGAAAGAACGGCTCGCGCTTCGAGCAGATCACTTCGCCGACATAGACGGTGTCGACCGGCATCTCGTCGGCGGCGCGGAAATAGAAATCGCGGCGCGCTTCCGGAGTCCAATGATGAAGGAGCGGCCCAAGCGTCAGCCCGGCCCGGTTTGCATTCTGGTTTGACATCAGCGCCAGCCCTTCTTGTACGCGCCGAACGTCTGACGGCCGCCCTCGGACAGTTCGCTGAGATCGTCGGTCGAGCGCGTCTCGCCCGTTTCCACCGCGTCGAGCGCCTTGCGGAACGCGCTCACCACCTCGGCCACGTAGGCCTTGCTTCTCTGTCGGCCTTCGATCTTCAGAGCGGTCACACCGGCCTTCTTCAGTTCCGGGAGAATGTCGAGCGCGTTCAGCGCAATCGGCTCCTCGAAGATATAGCCCGCCTTGCCGCAGGCCACGTAGCGCGCCTTGCAGGGCGTCGGATAGGCGGCGCCTTCGCCCTTGGCCACGCGGTTCAGCACGACATCGCCGAGGCAGGACAGCACGAAGTCGCCGTCTTCCTTGTAGGTGACGTGGCTCGCGGGCGCGCAAGCCCCTTCGCTCGTCGGCGAAAGACCGGTCATGTAGGAGGACAGGAAGCACCGGCCTTCGGACATCGGCCCCACGGAGCCGTAGCCGAACACCTCGATTTCCATGCCCGTTTCCTTCGCCACATGCGCGACCTCGTCGACGGAGAGGATGCGCGGCAGCACCACGCGCTTCACGCCGAACTGATCGCGATAGTAGTTGATGGACAGCGGGTTCGCGGCGGAGGCCTGCACGGACAGATGGCGGCGCAGGTTCGGATGCTTGTTCGCCGCGTAGTCGAGCACGCCGATGTCGGCGAGGATGACGGCATCCGCGCCTGCCATGGCGGCGTTGTCGATGGCGTCCTTCCACGACTTCATCTCGCCGGCGGGCGGGAACGTGTTGATGGCGACCAGCACCTTCGCGCCCTTGGAGTGCGCATAGGCCACGCCCTCGACCATCTCGTCGACGTCGAAATTCAGGCCGGGATAGTTGCGCGCGTTCGTCCGGTCGGCGAAGCCGCAATAGACGGCGTCCGCACCAGCTTCGATAGCCGCCCTGAGGGCAGCCGGATTGCCGGCCGGGCTGAGAAGTTCAAGGGAGTGTTGTGTCATGAGTGTGCCACGTCCTGGCTCGCACCTTTCGCGAGCTTCTCCCGCACTTCGAGCTTGGCGATGCGGGTCTGGAGCGTCTTGATTTCGGCCTTGAGAGCGTCACGTTCGTTGGCCCAGGCCGGCGCCGAGGCATCGACCGCCTTTTCTTCGCGAAGCGAGTCGATGAACTCGGCTGCACGATGGCGCGCGGCTTCCCGCACGCGGCCAAGCGTGGTCAGCGCGCGCTCGGCGGGCTTCTGAAGCGGGCCGAACATCGAGGTGACGTCAGCGAACAGGTCAATTTCCTCGCGGTCGAGCGTGTTGCGCAGCGCGACCACGGCAGCCGTGTCGCCCGCGATGACCAGCCCGCGCGTGAAGAACAGTGCGTCGCCATCGATGCGCCCCTGAAGCAGGTTCAGGAGAACGTCGATGTTGCCCTTGATGCATGCGTCGCCCGGCGTTTCATCGCGCGGATCGAGGAGACGAACGAACGCCCTCTCGTCGCCGCCGAATTTCAGCGCGAAGCGGTGCGGGAGATCCGACGGCTCGACGTGGATCACAGTGGGCTTCAGCCGCGCCAGATTCTTGAACAGGCGCGGGTGTTGGCGCTCCATCTTGCGCAGGAGCGCGTCTATAGCGCGCGCCAGCACGAAGGGCGGCGCGACGGTCATGGCGCCACGAACGAGGGGCGCCGGCAAATTCGATGGCTTCATGGGGCGGATGATGAGTAAAGATCGATCTACGGTCAAGCCGAAACGCGGCGCGTCATCTGGAAGCGGGGGTGGCATTTTGTCGACCACATTCCGCAAAATAGATGGCCGGGAGATCCCGGCCATCCTGAGACGCGCTTTATGCAGCCGGTTGCTCATCCGGCGGATGCGGCGTCTGCCGCTCGTAGGCCGAGCCGAGAAGCCGCTTCTTCACCCGTTCGCGCACCGACTGGAACACCACATACAACATCGGAATGATGAGGATGCCGATGAAGCTCGCCGCCAGCATGCCCGCGAAGACGGGGGTGCCCACGTCGCGACGTGTGATCATGGCGGCACCCGTCGCCACCACGAGCGGATAAAGCCCGAGGATGAAGGCAATGGATGTCATCATCACCGCGCGGAACCTGGTGCGCGCGCCGCGCACGGCGGATTCCAGAATCGGCACGCCCTTGTCGTGCTCCTCTTTCGCGAACTCCACGATCAGGATCGCATTCTTTGCCGCGAGTGCGATGAGCACCACGAGACCGATCTGTGCGTAAAGATCGAGAGTCAGTCCCGCCAGCAGAATCCCCGCCATCGCGCCGAGGATCGCGACCGTGATCGAGAGGATCACCGATATCGGGATCGACCAGCTTTCGTAGAGACCGACGAGGAACAGGTAAGCGAATAACAGTGCCAGCGCGAGAATGACGCCCGTCTGACCCGAAGCCTCATGTTCCTGATATGCCGTGCCGGTCCACTCGTAGGAGAACCCGTTCGGCAGCGTCTTCTTCGAGATCTCGTCCATCGCTTGTAGAGCGGTGCCAGACGAGACGCCCGGCGCCGGGCTCCCCGAGATCGAGACCGAGCGATAGTTGTTATAGCGCGAAATGACCTGCGGGCCGACCACGATGCGCGCCGAGGCGATGGCCTGCAGCGGCACCACGGTGCCCCTGTTGTTGCGGATATATATCCGCCAGAGCGACTCGATGTCGGTGCGGTTTTCGGCGATGCCCTGGATGTTAACCTGCCATGTTCGGCCGAACATGTTGAAGTCGTTCACGTAGTAGCCGCCGAGCGTCGACTGCAACGCCGTGAAGATATCGGAGATGTTGATGCCGAGCGTTTGGGCCTTGTCGCGGTCGATATCGAGAAAGATCGACGGGTTCGACGCCGTGAAGGTCGAGAACACGCGGAACAGACGCGGGTCCTGATTGGCGGCCATCAGGAGTCCGCCCATCACGCTGCCGATCTTCGCCGGGTCCTGTCCTTCAAGCGCTTCGAGCTGGTATTCGAATCCGCCGCTTGTCGACAGGCCGATGATCGGCGGCACGTTGAACGCGAAGATGTTCGCCGTCCGGATGCTCTGCGTCATGCCGAACGTTCGACCGATGAGCGCCTGAACGGAGTGCTCCGGGCCGGGCCGGTCCGCGAACGGCTTCAGTCGAACCACCATGAAGGCTGCATTCGAGGCCGCGCTCTGATCGAGGAAGGAATAGCCGATCACCGAGAAGGTCTGATAGACCTCCGGCTGCTTCAGCATCATGCCTTCGACCTGCTTCGTCACTTCCGTCGTTCGGGACACCGAAGCGCCGTTCGGAAGCTGGATCACGATGAAGTAGGCGCCCTGATCTTCCTCCGGCAGGAAGCCCGTCGGTATCTTCAGGGAAAGCAGATAGGCCCCCGCTCCGAATCCACCCACGAGGAGCAATGACACGAGAGCGAGACGGACCAGCCGTCGCACCACCCACGCATAGGAATCGCGGGTGTCGTCGATGCGTCTCATGACCCAGCCCATGACGCCCTTTTTCTCCGCGGGCCTCAGGAATACGCGGCAGAGAGCGGGCGACAGCGTCAGCGCGACAACCGCCGAAATCAGCATGGCAATGGAGATCGTCACCGCGAACTGCCGGAAGAGCTGACCCGTAATGCCAGGCAGGAACGCGACCGGGACGAACACCGACAGAAGCACAAGCGTGATCGCAAAGATCGGCCCCGTGATCTGGTTCATCGCCTTTTTTGTGGCTTCCGCTGGCGTGAGATGTGGGTCTTCCTCCATCACGCGTTCGACGTTCTCCACCACGACGATGGCGTCGTCCACCACAATGCCGATGGCGAGCACCAGTGCGAGAAGAGATATCGTATTGGCCGAATAGCCCAGAAGCAGCAGCACCGCGAAGGTGCCGATGAGGCTAACCGGCACCGCGATGGCCGGAATGATCGTCGCCTTGAGATTCCCCAGGAACAGGAAGACGACGATCACCACGAGGACGAACGCCTCGATGATCGTCTTTATGACTTCATGGATCGTGTCCGAGATGAAGGTCGTGGAATCGAAGACGACGAGGTAGTTCAGCCCCTGTGGGAAGCGGGGCTTCAGCTTCTCCATCGTGGCATTCACGCGGGCGGCCGTAGCCACGGCGTTCGCACCGGGGGCGAGATAGATGCCCATCGCCACGGCAGGCTTGCCGCTGAGGCGGCTATCGGAGTCTTCGTTCTGCGCGCCGAGTTGCACCTGCGCGACATCGCGGACGCGGAGAACCGATCCATCAGGGTTGGCGCGGAGGATGATCTCGCCGAACTGCTCGGGCGTGGACAGGCGACCCTGCGTTTGCAGGTTCATCTGGAATTGCTGGTCCGGGCTTATCGGCCTCGATCCGATGCGCCCGATCGGAGCCTGAAGATTCTGCGCCTGGATGGCCCGGATCACGTCCGACGGCATGAGATTGAGGCTCACCAGCCGTTCGATGTCGAACCAGATGCGCATCGAATAGTTGAGCTTGCCGAAGAGCGACGCCTGACCGACGCCCGGCGTCCGTGCGATCTCGTCCAGCACGTTGATCGTTGCATAGTTCGTGATGAAGAGCGGATCCTGCTCGCCCGTCTCGCTGTAGAGCATCATGAACTGAAGCACGGCGGACGAGCGCTTGCGCGTGATCACGCCCTGCCGCGTCACGATCTCCGGCAATTGCGATTGCGCGGACTGAACGCGGTTCGTCACGTTCACGGTGTTGATGTCGGGGTTCGTGCCAAGCTCGAACGTGACCGTGAGCGTGTAGGTGCCGTCGTTCGCGCTGTTGGATTTCATGTACAGCATCTTGTCGACGCCGATCATCTGCGCTTCGAGCGGCTGCGCGACGCTCGTCTCGACCACTTCAGCCGACGCACCCGGATAGTTCGCCGTGACCTGCACCTGCGGCGGCACGATATCGGGGAATTGCGAAACGGGGAGATTGAGGAGGCCGAGAACGCCCGCGATCGTTATCACGATCGACAAAACGATCGCGAGGCGCGGCCTGTCGATGAAGACCGAAGAAATCATGGATCACCGTTTCCCGTCTTCGGGCTTGTTCGTTGCCGGAACTGCGGCGGCGGGTTGCGCCGCGCCGGGCTGAGGCGCCGGCGGTCCGGGCAGAACCGGCTGGCCCGGTTTCACGCGCTGCAATCCCTCGATGACGATGTTCTCGCCCTTGGACAGACCTTTCAGCACGAAAGCTGTCGCGCCCGTCGTCTGTCCGAGTTCGATGCGGCGCAGCTCGGCCTTGTTATCGGCGCCGATCACAAAGACGTAATCGCCCTGCTGGTCGGTCAGAACCGCGGCGCGCGGCACCGCAATGGCCCGAACGGGCTGCACACCTTCAAGGATCACACGCACGAACTCGCCATCGGACAACTCGCGGAGCGCGACACCCTTGGTGATGGAGATCTGAGGGTTGGGGATCGTGCCGCGCATGATGATCGTGTCGGTATCGGTCGACACGGTGTTGTCGACGAAGTTGACTTCGCCTTCCTGGCTGTAGATGCGACCGTCGGGCAGTTTGAGCTTGATGCGGACAGCGTCGAAGCCGCCGCGCGTCGCGTACCGCGCCGCCAATTCGTTGACGGCGCGCACCGCCACCGGAAAGACGACATACATTGGATCCTGACTTACGATCGTGGTCAGTGCTGTCGAGCTTGGCGTCACGTAATTGCCCTCGGTTATCGCCGAGCGGCCGATCTTGCCGGAGATCGGTGCGACGATGTCCGTATAGCCGAGATTGATTTCCGCCGTCTGCAACTGCGCCTGTGCGCCGAGCACCTGCGCAGCAAAGCTTCGCTGCTGGGCGAGCGCGCTGTCATAGGCCGATTGCTGGCCGGCGGGACCACCGAGGAGAGACTTGGCGCGGTCGAGCGTCAGCTTCGCGTTTTCAAGCTGCGCCTTGAGCTGATCCACAACCGCGCGCCGTGCATCCACCTCTGCCTTGAAGGGCGGCTGCTCGATGCGATAGAGCGGCTCGCCTTTCTTGACGTCCGACCCTTCCTCGAAGAAGCGCTTTTCGAGAAAGCCAGACACACGCGCAACGATATTCACGCGGTCCGTTGCCTGAATGCGCCCGAGAAATTCATTGGTCTGGGTCAGCGGCTGCTCTTCCACGCGGATCACGCCGACAGCGGGAGGGCCTGCATTCGGAGCCTGAGCCTTCGCACCCTCGGGAGCGGCGAAAGCGGAAACGATGGGGAGAAGCGCCCAGAGCAAACGACGCGTCTTGCGAAGCCGGAAAGTCAAAGCGCCCTCTTCAGATTACGTTGGCGTCAAAATTCAAGTCCGTAGCCTTTCGGCAATACCGCTCGCGAGCGTACCTGCGTCCATCCGCGACCAATTGCCCGAGTGCGGACCTATAATGTCTTTCGAAGCAAGACAACTATCTCTTTGTATCGAACCTTACCGCGTACCGGTGAGTTCTCGGTAAGCATGCCAAGTTGCGTGACCGACAAGAGGAAACGCGATTACGAGACCGAAGAAGAGCGTCACGCACCCCAGCACAACGATTCCGAGGATCAGAGCCGCCCAGAGAAGCATCGCCTCCGGGTTCGTCCTCACGGCTTGCACACTCTGAATAATCGCCGTCACGACATCGACGCGGCGATCAAGAAGCATCGGCACCGAAATCGCCGAGATCGCATAGGCGACGAACGCGAACAGCGCGCCGACAGCCGTGCCGACGACCACGAGGCCGAGTCCGTGCCAGGTGAAGAGGAGCGTAGGGACCAGTGCTTCCGCGGTGGGATAACTGGCAGCGCCGAAAAACAACATGAACATAAGAAACGCCACGCGCATCCAGAAGATGAAGAGAATGAGCAGAGCCACGCCGAAAAGAGCCAGACGCGAGCCGTTTTCGCGGACCGCGACCGAGATATCGGCCCATGACGTCGCTTCTCCGCGCTCGCGCCTGCGGCTGATTTCATAAAGCCCGACGGCAAGCACGGGCCCCAGAAGGAGAAATCCTCCCGCCAGCGGCAGGATCAGCGGGATCGCGCTCGAAAGAGCGAGGCCGAGGATGAACAGCCAGGCGATCCCCGCGAACATCGCGCCATAGACGAGGCTTATCTGCGGCGCGGCTGTCAGATCGCGCCACCCCGCGGCCAGCCAATTCCAGGGTGCATCGAACGGAATACGCACTATGGCGGGAGCGGTGTCTCCGCTTCTGGAAGCCGGTGCGGCATCATCATTTATGGACGTCATCGCGAACTCCCCTTTCAGGCCATTTCATGGCAAAAGATGGGTGCGGCCATTTTTCTCATTTGACACAGGTCAAAGTTCTTCCCCATCAGTCTCACAGGGATAAAATGGTTCCCGAGAACCGCTTTTCGTAGGGAGCCCTCACGAGGGCCGGTCATCTGCTTGGAAATGTGTCTGTCCGTCGACCACGCAAGCCGCTGCACAACGTGCGCAATCAGGCATCGGTCCATATGCGACGCGTTGAGCGCGACCGAAATTCTGAGCCTGAACCGCATAGCCCGCACCCGGATGGTGCCAGCCGGCCAGATGATCCTCGGCGAAGGGCAGACACGGAGCGTCTTTGCGAACATCGTTTCCGGCGTGGTCAAGCTGACGAAGACTCTGGATGACGGCAGGCAGCACATCATCGGCCTGTTGTTCGCGTCAGACTTTCTCGGACGAGCTTTCCGCCCCGAAAATCCCTACTTCGCGGAAGCCGCAACCGACGTGGAGCTTTGCGTTTTTCCGACGGCAGGCTTCGAGCACCTGCTCGCCGAGCACCCCGGCCTTGAGCACAGGCTGTTCCAGTACACGCTCACCGAACTCGACGCCTGTCAGGAATGGATGCTCTTGCTTGCGCGGAAGAAGGCAGAGGAGCGCGTGGCGAGCTTTCTGCTGATGATTGCAAAGCGCGTACCCAACATGGAATGCTCCCGCGCTGAAAGGCTTGAGGAGGTTCATTTCGTTCTGCCGCTGTCGCGCGCCGAGATTTCCGATTGTCTGGGCCTCACCATCGAGACGGTGAGCCGCCAGATCACCCGGCTCAAGACGAAAGGCATCATCGAGCTGGTGAACTATCGCGAAATCCTGATCCCCGATCTCGCGCGTCTCCAGGAAGCCGCCTATGATTTGGGCGGCGGTTCTCCAGCACCAGCCAGACTCTTCGCTCAGAAAGGACGGCGAAGCGCTCTGGCGCGAGACTGAAAGCGAAAGCGGGCTGAATTTGCGCCCTTAAGGCTCGCCCAGCGCTGTTCTCGCCGGCAGCGTGATTTCGCGGGCCACACGAAAGCCGAGCATCGGCGCTCCAATGTCGGCGAATTCCCGCGCGCGGGCCGAGAACCGGGCCGCGTCTCCCCGTGTCGCCCCGCGCACGACGCGATAGGCGCAGTCTCCGCCGGAAGCCGAGAGCCACGCCGTGCCGTCGCCGGGCGCGCGGTCGTAGCTCGGGTGCCAGCAATCCTCAACCCACTCGAAGACGCTGCCGGTGTAGAGCCCCCACGCATTTGCGCTCGTCACGCTCGACCGCTCATAGCGCATGCGGCCGAACGGGCCGCCGCCGCTGAATTCCGCCATCGGATCGAAAGGTGCGCGCGTCGCCTTCTCCGATTGTTCGGAGCCGTCGCGATCCGACGTTGCACGCAGCGCATACTCCCATTCCGCTTCGCTGAGGAGGCGATAGCGCCGCCCCGTGGACTGGCTGAGCCAGTCCACGTAGCCCTTGGCGTCGAACCAGGTAAGGCGCGTCGCCGGAACGGTCGGTCCCACCGCGAGCAACGACGACAAGGTGAGGCGGCACACGCCGGCGTCAACGCAAGCGCGCCAGTTTCCGGCCGAGATCACGCGCTTCGATATCGCGAGCGGCTTCTTCAACACGACGCGATGAGCCGGCGCTTCCTCGGGCCGATAACCCGCACTTTCCGGACGCGCTCCCACGACAGCCTGTCCCGCCGGGATCACGACCATTTCGGGGCAATGAGCGCAATCGGAGAAACTTTCTCGCCGGCCGTTGCCTGGCTCGAACGGCTGTATGACTTCGCGCGCCGGAGAACCGGTCGCAACCTCCAGCGCGAGCGCGGAGGACGGCGACGTTTTCTTCGCGGCGGTTTTCAACCTCTCCGAGGGAGGCGGCGCGGGTTGATCGGGCGCGGATACGCCGTGCGGCTCCGCGGCAGGCTCGGTCGCCAGGCCGGTGCCGGACTTGAAGTCCGGACGTGGCTGCGAATCGGGTCTTCCCTCTGCGACGGGCTTTTCCAGGGAGGCCGTTTGCCGTGTTTTGACCGTTTCCGTCGGCGCGGACGGTATGGAAACCGCTGTCTCCCGTGTGGGCGGTACCGGCTGCACGGTATCGGAAGACGCGGCCTGTGGCGCGTCGGCCTTCGCCTTGTCCGGTGTCGCCTGATCTGCCTGCTGGACGGGCGCCTGCTCGGCGCGCCGCTCGCCCTGCGTCACGGCTTCTCGCATGGGCCTGTCGGTCTTGGCTGACGCAATGCTGAGCGAATCCTGTGATTTCGGAGCGTCCTGCTTCCCGCCCAGAAAGAAAAAGCTGCCGACAATCACGCCCGCCACCACGCCCCCCGCCGCGACGCCCTTGAAGAAGGCGTCCGGTTTCATGCGCGCGCCAAAGCCGGCCAGCTGCCGGCGTTGCGACAATTGTTCGTCATAGGCCGCGCGACGCTCGGGATCTTTCAGCGTTTCGTAGGCTTCCGTGAAGCGGCTGAAATCGAGATCGGATTCCACGCCGGACGCCTGCAGGCTATCGGGGTGATATTTCTTGGCGAGCGCCCGGAAGGCCCGACGGATTTCGACGTCGGTCGCGTTTCTCGCAACGCCGAGAATGCTGTAATAATCGGGCTCACCGTGCATGGCGTGATTGCCTGACCGCCACATTATGATTTTGCACGCCTTCGGGCACCCAGCGCGCTGTTAAAAGTAGGACGCCGTCTAAGGCATTGATGGGGCGCATTTGCGGCAACCCCGGGGCCGTATGAGGGGAATTCATGGGGTCAGTTTCCGACCGAAATTCAAAGTCGTGCCCCTCAACCTCTTGCTTCAGGTCATCTTGCGCGAATGGTCCGGCCGATCCACTTGCCCGCGAAGCAAATGAAGGTCGGCACGACGTCACCATGCCGACCTCGAATGCAAATATTGCCGACGCCCGCATGGCAAGCGAGACCGGACCTTCTCGAATCCCGCCCGGCTTCGCGGCAAAACGATGCGTCTTGCCCGCCGGAAGAGAGGCTAGAACAGCTTGGAAACGGCGATCAGCGCGATCGCAATCAGCAGCGCTTTCGTGGTGCCGAACTGGTTCAGCCAGTCGTAAACAACGGGCACCGTGTAAATGTTGAACGTGGCAAGAGCGATGATCACGGCCACGATTACGCCGACGAGCCAAACCAAATAGCTGAGTTTCATTGTAGTCCCCCAAGTTTTCTACGGCAGGCAGAACGTAGGAATACCAGCCGAAAGCTAAAGAAAGCGCCCCCTGTTTACAAGGGGCATGACGCCACAAATCATCCGTGTGCACCGCTGATCCCGGATCGACGGATGACGCAGCCTGTTCCCGCTTGCGGCGAAGCGCGGCATGAGCGCCGCGCCCCGTTTTCCCGTTCAGATCGCCTTGACGATTTCTTCCGTCATCTTCTTGGCGTCGCCGAAGAGCATCATCGTGTTGTCGCGGTAGAACAGCGTGTTGTCGATGCCTGCATAGCCGGAAGACAATGACCGTTTGATGAACATCACCGTGCCCGCCTTCCACACTTCGAGAACCGGCATGCCGAAGATCGGCGACGAGGGATCTTCCTTCGCCGCAGGGTTCGTCACGTCGTTCGCGCCGATGACGAAGGCGACATCCGCCTGCGCGAATTCCGAGTTGATGTCCTCCAGCTCGAAAACCTCGTCGTACGGTACGTTCGCTTCAGCGAGCAGCACGTTCATGTGGCCCGGCATGCGGCCCGCGACAGGGTGGATCGCATACTTAACCTCGACGCCGGCCTCCTTCAGCTTGTCCGCCATCTCGCGAAGCGCATGCTGCGCCTGCGCGACCGCCATGCCGTAACCCGGCACGATGATGACCTTCGACGAGTTCTTGAGGATGAAGCCCGCATCGTCCGCCGACCCCTGCTTCACAGGGCGCTGTTCCTGCGTTCCGCCCGCCGCCGAGGTTTCGCCGCCGAAGCCGCCGAGGATCACCGAAATGAACGAGCGGTTCATGCCCTTGCACATGATGTAGGACAGGATCGCGCCCGACGAGCCGACCAGCGCGCCCGTAATGATGAGTGCGGTGTTCGACAGCGTGAAGCCGATGCCTGCCGCCGCCCAGCCTGAGTAGGAGTTCAGCATCGAGACGACGACCGGCATGTCCGCGCCGCCGATGGGGACGATCAGGAGTATGCCGAACACGAAGGACGCCACCGCGATGGCCCAGAAGAGCTTCACGTCCTGCGTCTGCACGAAGAGCACGATCATGACGATGATGCCCACCGCAAGCGCGAGGTTGATGAGGTGGCGCGCGGGCAGGAGGATCGGCTTGCCCGACATGTTGCCGTTGAGCTTGGCAAACGCGATGAGCGAACCCGAGAAGGTGATCGCGCCGATGGCGACGCCGAGCGACATTTCGATGAGGCTCTGCGCATAGACCGCGCCGGGCGTGCCTATGCCGAAGGCTTCCGGCGCGTAAAGCGCGGCGGCGGCCACGAACACGGCGGCGAGGCCGACGAGACTGTGGAACGCGGCGACGAGCTGCGGCATGGCGGTCATGGCGATGCGACGCGCGGCGATTGCGCCGATGCCGCCGCCGAGTGCGATGCCGCCCGCGATCAGCGCCCAGCTTTCGGTCGTTTCAGGATGGGCGACGCCGAGCGTGGTGGCAATGGCTATGGCCATGCCGATCATGCCGAAGCTGTTGCCTTGCCGCGAGGTTTCGGGCGAGGAAAGACCACGCAGCGCAAGGATGAACAGCACGCCGGAGGCGAGATAAAGAAGGGCAACCAAATTCGGGTTCATCAACGCTCACCCTTCTTTTCTTTTTTCTTGTACATGGCGAGCATGCGGCTCGTGACGAGGAAGCCGCCGAAGATGTTCACCGAGGCCATCACGAGCGCGAGGAAGCCGAACAGCTTGGCCCAGAAGGTGCCGCCGGTAGAGATCACGTCCGCCGCCTCGACGCCGACCGCGAGCAGCGCGCCGACCACGATCACGGAGGAAATCGCGTTCGTGACCGACATCAGCGGCGTATGCAGTGCGGGCGTCACGCTCCACACCACGTAATAGCCGACGAAGATCGCCATCACGAAGATCGAGAACTCGTAGACGAAGGGCGAAACGCCGTGGCTGCCCTCTGAGGCGGCCCATGCCGCGCCGGGCGCGAGCATCGTCAGCGCCGCAAGGCAAAGCCCCGCGAGCGCCGGGTAAAGCTTCGTTTTCATCAGGCACCTCCCTTGAGGCGCGGATGCACGATCTGGCCGTCCCTGGCGATCAGCGTGCCCGCGATGATTTCGTCGTCCCATTTGATGGCCAGCTTGCCTTCCTTTTTGTCGACCAGCGGTTCGAGGAAGGCATAGAGGTTGCGCGCGTAGAGCGCCGAGGCGTTGCCCGGCACCTGCCCCGCGAGGTTCGTCTGGCCCATGATGGTGACGCCCGCATGCTCGACGATCTGGCCGGGCACTGTGCCTTCCACATTGCCGCCGCGTTCCGCCGCGAGGTCCACGATCACCGAACCGGGCTTCATGCTTTCGACCATTTCGCGCGTGACGAGGCGCGGCGCGGGGCGCCCCGGAATGAGCGCGGTCGTGATGACCACGTCCTGCGCCGCGATGTGGCTTGCGATCAGCGCCGCCTGCTTCTTCTTGTATTCGTCCGACATTTCCTTGGCGTAGCCGCCCGCGGTTTCAGCCGCCTTGAACTCTTCGTCCTCGACCGCGATGAACTTCGCGGCGAGGCTCGCCACCTGCTCCTTCGCGGCGGGGCGAACGTCGGTCGCCGAGATCACCGCGCCCAAGCGGCGCGCAGTGGCGATGGCCTGGAGGCCGGCCACACCCGCGCCCATGACGAAGACGCGCGCGGCCGGAACGGTGCCCGCCGCCGTCATCATCATCGGGAAGGCGCGGCCGAACTGCGCCGCCGCGTCAATCACGGCCTTGTAGCCCGCGAGGTTCGACTGCGACGAAAGCACGTCCATCGACTGCGCGCGCGTGATGCGGGGGATGAACTCCATCGCAAAAGCGGACACGCCCTTCGCCGCGAGTGCATCAAGCTCGTCGCGGGCGCCGAACGGGTCGAGCATGGCGACGACGAGAGCGCCGGGCTTCAGCGCGGCGAGTTCCTCCGCCGACGGGCGGCCGACCTTGAGGAGAACGTCGGCTTCGCGCACAGCTTCCGAAGCGCTTTCGACGATGTCCGCGCCTGCCTCGGCAAACAGCCGGTCCGGCAGGAATGAACGGTCGCCGGCGCCCGCCTGAAACACGACGCGCGCGCCGAGACCTTTGAATTTTTTCGTCGTTTCAGGAGACAAGGCGACCCGCGTTTCGCCCTCTCCCTCCCGGGTTACGGAGATTGTGATCATGAGCCTATTGGAACGTTGGGGCTTCGATTAGGACAGTCGCCGCACCGCAGCGGCATGGCGACGTCCGCACCTGACTTTTGACAGATTGATTTTGGCTTTGCCGGCGACGATCCAGGCCGACATGTCCACGGTTTCAACCGCTTCCGTTCGCTCCCCCTTCATCGCCGGACCCCTTTTTGTTAGCCGAACATTTACACAAGTTTCTGCGACCGCCAAGTGTTGAACTCTGTATGCGCCATGCTAAATGAGCGCGCCATTGCCCAAATGGCTAGCATCGCGGCGCGGCGAAGCCCGCGAAACCCGGGGGAGTTTTATTGCGTATGTCGAAATTCGGTTGGAGTGCGAGAATTGTCCGCGTGATGATTCCGCTCGGTCTTTCCATGGCGCTCGCTGGAGCGGCGTCGGCGGAAGACGAAAGCGAAAAGGCCAAGCTTTCGCAATGCGCGAAAGACTTGTGTTCGATCATCGTCTCGAAGGACGCGAACGGGCCGGATGTAACCTGCGACGTGACCAAGACGTGGCAGAAAGAAGAAATCCAGAAGGGCGCCGAACAGAAGAAGCTCTCCTGGGGCCAAGGCTCGGCGAAGTGCAGCGCGAAAGTCAGCGTGAAGCGCGCCGACATCGTCGCATCGCTCACGAAGCCGGAACACGAGCTGAAGGTCGAGAAGCAGGCCGTGTCCTGCGAGATCGGCGAAAGCAAATATCCTATCAGCGCCACACTTGCGCCCGAGCTGAAGTTCAAGGACGGAGCGACAACGAGCGCGGCGCTTCACATCAACGACATCCAGGGCGCGACCCTTATCAAGGGCGTGGTCTGGACTGCCGCGACGCTCGAACAGAATTTTGGCCTGTTCGAAAAGGATCTCGTGCGCGAGATCAACCGTTTCGTCTCGAAGGAATGCCCGAGGATCCTCGAAGCCAAATAAGCCAATGCGGCGCCATATCAGGAGATCGCAAAGCCGCGATCTCCGTCCCTGCGGCGATCCGGCGAGCTTGAGTCTCAAGCTACGCCCGGCAAGAGCATGCCCGGTTCGACAAGATCACGCCGCGCGCTGGCCAGCGGAAAGCGGCAAAGGCTAATCCTGGGTCCGGGAGAACTCAAATTCCCTTGCTGCGGCGCGCTTCACTGCGATGTCGCACGCTCCGCCTCGACCTCCCTGAGTGCCTGATCGATGACGTGCCTCCAGTGGAACAGGTCGATGCAGGCAGCGATGTAGCCGATTTTCTGAACCATCATCGCGACTCGCTCGTCCATATAGGCGGCACGAAGATACGCGTCGAACTCTGAGTCGACATCGGCGGAAACACGCAAGAGCGAATGAGACATGGCGACTGACGCAAAACGGATCCAATTCCCTGCGCAAAAGTCTACTCGTGCGTTCACATTTCCTCAAGCACAATCTTAGATTGCAGCCGCATTAATCTGACGATCACCTTCGGGCGTCACCGACTCCTTCAAAGACCACCGTCACAAGTCGTCCCACATCTCGCCGCCGATTTTCGGGTCGTGCACAATTGTCATTTCAGCCTCGTTTCAGCCAGGGATGCCCCGGACGAAACCCGCGCCTTGGCCGGCATCGAGATGATTAGCGATCGGAGCCGCGCCTTGATGGTCTGCAAAGGCTTCGCCTCTCGGAAAAGTGAAGGCGATAAAACCCTTTCAATCCTGCAACTTCATGATGGATGTGTGATAGGCCACCCCGGAATTGATCGAAATCAAGGCTGCCAAGCGGCAGCGTAGGAATTCTCGCAAAGATCGCAAACGTAGGCCCGCATTCGTCGGCTGACGGGGAGAACATCATGGAAGTTGCGAGCACTAAAACAGGAGGCGAAGCGCTTCTCGATTGGGGAGCGCTCGTCCTCACTCTCGGAGGGTTAGCCCTCGGCGTCTTTATAGCCCTTTTCTCGCCCGACAGCGTGATGCAGTTTCATGCCGTCGTCTTCGCGCTTTTTGCTCTGGCCGGAACCGTCTTCCTGGCGGGCAAGGCCTTTTCAGGCGCGGCGAGCCAACCGGCCGACTTCTATGCCGACAACGTCATCAAGGCGGCAACGATCGCGACGGTGTTCTGGGGCGTGGCGGGTTTCATGCTCGGCGACATGATCGCCTGGCAGCTCGCCTTCCCGGCGCTGAACTTCGACCTGCCCTGGACGAACTTCGGCCGCCTGCGCCCGGTTCACACCTCCGCGGTGATTTTCGCTTTCGGCGGCAACGCGCTGCTTGCCACCTCGATGTACGTGGTTCAGCGGACCTGCAAGGCGAAGCTCTTCGGCGGCTGGCTGCCCTGGTTCGTGTTCTGGGGTTACCAGCTGTTCCTGCTCATGGCGGCATCGGGCTACGTGCTCGGGATCACGCAGGGCAAGGAATACGCGGAACCGGAGTGGTATGTCGACCTGTGGCTCACCATCGTGTGGGTGGCGTATCTGCTCGTCTTCCTCGGCACGATCATGAAACGCCGGGAGCCGCACATCTACGTGGCGAACTGGTTCTACCTCGCCTTCATCGTCACCATCGCGATGCTGCACATCGTGAACAATCTCGCGGTGCCGGTGTCGTTCCTCGGAACGAAGAGCTATTCGGCCTTCTCCGGCGTGCAGGACGCCATGACGCAATGGTGGTACGGCCATAACGCGGTGGGCTTCTTCCTGACCGCGGGCTTCCTCGGCATGATGTATTACTTCGTGCCGAAGCGTGCCGAACGGCCCGTTTATTCCTACAAGCTTTCGATCGTTCACTTCTGGTCGCTGATCTTCCTCTATATATGGGCCGGTCCGCACCACCTCCACTACACGGCGCTGCCGGACTGGGCGCAGACGCTCGGCATGACCTTCTCGATCATGCTGTGGATGCCCTCGTGGGGCGGCATGATCAACGGCCTGATGACGCTGTCGGGCGCGTGGGACAAGCTGCGCACCGATCCGGTGATCCGTTTCCTCGTCGTGTCGGTCGCTTTCTATGGCATGTCGACTTTCGAAGGCCCGCTGATGGCCATCCGCTCCGTCAACTCGCTGTCGCACTACACCGACTGGACCGTCGGTCACGTGCATTCCGGCGCGCTCGGCTGGGTCGGCATGGTATCCTTTGGCGCGATCTACTGCCTCGTCCCGTGGCTTTGGAAGCGTCGGGGCCTGTATTCGCAGAGGCTCGTCGAGTGGCACTTCTGGGTCGCGACCATCGGCATCCTGCTTTACATCACCGCGATGTGGGTGTCCGGCATCATGCAGGGCCTGATGTGGCGGGCGACGGACTCGCTCGGTGTGCTGCAATACTCGTTCGTTGAAAGCGTCGAGGCGATGCACCCCTACTACATCATCCGCGCCACCGGCGGTCTCCTGTACCTCACCGGCGGTCTCATCATGGCCTACAATGTGTTCCGCACCATCCGCGGCGACGAACCGGTGGACGTGGCCGACCAGCCCAGGATCGCAGCCGCGCCTGAGCTTCGCAACCCGCAAACCGTTCCGGCCGTGTAGGAGGCGAACATGAAACTCAGTCACGCACCGTTCGAGAAATACTCTCTCGTTCTCCTCGTCGGCATTCTCTTCGTGGTCTCCATAGGCGGCCTCGTCGAGATCGCACCCCTGTTCTATCTGAAATCGACCATCGAAAAGGTGGAAGGGGTGCGGCCCTACTCGCCGCTCGAACTCAAGGGCCGCGACATCTACATCCGCGAGGGCTGCTACGCCTGCCACAGCCAGATGATCCGCACGCTCAAGGACGAACTGGAGCGCTACGGTCACTACAGCCTGGCGGCGGAAAGCATGTACGACCATCCCTTCCAGTGGGGCTCGAAGCGGACGGGGCCGGACCTCGCCCGCGTCGGCGGCAAATATTCGGACGAGTGGCATGTCTCGCACATGACCGCCCCTCGCTCGATCGTGCCGGAAAGCGTCATGCCGGGCTATCCCTTCCTCGGGAAACGCACGCTCGACTATAACGACATCGCTGAACGGCTGAAGACGCTTCGCGCAGTCGGCGTGCCCTACACCGACGAGCAGATCGAAAACGCGAAGCTCGACATCGTAGCGCAGACGAAACCCGACACTCCGGAAGGTGGCGCCGTTGCCGCGCGTTACCCGAAGGCCGTCGTCCGCAAGTTCGACGCCAAGCAGGGCGACGTGACGGAACTCGACGCGCTGATCGCGTACCTCCAGGTGCTCGGCACGCTCGTCGACTTCGCGAAGTACGATGCATCCGGCCCCAACCTGCGCTGAGGAGGAAAGAACATGACTTACGAAACCGTTCGATCCATCTCGGCAATGACGGGGCTCTTTGTCTTCGTGGCGCTCTTCATCGCCGTGCTGGCCTTCGTTTTCTGGCCCGGCAACCAGAAGAGTTTCGAAGAAGCGAGCCGAATTCCGCTGGATTCAGACGACTTTACCTCCGGGGGCACCAATGGCCGATAAGCACGAGCAAACCGTAGACCCCCACACCGGGACCGCCACGACGGGGCACGAGTGGGACGGCATCGCCGAACTCAACACACCACTGCCGCGCTGGTGGCTGTGGACGTTCTACGCCTGCATCATCTGGTCGTTCGCCTATTGGGTCGCCTACCCGACATGGCCGCTCGTGTCCGACTACACCAAGGGCATTCTCGGCTACAGCGAGCGCACGAACGTCACGGAAGCCCTTCAGGCCGTGCGCGATAGTCAGGCGAAGTTGAACGAGGCGATCGTCAAGGACAGCTTCGCCGACATCAAGGCCAACCCGCAGCTTCTGAATTTCGCAATGGCGGGCGGCAAGGTCGCTTTCGGCGACAATTGCGCGGCGTGTCACGGGCGCGGCGCGCAGGGCGCCGCAGGGTTCCCGAACCTGAACGACGACAACTGGCTGTGGGGCGGCACGTTCGACCAGATCCTTCAGACGATCCAGTACGGCATCCGCAGCGGACATCCCGAGGCACGCATTTCCCAGATGCCCGCTTTCGGGGTTGACGGTCTCCTGACGCCTTCCCAGATCGACGATACGGCAGAGTTTGTCCGCTCGCTCTCGAACCTGCCGCATGATGGCGCGGCTGCCGAGCGCGGGAAGGCGGTCTTCCAGGGCGACGGCGCTTGCGTCACCTGCCACGGCGACGACGGCAAGGGCAACCCGGAGGTCGGCGCGCCGAACCTCACGGCGAATATCTGGCTCTACGGCGGCACGAAAGAAGCCATCGTGACCCAGATCACCACGGGCCACGGCGGCGTCATGCCGGCATGGTCGGGGCGTCTCGATCCGGCGACCATCAAGAAGCTTGCCATCTACGTGCATTCGCTCGGTGGCGGGCAGTAACACCGTCCCCCGACCGCTGGCGAGGGACGCGGGCGGAGGCGAGCCGGAACACCCGGCGCGCCCTGCCCATTTTCTCCCAACGGGGGTTGGAGCTGAAGCGAGGTAGCAAGCCATGTGCTGCTGCGATTCGATTTACGCCCGTGCCCTTATTCTGGAGCACACCATGACCGACATCTCGACGTCCATCACTCCTGCTGCCAGCCCGACTCCGGGCAGGAAACGCGCCGAGGTGTCCCCCCCGACGCAGAGCACGTCCATGTACAAGGCGCGCGAGCCGATCTTTCCGAAGCTCGTGCACGGCAAGTTCCGCCGCATCAAGTGGATCTTCATGGCCGTATCGCTCGGCATCTATTACCTGCTGCCGTGGCTAAGGTGGGACCGCGGGCCGACGCTGCCCGATCAGGCGGTGCTACTCGATTTCGCCCATCAGCGGCTCTACATCTTCGGCCTCGAAATCTGGGCGCAGGAATTCTATTACGTCACGGGCCTCCTCATCATATCGGCGCTGCTGTTGTTTCTTGTGACGGCGCTGGCAGGGCGCGTCTGGTGCGGATACGCCTGCCCGCAGACGGTCTGGACCGATCTCATGATAGCGGTGGAGCGTATCTGGCAGGGCGACCGCAACGCGCGCATGAAGCTCGCAAAGGCGCCGTGGTCGCTCGACAAGACATGGCGGCTCGCGGGAACGCATGTATCCTGGCTTCTCATCGGCCTCGCCACCGGCGGCGCGCTCGTCTTCTATTTCGCCGATGCGCCGACGCTGTTCATGGAACTGGTGAGTTTCGAGGCTCCGGCGATCGCCTATATCTTCATCGGCATCTTTACCGCCACGACCTATGTGCTGGGCGGCTTATCGCGGGAGCAGGTCTGCACCTACATGTGCCCGTGGCCTCGCATTCAGGGCGCGATGTTCGACGCGGATTCGCTCCTCATCACCTATCGCGGCTTTCGCGGCGAGCCGCGCGGACCGCACAAGAAGGGCGACACATGGGAAGGGCGAGGCGACTGCATCGACTGCAATCAATGCGTGGTGGCGTGTCCTGCGGGCATCGACATCCGCAACGGCGCGCAGCTCGAATGCATCCAGTGCGCGCTTTGCATCGATGCCTGCGACGAGATCATGACCAAGGTCGGTCGCCCGACCAAGCTCATCGCCTACGACACCTACCGCAACCTTGAGGCGGAGGCGCACGGCAAAC
Organism: Rhodomicrobium lacus; assembly: GCF_003992725.1. NCBI lineage: Bacteria > Pseudomonadati > Pseudomonadota > Alphaproteobacteria > Hyphomicrobiales > Hyphomicrobiaceae > Rhodomicrobium > Rhodomicrobium lacus. The sequence continues at coordinate 1,580,333 of NZ_RZNF01000012.1, read as the reverse complement.
GCGCACCGATCCGCCTGATCCGCCCGCGCACGATCCTTTACGCCGGTCTGACAGCGCTCGTGGGTGGGCTGATGCTGTTCGGCCTGTCTCAGAAGACGATCTTCGAGATGAACGTCGTGCCGGATCGTAATCCGCTCTTCGTGCAACTCAGCGACGGCAGCATCCGCAACGGCTATGAGATACGCCTGCTCAACAAGCGGCGCGAAACGCGCAGCTTCGGCCTCTCCGTCAGCGTGCCCGAAGCGAAGATCAACGTCGTCGGCATCGACGGCGAAAACCCGCCTATCACGGTTGCGCCCGACGATTTGCGTTCGATCAAGGTCTATGTGAGCGTGCCACGGGAAAAAGCCGCCACGCTCGGCGCGACGACGCCCATAACCATTACCGCTCGTGACAGGGACGACGGGACCGAAACCGCTCGCGAGACGACATTCAAGGGGCCGGGACGATGAGCACAGCGACGACGGGCGAACGCGGCGGCCTCAAGGGCAAGCACGTCCTCCTTATACTTCTCGGGTTTTTCGGGGTGATGTCTTCGGTGAATGCCGTGTTCGTCTATATGGCGATCTCGACGAAGCCGGGCGAGGCGACCGGCGCGAGCTACGAAGCAGGCTTGCGCTATAATCAGACGCTGGCCGAGGCGAAGGCGCAGGCCGCTCTCGGCTGGCATCACAAGCTCGAGCTGCGCGGCGAGCGCCTTCTCGTCACCATGACAGACGCGAGCGGCGCCCCCGTCGCAGGGCTAGCCATCTCCGGCCATGTCGAGCGCCCGGCATCGAGCGAAAAGAGCCACGGCGCTTCTTTCAAGGAGATCGACGCCGGACTCTACGAAGCGGACATCAAGCACGTTGACACGGGCAAATGGATCCTGGCGTTCGACGCCGAGAAGCCGTGGGCAGGCGGCACGCCCGCAATCTACCGCGTGAAGGAAAGACTATGGCTCGAACCATCGCAGCAGACGCACTAGGCGTCGAGTTCAAGAACGCGCAGCCAGAGGCGGCTTCATCGCCCGAGAACATCCGCGCGCCTTCAGCATCCCGCACGATCACGCTCGCAGTTGAAGACATGCATTGCGGCGGCTGCATGCGGAAGGTCGAGACCGCGCTTCTCGGCGTCCCCGGCGTGGCTGCAGCCCGCGCCAACCTTTCGGCCCGCCGGGCAACCGTAATCTTCGACCGGGGCGCGGGCGTGGGCGCGGTCGCCCCCCTCGTCGACGCGCTGGATAAGGCAGGCTTCAAGGCCGCCGAACTCGCCCCCGAAACAGTCGACAATGAAAAGAACAATCCCGCGCGTCCCCTCCTCGCGCGGCTGGCGGTGGCAGGTTTCGCCGCCGCCAACATCATGCTGCTTTCGGTGTCGGTGTGGTCCGGCAAGGGAGGCGGCGCAGGCGATCCGACGCACGCGCTGTTTCATTGGCTCTCGGCCGTGATCGCGCTGCCGGTGGTGGCCTATGCGGGGCAGCCGTTCTTCAGTTCGGCCTGGGGTGTGCTCAAGCGCGGCCGCGTGAACATGGACGTGCCGATCTCGCTTGCGATCTGGCTGTCCGCCATCATGAGCCTCTACCAGACGTTCCGGGGCACCGATCAGGTCTATTTCGACGCCTGCGTCACGCTGCTGTTCTTCCTGCTTATCGGCCGCTACCTCGATCAGCGGGTGCGCGTCAAGGCGCGCGGCGCGGCGGAAAACCTGATCGGCCTTCAGTCCCGATGGGCGCATGTCATCGCGCAGGACGGCACCGTCGAGCGGCTGCCTTCGCGGCTTGTCGAGCCGGGCATGCGCATCGCGGTTGCAGCGGGCGAGCGCTTCCCCGCCGATGGCGTGATCGCAAGCGGCACGACGACGGTCGACGAAAGCCTCATCACGGGCGAGACGACGCCGCGCACGGCAGCCGTCGACGCGGTCGTTTATGCTGGCTCCGTCAATCTCGGCGGGCCGGTGGAGATGGAGGCACGCGCCGCCGAAAGCGACACGCTCCTTGCGCAGATCGGGCGGCTCATGGCGACGGCGGAGCAGGCGCGCGGGCGTTATGTGCGCCTCGCGGACCGTGCCGCACGGTTCTATGCGCCGATGGTGCACAGCCTCGCGCTGGCTTCGTTCATCGGCTGGATGATCGCGGGCGCGGGCTGGGAACACTCGCTCACCATCGCGATTGCGGTGCTCATCATCACCTGTCCCTGCGCGCTGGCGCTTGCGGTGCCCGCCGTTCAGGTCGCGGCGTCCGCGCGTCTCTTCGACAAGGGCATTCTGCTGAAGGCGCCGGACGGCCTCGAACGGCTCGCTGAAACCGATGTGGCCGTGTTTGACAAGACCGGCACGCTGACGGCGGGCATTCCTTCGCTCGCGAACGGCGACACGATCGACGACGCAACGCTCAAGGCCGCATCTGCGCTCGCCGCCGCAAGCCGTCATCCTTACGCGCAAGCCGTGGCGCAGGCGGCAAAGGCACGCTTCGGCGCCGTGTCGGCGGCAGGCGGCGTGGAAGAAAAGCCGGGCTTCGGGCTGCGTTGGGCGACCGATGGCGGCGAGGAACGGCTCGGCTCGGCCGCCTGGTGCGGCTTGGACGACGCGCAAGCGTCATCGGCATCACTCTGGTATACGCGGCCCGGCGCGGCGCCGGTGGCCTTCCGCTTCGAGGACAAACTTCGCGAGGACGCCGCCGTTACCGTGGATGCGCTCACCCGCGCGGGCTATCGCGTGGAGCTTTTGTCCGGCGACCGCATCGAAGCCGTCGCCTCCGCAGCCTCCGCCGCGCACATCGCGGACTGGCGCGCGGGGCTGAAGCCCGACGAAAAGATTGCGCGTCTCGACAAGCTGAAGGCTGAGGGGCATCGCGTGCTCATGGTCGGCGACGGCCTGAACGACGCGCCCGCACTCGCGGCCGCGCACGCTTCCGCCTCGCCATCGAGCGCAGCCGACATCAGCCAGACGGCCTCTGACGCTGTGTTTCAAGGCGCGAAGCTCTCGCCGGTAGTCGAACTGCTCGCCACGGCGAAGAAGGCGCGGCGCATGTCATTCCAGAACTTCGCCATCGCCTTCGGCTACAATATCGTGTTCGTGCCGCTGGCCATCGCGGGCTTCGTGAACCCGCTCGTCGCAGCCATTGCAATGTCGACATCGTCCATCCTCGTCACGCTGAACGCGGTTCGGCTGCGTACCGCGAAACTGGAGATCAAGGCATGACCTCGCTTGCGTGGCTGATCCCCATCGCCCTGTTTCTCGGCGCTCTTGGCCTTGGCGGGTTCATATGGGCGCTGAAGTCCGGCCAATATGAAGATCTCGACGGCGCCGCGTGGCGCGCGCTCGAAGACGATCCGCCGGAGAAGCCGCAGGCGGGCGTCTGAGCGGGAAGGGCGTTCCGATCGCGGCCTGATCCGGTCTCGGTGCATGCGGCTGTGGATTGCGGCGCATTCCCGCAGCCTCGAACCCCGAATTGGCGCAAGCTTCGCGCAGGTGATTCTGAGGGGTACGCGGATGGGTCGGGCGAAGGCGGCAGCCAGGAACTTCACCGTGGATATGTGGTGGACCGGCCTCAACGATGTCGAGGTCGGCCTTTTCGTGCATTCCCGGCATCGCGCCAAGTCGCGGCAATTCACGGCGGACAGCGATGTGATCGGCGAGGTGCTCGAAGGCGGCGAACGCGCTGGCCTGATCACCTATCGAGAGGGCCTGTGGAAATCCGAGGAGCCGGGCGCGAAACGGGTCGTGCTGAAGCTCTTCACTCCGTCGATGACGTGGCGCGGAAGCATCGACCTGCTGGTGGGGCGCAGCGTGCAGCTCTCGACGGGGGCGCGCGGCTTTCCGGTGACATCGTGGTCGCTCAACATCGACGGACACGACCAGATTGTGCAGGTGGAGCGCTCGGCGCGCAAATGGCCGGGCCTGCCGGAAGAGTTCTCGTTCTTTCTGATCGAAGGCGGCGAAGCGCGGTTTTACAGGCTGCGGCAGGACTGGATCAATTTCGGCGGCGACTACACGCTCTATGACCAGACAGGCGCGCGCATCGGTCATCTGAACGGCCATGTGTTCCACATGGCCGGGCGCTGGGATGTGACGCTCGACGGCGCGCCTTCCACGCTTCTGGTGACGACGCTTCAACTCATATGCGGCATGCTGAAGTTCAACGGCGCGGCACGCCGCCATGTCGGACGCGTGGTGAGAGGTGTTCGGCAGGGCGCCATTTCGCTCGCGATCGACAAGCAGGAAGCCGACCTTTACCTGAATCCGAGGCGGCCGCGCTGATCGCGGGACGGGGCGGCGCGTTTCGCCCGGCCGCGATCACGGTTCCCGCTTTCGTCGCCGCGAGAAAGCGGAGAAGGTGCGCACGGGTCGTGGCGATGCACCCTTCCGTCGGCGCGAACGACTTGCGCGCAACGTGCATGAAAATGGCGCTGCCGCGCCTTTTGGAGCGGGGTGCGATATTGTAGTCGAGCACGGCGACGAGATCGTAAAGCGAATCGTTTCGCCAAAGCCGCTCGGCGCTCGCCGGGTAAGGCATCGACACCCTGCGGTTGTAGTTGCGGTCTGTCGCCGCATCGCACCAGCCGTTGGTGATCGAATTGGCGCGAACCGGCACTCCAGCGAGCGGCCGGCGCAGTCTGTCGGGTCGATAATACACCGTCAAGATCCGCCATCGGCCCAACGGCGTGGCGCCGTCGCCCTCACGCTTCGTGGAGCGAATACCAGACTTCCCAAGCGCCACGGAAAACTGTAAATGACCGTATGTCATAATCCCCGACGTAGCGGCGTCCGATAGTGTTAGGACGCGCGCCAATGTGCGTTTTCGCGTTTTCCGGCGGGGCTTTTGCTGTACATTCGCCTTAGGCACCTAAGTCACCCTTTGCGTCGGCCAGTACCGTCGTTTAATTCAAACAGCGCGATCTTCCGCCCGGAGTTTAAAATGAGCAACACGCGCAATATCCTGGTTGTCGACGATGATCAAGACCTTGCGCTGTCGTTGATCGAGCAACTGGCGCTTCATGAAGAGTTCAATCCGCAGGTCGTGCACAGCGCCGCGCAAGCTTTCACAGCAGTCAAGGGTCAGCATACGGATCTCGTGATCCTCGACGTGGGGTTGCCCGATATGGACGGCCGCGAGGCGTGCCGCATCCTTCGCAAGAACGGATTCAAAAATCCGATCATCATGCTGACGGGGCACGACACCGATTCGGACACGATTCTCGGCCTCGAGTCCGGCGCGAACGACTATATCACCAAGCCTTTCCGCTTCGCGGTACTTCTGGCCCGCATCCGCGCGCAGCTTCGCCAGCATGAGCATAGCGAGGAGGCGGTGTTCACCATCGGCGAATATACCTTCCGCCCGTCGGCGAAACTGCTCGTCGACAAGAAGGGGGCGAAGGTGCGGCTGACCGAAAAGGAAACGTCTATCCTCAAGTATCTGTACCGCGCGGGCGAAAAGGTCATCTCGCGCGATGTGCTCCTGCATGAAGTCTGGGGCTACAATGCGGGCGTCACCACGCACACGCTGGAGACCCACATCTACCGCCTTCGGCAGAAGATTGAAAAAGACCCGTCGCGGGCCGAACTGCTGATCACCGAGGCAGGCGGCTACAAGCTTGTGCCGTAAGGCGCGGTTTCTCGACAGAGAAGACCCCTGTTTCGCGCCGCACCGCGAAGGGCTTCTGCATCAAAAACAACCTTGAGTTGCATAACCGAATCGCGCAATGTTCGGACCCGTTCGTATGGGTTGAAGGAGTTCGGCCACTCAAGCGATAGGTTCCTCAGCAATGCTCGATTCCAATGTCGAGCTTCTTCGAGCACTGCCGATTTTCAAAGGCCTTGGGGAGAAGCAACTCACCGCGATTCTGGAAGCCGGGAAGAAGGTGTATTTCGAGCCCGGGCAGCTTCTGACAAGGAAAGACGGCGCGGGAGACTGCGCTTATCTTGTTCTGTCCGGCTCAGTGCGTTGCGCGGGCTTTCCGGGGATGGGTATCCAGAGTGAGCCGATCGGGGCGGGCGCTTTGGTGGGCGAGATGGCGATGCTCGTGGAAACCGTCTATCCGCTCACCGTCGAGGCTTCGGAACGCGTGCGCGCGCTTGCATTGCGGCGCAGCCGGCTGACGCGCGTCATGCAGCGCGACCCGAGCATTGCGCGCCAATTGGCCGACAATCTCCTTCTCAGACTGCGATCTTTCGCGAAGGATCTGCGCGATTTCGAACTGCTGCTCGAAAAGAAGGACAGTGCTGCGCCTCTGCCGGGACCGGAGACGGTCGAAGCGGAGACGCAAACCGACGCTTTCACTAAAAGCGACCCGCGCCAACCCACTCGCCGATTTGGCGGCGAGAAGTAGGGTTTCGTTAATATCGTTGCGAACCGAGGCGAATCAAACAAAACTCTACCTCGGTAGTTGTAAACGTGTAGGAGAGTTGGCCGAATCAAAGAAACGGGTGGTTCTATGCTCGACCATAAAATCGAGCTTTTACAGCAGGTTCCCCTCTTCAGTGGGCTTTCTGAAGAGCTTCTTGAAGCGATTGCGGCTGTCGGCCAGAAGACATTCTTCGAGGCAGGCGCCGAGCTTATTACCGAAGGCCAGACCGGCAGCACCGCTTACCTGATCATGACCGGAAAGGCTGGTTGCCCTCGCATTGAGGGTGGCGAGCTTTACGTCGAGGATCTGTGGCCCGGCACGCTTGTCGGCGAACTCGGCATGCTGGTGGAAACCGTTCATAGCGTGACCGTGACGGCGCAGGAGCGTCTGCGGGCGCTGGCATTCTCCCGCGATGCTTTCCGCGCGACGATGGAGCAGCACCCCGAACTGGCGCAGCACATCTCCGAAAAGCTGCTCGTTCGACTGCACGGACTTGCGGCTGACATCCGGCGCGTGGACAGCAGGCTTGCCGAAGTCGAGAAAGCCGAAAAGGCTGCATGACGCCTCGATCGCGTCGCGCTACTCGGGCAGATGGAACGCGATGGCGATTTCGAGGACGCCCGCGATGCGGTGCGACGTCGACGCTTTGATGCAAGGGCCGAAAGCGCAGTTCGCCCATCCGCGCGCGTCGCGTCTCGTCCGCTTACCGCAAGATCTTGCGGCGATGATGCAGCAGATGCACCGCAAGAAAGGCGAGACCTGCGCCGCCGGCGATGGCATGCACACGGCGATTGAAACCAAGCGCCGCCACAGTCAAACCCGTGGTCGCCAGCATGCCGATCTTGGCGGCACGATTGATGTCCCGGCTGACCGCGGGAACCGCCCAGCGGTTGGCGTCGCGAGCTTGGGTTTCGCTATCGTCGTTGGCGCCATCATTCCCGTCGCGCTGTGGCACGGCTGACGCCTCTTCCTCACCGAGCAGCGGGGAAAGCCGGGCCAGCAACGATGAAGGCGGCAACCGAACGGGATCGTAAAACACCAGGAGGCTGCCCACCCTCGGGTTGGGTTCGAGACGCTCCACGCCCTCTATCGCTCCGACCGCCCGCACCAGGGCATCGAGCGCTGATTTGGCGCGCCATCGCGGGGAGCGCAGACGCAAGCGACCACGACAGTGGGAGGCGAGAGCGAAGCGGGGCACGGCTGGTCCTGCGAGAGAAGTGATCACATGCGGGCTTAAAACAAGCTATCGGGGCCGGTATGGCCGGTCAAGGCTACGGTGCTGTTCAGAAGGCCAAGCCGGACCGACCGCTTGCGGCCGATGGCCGATTACCGGGACGGAATGACTTCGACCAGCAGCTTGATCGCCGGCGCACCGGAGGCAGCCGCCACGCTCGCAAGTGTCTCGGCGGTCGAGGCCACTTTATAGCCGCGCTGGGTGAGGCTCGCCTTCAAAGCATCGGGCGTTGTCTTCAGCACGGGGGCGAGAGTGTCGAGCGGTGTCTGCACCATCAGCATGACGGCCGCTCGCGGCGAACCGGTCGGGCCCTTCATCGCTGCGGGAATTATGAAGGCCGCAGCGGCGGCGAGCGAGAGCACGAGCGGAATCACCATCGCGCCGCGCCGGAAATAGCCCTTCATCGCGCCCCAGTGCCGCGAAACATGCAACAGAAACGGCACGAACAAAAGCAGGCTCAGCCATTCATGCATGCTGTGAAAAAGGTTTGAGCCCAGGTGAAAAAACAACGCCACACCCGAAATCGCGGACACCGCGAAAAGGCCAAACGTGAAAGGCGTCGTCACGCGCCCGAGAAAACCATTCATGTCATGTTCCTTCAGCCGAAGCTGCCCCTCCGAGGAGGCGCCTTGCGGTTTCTTCATTCGATCCGACCGGGCGAGTTGTGGAAAGAAGCCCGCCGTCCTGAAGCTTGAACACGGCGGCGGCGCGAAAACCTGCGCAGCTTTCTGCGGCTGTTTCCTTCGGTCGTACGCCACGCCCGCGCGGACGGTCATTGCGCAGGATCTTTGCGCTTGCCGTGTCCAAGATGGTAAGCAGGCGCCAATGCGGGCCTTGCGCGACGAGGCGGAGGCGACCGCGTGTCTACCGGGGCAGTTGCATGGATGAAGCAAGAAACGCGCGCGAGGCCATTCGTGGTGTCGCCTCCCCATAAGGATGCGCACCCGGACGGAGCGGAAGTCCGTCGCGCCGTCGAGACCGACGATACCTATGACGATGCATGCGACAAAACCCTGATGCGAAGCGTGGCGCAGGGCGACGAGGCCGCTTTCCGTCGCCTTGCTGCCCGCCATGCCGCTCGAACGCTCGCGCTGGCGCGGCGCATGCTCGCGAACCCCGCCGATGCCGAGGAGATCACGCAGGAGGCGATGCTCCGTGTGTGGCTGAATGCGCCGCGCTGGCGCGCCGAGGCCGCTTTCAAGACGTGGCTTTATCGCGTGGTCGTCAATCTTTGCCTCAACAGGCAGCGGCAGAGAAGTTTCGCTCCGCTCGACGACGCGGCGGAGATACCGGACCCGCAGCCTTCGGCGGATGCGAACCTCGAAAGGCAGGAAGCCGATGCCACAATGGCGCGCGCGATTGCCGATCTGCCGGACCGACAGCGCGCCGCTATCGTGCTGACCTATTACGAAGACCTCAGCAATGCCGAGGCCGCTGCCGTGCTTGAGACGACGGTCTCAAGCGTGGAAGCGCTCCTCGTGCGTGCCAAGCGAACGCTGCGCGCCGTGCTTCGCGCGCAACATGATGACCTCACGTCAGGGAGCCACCCATGATCCGCGCCCGTTTTCAGGATCTCCTCGATAGTCACGGCAGCGATCTTTCCGGGTGGCCCGACACGGATCAAGGCGCCGCCGAGCGTCTCGTCGCCAGCGATGCGGAAGCGGCGGCTGCTCTGGCGGAAGCGCGCCGTCTCGACGGGCTCATCCGCGCAGGTCTCGCTGCCTCGCCATCCAAAACCGAGGGCGAGGTTATCGCTGCGCGGCTTCTCGCAGCGCTGCCCGACCCTCTCCCTGCTCAGATGCCCCCTTCAGCCGGGGCTTACGCCATCAGGCCGGCGACGGCGCGACGGCGCGACGAACCGGAAAGCCAGGCGCGCAACCGGCTTTTCTCACGCCCTGTTCTGCCTGGAGCTGCCGCGCTTTCGCTTGCGGCAGCCTGCGGCATCGCGCTCGGCATCTTCTGGGCACAGAAGATCACGCAGGACGAACAGACCACCGACACCATCGCCGCAATCTTTCAGTCCGAAACCGCGATTGGAACCTTCTGATGAGCGCGCAAGACACCATCGCCACAGAGAACAGGCCGCGTCGCCGACTGCTTTTCTGGTCGCTCGCCCTGAACATCTTTTTCATCTGCTGCGCAGCGGCGTTTTCGCTCACCGCATTGCTCAAACCGGCCTTTCACGGCGGCAGGGGTGGCCCGGCCGTTCAATTCGAGAGACTTGCGGCGCAGCTTCCGGCGCAAGATGCCGATCGCCTCAAGGCCGCGTACGCCGAGCGCGGCAGCGAGGTTGACGAGAAGCATGCCGCCGCTCACCGGGCGCGAGACGCGCTGCGCCTCGCTCTGCGCGCCGATCCCTATGATGGCGACGCAACACGGAAGGCCATGGCGGAAGCCCGGGACGCGCGTCGTCGGCTGGAGACGGTGATTGAGGATATTATTGCCTCGGCAGCGCTGGATATGTCGCTCGAAGGGCGCTTAAAGCTCGCGGATTGGAGGGCCGAGCCACCGCGCAGATAATGCGGCACCAAACATGGCCCCGACCCGTGAAGTAGACATTACGCTTCGACAAGCTGAAGCCTGTGAATCACCGCGTTTCGACGCGGAGCCTTTGCAGCAAATCCCTTATGGGATAATGCGCCCACGCTTTCGTCACGAAGTCGCGGTGATCCGTGCCCGGTTCGGTGGAGATGAACGTCACGCTTCCGCTGCGGAGCGGACCTTTCAGCTTGGTGTTCAGCGCCACGTCCTTGCCCTTCAGAATGTCGGCAAGCTCCGTGTTGCGCGCCCGCGTGGACGACGCGTAAGCGCTGAGGAAAAATGCCTTGTCGCGCGATGAAATCCAGTTCGCGAAGGTGTCCGTCTCGCCGTAAAGCGCGTCGAGCAGCACCACGCCGCGCAAGCGCTCGTCCGCGCCGCCGTGACGGATGCAGGAAGCCGCCGTTGCGTAACCGCCGCTATAGGCGACGATCACAATCGGCATGCGGTCGAAATAGGCCCTGGAGCGCGGATCGCCATGCAGCTTCGCGAGTTCGTCGCTTGCCTCGTCGAGGAAGCGGCGAAGGCCGCCGGGCTCCCAAAGCTTGCCCGCGCTCGAATCCGCCGCATCGGACGCGAGTTGCGGCGCGACGAGCACCGCATTGACGCCCGCCTCGGACACCTGCTCCGGCACGCGCTGCCGCTGGATCACGTCGCGCTGCAAGGTGGCGCCATGCCCGTGCAGGAACAGCACCATGAGCGCCGGGCGCCGGAGGTCGAAGCCGCGGGGTATGTGCAGCAAGGTGCGGCTATCGCTGTAGGTCTTGTCTTCCCAGTATACCGCCCCGCTCGACGTGCCGTGGCCGCGCCTGCCGCCGTCGTTCACATTGAGGAACGGGTGGCCCGTCATCGGATTGACGCCGCGATAGGGAAATGGCGCGTTTTGCAAGGGCACGAGCTTCGTGCGCGTCTGCCTGAGCGGCAGGAGCGGCGGTTCGGCTTTGATCGGCGAGCCTTTCTTCACCATCTTGACCGGCACGAGAAGCGAGGGAGCCTGTGCCTCGACCGGCATCGAAACCGCCATCATCGCAGGCATCTCGGCGGGAGCACGCCTTTCGACTGGCCGCTGTTCGGCGGACGCCGAGGCCAGGGCGATGGCAGACGGGGCCGTCGCGGCTTTCGGATTGTGCTGTTTGAGAACGCCCTGCTTGGCGGATCGGTTCAGGCGGTCGCCTGCGGCGGGGCTCGTCGCCGCCAACCCCGATGGAGGAAGCTCCATGCTCAGGGCCGACGCATCCGGGGTCTTCGCGAAGTCGACGGCGTCCGTTTCGGACCGGCAGCCAGCCGCCGCAAGGAAGAGTGCTGCGACAATCGGGAAACGCAGCCTCGAAAAAAACTCGACGGATACTCTCGACAGGACGGACACGGATACTCGCACGCTACCAACAAACATATTCGGCGGCTTGCACTCGCCACACGTGCGGAACGGGATAACCCGCAATCGTGACCATATCATGGGCCGCTTCCCGAGCTTAGCCGAAAGGACTTTCTAAATGCCTTTCCCGCTAGAGTACAATCCGCTTGAACGCGCAGCCCAAGTTGCCATGACGCAACTACCGGAGTGTTAACCTTCCCGGTGGAATTGTTGAAATCGTCTTTAATTGATATGAGCAGGGTATGAGTGATGCATCGGTTCACGCGCAGGATACTGGCGCGCCTTCGTCCGGGGGCAAATTCGGGTCGGTGGACCTGCCCAAGGTATCCATTGTAACGGCAACTGCGCTCGCAGTCGCCGACATGATCGGCACGGGCGTCTTTACAAGCCTCGGCTTCCAGGTCCGCGACATCCCTTCAGGCTTCTCGCTGCTCATGCTGTGGGTCGTCGGCGGCCTGGTGGCACTTTGCGGTGCATTGTCATATGCAGAGCTTGCAGCAGCCTTTCCGCGCTCCGGCGGCGAATACAATTTCCTGTCGCGCACGTTCCGCCCCGCCGTCGGCTTCATGGCCGGATGGATTTCCGCCACCGTCGGCTTCGCCGCGCCGGTTGCGCTCGCGGCCATGGCGTTCGGCCAGTATTTCGCGGGGGTTTTCCCCGGCGCGCCGGTCCTGACGCTTGGCGTCGCTCTGGTGATCACCGTATCGATCGTGCATCTGATGGGCGTGAGGACGGGAAGCGTGCTTCAGAACATATCGACCTTCATCAAGCTCGGCCTCATCGTCGGCTTCATCGCGGCCGGCTTCATATGGGGCGAGCCACAGCCCATTTCCTTCGCGCCGTCCGGGGCCGATTTCGGGTACTTGACGAGCGCGCCCTTCGCCATCAGCCTCGTTTTCGTTCTCTATGCCTATTCGGGCTGGAATGCCGCAACTTACATCTCGAGCGAGATCAAGGAGCCGGAAAAGACCCTTCCGCGCGCGCTTCTTTATGGGGTGCTGATCGTGACCGCGCTCTACGTCGCCCTCAATGCCGTGTTCCTCTACACGACGCCGATCGGCGAACTCGCCGGCCAGATCGAAGTCGGCTTGATCGCCGGGCGGCACATCTTCGGCGAAACGGGAGGCCAGATCGTCGCCGCGCTCATCTGCCTGGGACTGATCTCGGCGGTCAGCGCCATGACGTGGATCGGGCCTCGCGTGGCGCAGGCCATGGGCGAAGACAATCCGATGCTCGCTGTGTTCGCTAAAACGTCGAGCAAGGGCGTGCCGGTCAATGCCATCGTGTTCCAGCTTGTCGTCGCGGCGGCGCTGCTGTTGACGCAGAGTTTCGAGACGGTGCTCGAATTCATCCAGTTCGCGCTCACGCTCTGCTCTTTCCTGACAGTCCTGGGCGTCATCGTGCTGCGCGTGCGCCGCCCGGACCTGCCGCGTCCCTACAAGGCCTGGGCCTATCCTCTGACGCCCGTCTTCTTCCTCGGGGTGACGGGGTTCGTGCTTGTCCACCTTCTCATCGAGCGGCCCGGACAGTCGCTCGCGAGCCTCGGTCTCATGATCACGGGGCTTCTTCTCTACGCAGTTTCGGCAAAGTTCAGCGCGGCTCTCAGCAAGGGAATAGCTTGACCATGATATTCCGTTTCCCCGTCAGATCCTTCCTCGCCGGCATTGCATTGTTGACAGCCCTGCCCGGCGCTCTCATGGCCGCCGACGGTCAGGCGCAGACCGATATCGCGCGCGTGCTCGCCGGTATCCAGCCGTCGGAAAATTCGCCGCTTCAGGCCGTGGCGAAGGATGCCGCGTTCAAGAAACATCAGGCTTTCATGGACACGAGCTGGAAACAGCTCGAAGACAAGCAGCTCTCGAAAGTGCGTGGCTGGTCTTCCGATAACGTGAAGCAGCAGGAGCCGACACTCTATTACCTGTTCTCCGGCCCCGACTATCTTTACGCCAATGCGTTTTTTCCCAAGGCAAAGACCATCATCATGGCAGGGCTTGAGCCCTCGGGTTCGATCCCGGAGCTTTCCGACCTGACCGTCAGGACGGCGAATAACGAACTGAACGGCACCCGCGCCGCGCTCGGCAACCTCCTGAAGCACAGCTACTTCATCACGAGCGAGATGGGCCATCAGCTTTCGCGCCGCAAGCTGTCGGGTACGCTGCCGATCATCTATGTATTCGCCGCCCGCTCCGGCAAGGAGATCAAGGATGTGAGCCTTGTCGCGCTCGACCGCGAAGGCAAGCTGCACGCGGCCGACGAGCCGGGCATCGACTCCGCCGCCAAGGGCGCGAAGATCGTGCTCGCGGGCGCGGATGGCGAAGAGCAGACGATCTACTATTTCAAGACCGACCTTTCCAACAAGGGTGTGCAGGCAAGCGGCTTCCTGAAATTTCTCGAAGGCTACGGCCAGGGCGACGCCTTCATCAAAAGCGCGTCCTACCTGCTGCATAATCCCGGCTTCTCCGACGTGCGCGACTTTCTCCTGAAGCATTCGGCAGCGCTCGTGCAGGACGACACCGGCATCCCGGTGAAGTATCTCGACGCAAACTGGCAGCTTCAGCCGTTCGGCACCTATCTGGCGCCCATCGCGCAGTTCCGCCACGCGCAGCAGCCGAAGCTCGTCGACCTTTTCAAGAAGGAAAGCAAGGGACCGCTCGGCTTCACGGTCGGCTATCGCTGGGGCAAGCCGTCGAACCTGTTGCTGGCGGTGAAGGCGCCGCCGCGCTCCTGATCGGCGTGCGGCAGCGGAACGCCCCCAAATCGAACTGTCTTCAAGGCGACGCCGCTCTTCCGGGGCGGCGTTTTTTTATTCGCCTTTCGGTTTAGCTAGCGTCCCATGCGTTGCGCGAATGACTGTTATGCAATAATTTAGTTTCGTCGCAACGAGCGGAGCCAGAATGACGGCACGGCGATTTCGCAAGCTTCTGATCGCGAACCGCGGTGAGATCGCCTGCCGGGTCGTGCGCACGGCGCGCGCGATGGGGTATCGGACGGTGGCTGTCTTCTCCGACGCGGACGCCGACGCACTGCACACCCGCGCAGCCGACGAAGCCGTTCGCATCGGCCCACCGCCACCGCGCGAAAGCTACCTCGACATCGACCGCATCCTCGACGCCGCGACGAAGACCGGCGCGGAAGCAATCCATCCAGGCTACGGATTCCTTGCCGAAAACGCCGACTTCGCGGAGGCGTGCGAAGCGGCGGGGCTGGTGTTCGTCGGGCCGCCTGCGCATGTCATCCGCTCCATGGGCGACAAGGCGGCTGCGAAAACCATCGCGGAGGCGGCGGGTCTGCCGTGCGTTCCGGGCTATCGCGGCGGGGATCAGGCCGACGGACGCCTCACCGCCGAGGCGACCGCCATCGGCTTTCCTCTGCTGGTGAAGGCCGTCGCGGGAGGCGGCGGGCGCGGCATCCGCGCGGTCCATGCGGCGGCGGAATTGCCGGACGCGCTTCAAGCGGCACGGCGGGAGGCGAAGGCCGCGTTCGGCGACGACCGGCTGATGCTGGAAAAGCTGATCGAGCACCCTCGCCATCTCGAAGTGCAGATCTTCGGCGACGATCACGGCAATGTCGTTCATCTCTTCGAGCGCGACTGCTCCACGCAGCGGAGGCGGCAGAAGATCGTCGAGGAGGCGCCGAGCCCCGTGCTCACGCCCGCGCATCGCGAGCGGCTGACGGGCTATGCGGTCGCGCTGGCGAAAGCGGCGGGCTACCGCAACGCCGGCACGGTGGAGTTCATCGCAGACGCAGAGCGGAATTTCTATTTCCTCGAAATGAACACGCGCCTCCAGGTGGAGCATCCCGTCACGGAAATGGTGACCGGCGTCGATCTGGTGGACTGGCAACTCAGGATCGCCGCCGGGGAGCCGCTCCCGCTCCGCCAGAGGGAAATCGCGATCCGCGGACACGCCATCGAGGCGCGGCTCTGCGCCGAAGACCCTTATGACGGGTTTCGCCCGCAAACCGGCATAGTGGCCCACTTCGCGCCGCAGGAAGGCGGCTCCATTCGCTTCGATACCGGCGTCGAGACGGGGAGCGAGGTTTCGCCGTGGTACGATTCGATGGTGGCTAAGGCCATCGCGAAGGGGCGAGATCGCACCGAAGCGGCGCGCAGGCTCGCCTCGGCGCTGGAGGATGTCCCGCTGCTCGGCCTTCTCAACAACCGTGGATTCCTGATCGCGCTCCTGCGCAGCGAGGCGTTCGAGCGCGCAGAAATCGCCACGACGACGCTCGACGACTGGACGCATGCGGCGGCGGGCGATGAAGCGTCGCCATTCGCGCAGGCTCGCCCCGCACCGTTGCACTGGGCGCTCGCCGCCGCGCTTCATGCCGAGGGCAGCGGCGGCGCGGGCGAATGGTTCTGGTCCGGCAGCGCCTTCGATTTTTCGCTCACCCTCACTTGCGGCGTCGAAACGAAGCGCCTCACCTATACGCGTCCGCGCTCCGGCCCGATGGCGGTTGCGGTCGGCGGCGATCGGCTCGACATCGCGCTGATCGAGAACGCTCCCCCCCGTATCGTTTTCGAGGCGGACGGCGTCCGGCGGCGCGCAACGGCGGCATGGGGCAACGCAAAGCTTCATCTCGCCATCGCCGGCGCAGCCTTCGCCTTCGCGGAGCCGGACCACGCCCGAGCGGACGACGTGGCGGACGCGGGGCGCATCGCCGCTCCCGTCGCGGGCCTGCTCGTGAAGGTGCTGGCCCAACCGGGGCAGGCCGTGGCGGCGGGCGAGACGCTGGCGCTCATCGAAGCCATGAAGATGGAAACGCGCGTAACAGCGCTCGCACCGGGCCGCATCGCGGCGGTGCATGCCGGCGCGGGCTCGCAGGTGGCAAGCGGCGCACTGTTGTTTGAAATAGAAACGGAGGATGCGCCCGCAGATGTCCGATAAAGCCATCCTCACCTGCGCGCTGAACGGCGTGCTCACCGACCCGCGCCAGCATCCGATGATTCCGGTGACGCCGGAGCAGATGGCTGTCTCCGCTCGTGAAGCCTGGAACGCGGGCGCGGCTATCGTGCATATCCACTTCCGCGCGCAAGGCGAGGGCCTCGGCCACCTGCCGACCTGGGAGCCGGCGGTCGCTGCGGCTGCCGTCGATGCGATCCGCGCGGCGTGCCCCGGCATCGTCATCAACCAGACGACGGGCACGGTCGGCCCCGACATTTCCGGCCCGGTCGCCTGCATCAAGCGCACGCGGCCCGAAATCGCGGCCTGCAACGCGGGCAGCCTCAACTATCTCAAGCTTCGCTCAGACGGGCGCTGGGCATGGCCGCCGCTGCTGTTCGACAACCCGGTGTCGAAGGTGCAGGGCTTTCTCCTCGCAATGGCGGAAGCGGGCTCGCTGCCGGAGTTCGAATGCTTCGATGTCGGCATCGTGCGTTCGGTCGGCCTTTACGTCGAGAACGGGATGGCGAAGACCGCGCAGTACAATTTTGTGATGGGCGTCGCCTCGGGCATGCCGGTTGACGCCGACCTGCTCGCGCTGCTGCTGAAATATCGCCGCGACGGGGCGCTCTGGCAGACGACGCTCATCGGCCGCACCGAAATCTGGCCCGTTCATCAGCGCGCGGCGGAACTCGGGGGCATGCTGCGCACCGGCCTCGAAGACACATTCTACCTGCCGAACGGCGATAAGGCGAAAAGCAACGGCGCGCTGATTGAGGCGCTGGCCAAATGTGCCACGAGTGCGGGGCGCGAAATCGCCTCGCCCGAAGAAGCCAGAACAATGATGAGCCTGGGAGGATCGCATCATGAGGAGGCAGGAACCGGCGCCGCTTGAGGATGAGCCTTTCGTTTCTCCGCCCCGGCGCTTCCTCGAAACGGCGGCGCGGCGCGGCGATGCGCCCGCCTATTACGTGCGGGATGCGGAGAGCTGGACGCCGACGCCATGGAATATCTTCCGCGACGAGGTGCGTCGCGCGGCGCGGGCGCTGGTCGCGCTCGGCGTGAAGCCGGGCGATGCGGTCGGCATCATCGGCTACAATCGTCCCGAATGGATTATCATGGACGTCGCAGCCATGATGGTCGGGGCGAATGTCGCGGGCATCTACTTCACGGCGTCGGCGCAGGACGCGGCCTACATCATCGAGCATTCGGAATGTGCAGTCGTGCTTGCCGAGAAGGATGAGCACTTCCGCCGCATCGCGAGCCAGCGCGAAGGATTGAGCCATCTCCGGCACGTGGTCATGATGCGCGGCGCGGATGCGGCGGACCCGCTGCAAATGACGTGGGACGCGTTCATGGCGAAGGGCGATGACCGTTTCGACGCGGAGGTCGAGCGGCGCTTGCAGGCGATCCAGCCGAAAGATGTAGGCTGTCTCATCTACACCTCCGGCACGACCGGCCCGCCGAAGGCCGTGCAGATCAGCCACGACGCGCTCGCGAAGACGGCGGCGCTCGTGCTGAAGCTGTTCGACGTCACCGGCGGCGACCGCACGATTTCGTATCTGTCGCTCGCGCACATCGCCGAACGCATTCTCACGATCCATTTCCAGATCATGGTCGGCAATGCCGTCTACTTCGCGCGCGACGTTTCGAGCCTCGGCGAGCATCTGCCGGAGGTGCGGCCGGACTTCTTTTTCGGCGTGCCGCGCGTTTACGAGAAACTTGCCAGCGCCGTGCAAGGCAAGCTCGCGGCTGCTAGGGGACCGAAGGCGATGATTGCGCGGTGGGCGCTTGGCGTCGGTCGGGAATGGCACCGCAAGGAACAAGCGGGCGAACCCATCGGCCTGAAAACCGCGCTGGCCAAAGCCGTGGCATCGCGGCTTTTCCATCGGAAGGCGAAGCGCCTCATCGGCCTCGACCGCGCGAAGCATCTCGGTGTCGGCGCCGCGCCGATCCCGGAGGAAACGCTGCGCTTCCTGACCGGCCTCGACTTACCCGTGCGCGAACTCTGGGGACTGTCGGAAAGCGCGGGCGTCGGCACCACGAACCTGAAGGGCGCGACAAAAATCGGATCGGTCGGCAAACCCTATCCCGGCCTCGACCTCAAGATCGACCGCGACGGCGAAATCCTGATACGCGGGCCGTATATGTTCACGGGCTACGCCAAAGACCCCGAAGCGACCGCGCGCACTTTCACGGAGGGATGGCTGCGCACCGGCGATCTCGGCCGCGTGGATCTGGACGGCTACGTTTATATTACGGGCCGGAAGAAGGACATCATCATCACATCCGGCGGCAAGAACGTCGCGCCCGCCAACCTTGAAATGGAACTCGTGGCGCTTCCGCTGGTCGAACACGCCATCGTTTGCGGCGAGCGGCGTCCCTATCTCGGCGCGCTGATCACGCTCGACAAGGCGGTTGCCGAGCGGTTCGCGAGCGAGCGCGGAATGGCCGACGGCCCGGCGCTGATGGAGGCAATCCGCGAGGAGATTCAGGAGGGCATCCACGCGATCAACGCCAGGCACTCCCGCGTGGAGAATATCCGCCGCTTCGCCATCGTGCCGGAGCCGCTGTCCATCGAGAACGGCGATCTCACGCCCACGCTCAAGGTGAAGCGGCAAGCAGTGATCACGCGGTTGACGCCGGTGGTGGACGGCCTCTATCGCGAAAACGAGAAGGTTTGAACGCCGCCCCAGTTTAAAGGCCCAGCTAGCGGATGAGGTTTTGCAGCGCATCGTCGCGCTCGCGCCTCTGTGCCCGGGCAGGCACCAAGGAGGCGATCCATAGCCCCAGAACGAGCGCGGCGAAGAACACGGACACCTTGACCGTCGCCGTCGTCAGGATAACGATTGCCGGCCCGGGGCAGATGCCGGACAAGCCCCAGCCCACGCCGAAGATTGCCGCGCCGATGACGAGCGACAGCGTGATCGGGCGCTTGCGGTCCGGGATCGAAATGGGACCGCCGAGCGCCGCATTTCTGACGCGCCGCGCCAGTGCGAAGGCCGGGAGGGTGACGGCGATCGCGCCGACCATCACGAACGCGAGCGTCGGATCCCAGTTGCCCGCGACGTCGAGAAAACCGAGGACGCGGTTCGGATCGGTCATGCCCGAAATGACGAGGCCCGCGCCGAAGATGAAGCCGAAGATCGCTGACGTTATCGCGCGCATTCAAGCCCCCGCAGCGAGGTGGCGAACGATGAAGACCGTCACAGCGGCAACACCGATGAAAGTCAGTGTCGCCACGAGCGAGCGCGGCGACAGGTTCGAGATACCTGAAACGCCATGGCCGCTCGTGCAGCCCGTGCCTAGCGCCGTGCCGAAACCCACGAGGACGCCCGCAATGGCGAGTGTCGTCACGCTGGCCGGAATGTCGCCGGTCGGGCTGCCGACCGGGTTGATATCAAACGCGGACACATAGGGGGCAACGGCCGGGAGGGCGAACCCGGCCGCGATGAGGCCGAGGACGAAGGTCCACCGCCAGACGCCCGCCTCGCCTCTTATCGCGCCACCGAGGATGCCGCTGATGCCTGCTACCCTGCCGTTGACGAGGAGCAGCCCCGCCGAGGCCGCCCCGATCAGGGCACCCCCTATGAGTGCGTTCGATATCGATGCCATCTCGCTAATCCTTATAGCGCTTCGGTTCGTCGAATTTGTAGCCGATGGCGAAGCCGACCGCGACCTCGGAAAGCCGAATGTTCGCTTCGCCACCGCCGAACGCGGCGAGCGAGTTATGCCCTTTCACCTCGGTTTCGGGCGCGTAGAACGCGTAGCCGCTATATTCCCACTTCTTCGACGCGGATTCCCAGGTGAAACCAGCCGTGAAGTGGCTTTGCACCGTGGCGGGCGCAAGGATGTTGAGGAAAGTTTCCTCCTCGCGGATCACCTGGTTCGTATAGGCATAGCCCGCGCGGAGCTGCAATTGCTGCGTCGCCTGCCAGTTTGCGCCGATGCGGAAAACGTTGGCATCCTTCCAGTTGAAGCCTGGGCCATCGCTGCTGCCTAGCGCCTTGCCGCTGAACAGCGTGGTGAGGCCCGCGTTACCGACCGCGTTGATGCTGCTGTAGTTGATGAACTGGTATTCGCCGGTAAGATCCACACGCGGTGTCAGCTTGTAGGCAAAGCCCACGCCGAAATTCTGCGGGGCATTGAAGCCGCCCTGATCGGCGAGCAGGCCGCTGTAAGCCTTGAAATCCTGAAACGCAGTCTCGGAGGCATAGGTGGCGCCGAGGGTCAGGCGGTCTGATACATGGCCCTGATAGCCGATGCGCGCGCCGATGCCGAAAGCTTCGTCGGTGCCCTTATTCGTGAGCGATAAAGGCTCTGACGAGGAAGCGGTGAAGCCTGACAGGCCCTTTGCGCTGAAGCGCTGATAGGCCAGATTGACCGACACGCCGATGGAGTGGCCGGGCGCGATCTGGTAGGCCGCCGTCGGCGAAATGAAGAACTGCTCGAAGCTGAAACCGGTTGTCTGGTTGCTGAAGAACGGGTTCTTCTTGTAGCTCGAACCGAGGCCGTTGCCGTAGGCGGCGATGCCGAGCGCGAGATCCGGCGTCACCTGCGTGACATAGCCGACCTGCGGGATGAGATAGTCCTGACGGGCGTTGCCGTCGTAATTTCCATTCAGACCGTAGCCATTCCCCGTGATCGTCGCGCTGCGGTCGGGGCGGAACCATTCGGCGCCGACATCGAACCGGTTGCCGAGGAACAGCGCGGAAGCCGGATTGCTCGCGATGGCAACCGCGTCCTTCGGATATGCGATGCTTGCGCCGCCGATACCTTCGGCCTGAATGCCGTAGCCGTTGAAGAAATAGCCTTCGGTCGCGGATGCCGGTGCGCTCAAGGCGACAGCGGCTGCAAACAGCGCCGGAATCGCGCCGCTCATTTTATTCTGAAAAGACATGCCCCAATTCCTCTCGTGTGCCCCAAGCGGGGAACCGCCGTTCTCCCAAGGACGCGAGAAGCCTTTGCCCGAGGCTTGATCGCCAGGCGGAACCCGGGTCGATACCGGTTCAAGATTGCCGGCCCCGCCGGAATTTAAGCAGATCGGTCAACGATATTCTATAATGTCCATATATTTTATCAATAATAAGAAGCGCTTTTTCACCTCCTGGCGCGCGGCGCTGACAAAAATGCGCGAGGCAGTCCCGATGATGAAATCGCTGCCCCGGCATTCGCGGCGAAATGAAAAACCATCCCGACTTGCTTGCGTGCCCGGCGCTACGGAACCTCACTTGGCCCATTTCGTACAAAAGGCCTTGGGCGGTTCACCGACGTGTAAGAAACGCGACAGCCCGTCGCGTGCCGACACACCGCCAGCCCCGATTTTAGAAGCGTTCTGGCCTGTGGCACGGTCATTGCTTCACCGTCTTCAGAAAGCCGCTCGAACAGCGGCGCATCCGGGGGCACGGGCCGCATCGGCCTTCACCCTCCATGCGGCGGGCCTTTACGAGGATCGATGATGTTTGACGCAGAACAGCTTGCAGACACCGGCGAAGGCCAGAACAAGCCGCTGAACGATTTGCTCCAGAAGATTGCCGCCAGCAAAGGGTGTGAGACAAAGGCCGGACCGGGGAAATCCGGTTGCGGCTCGACGGGTACTGAAAGCACGCTTCCGCCGGAAATCTGGGAAAAGGTCAAGAACCACCCCTGCTACAGCGAGCAGGCGCATCATCACTTTGCGCGCATGCATGTGGCGGTGGCCCCCGCCTGCAACATCCAGTGCAACTACTGTAACCGCAAATACGACTGCGCGAATGAATCTCGCCCGGGCGTGGTGAGCGAGCGGCTCACGCCCGAACAGGCCGCGAAGAAGGTGTTCGCCGTCGCCTCAACCATACCTCAGATGACGGTGCTTGGCATCGCCGGGCCGGGCGATCCACTCGCCAACCCCGAGAAGACCTTCAAGACATTCGAACTCGTCGCGCAGACCGCACCCGACATCAAGCTGTGCGTCTCGACGAACGGCCTCATGCTGCCGAAGCTCGTCGACCGCATCTGTCAATACAACATCGATCACGTCACGATCACCATCAACATGGTCGATCCCGAAGTCGGCGCGAAGATCTATCCCTGGATCTTCTACGAGCACAAGCGCTATACCGGCGTTGAGGCGGCTCGCATCCTCTCCGAAAACCAGCTTCGCGGCCTCGAAATGCTGACCGAGCGCGGCATCCTCTGCAAGATCAACTCGGTGATGATCCCCGGCATCAACGACGAGCACTTGGTCGAGGTGAACAAGGCGGTGAAGGCGCGCGGCGCTTTCCTGCACAACATCATGCCGCTGATCTCCGCGCCCGAGCACGGCACCGTTTTCGGCCTGAACGGTCAGCGCGGCCCGACGGCGCAGGAGCTGAAGGCGTTGCAGGATGCGTGCGAAGGCGACATGAACATGATGCGCCACTGCCGTCAGTGCCGTGCGGACGCCGTGGGCCTCCTCGGCGAGGACCGCAGCGACGAGTTCACGACAGAGAAGGTCATGGCGATGGAAATCGACTACGATCTCGAAGCGCGCAAGGCGTATCAGGCGAAGGTGGAAGCGGAGCGCGACGCAACGCAGGCCGCCAAGGCGGACGAAGTGGCGAAGCTCGCGGGAGAAAAGAGCGACATCGCCATCCAGGTCGCGGTTGCGACAAAGGGTAACGGCCGCGTCAACGAACACTTCGGCCACGCGACCGAATTCCAGATCTACGAGGTTTCGACGGACGGCGCGAAGTTCATCGGTCATCGCCGCGTCGATCTTTACTGCCAGGGCGGTTTCGGCGACGACGACAAGCTCGAAACGGTGATCCGCGCGATCAACGACTGCACGGCCGTTTTCGTGGCCCGGATCGGCACCTGCCCGAAGGAAGGCTTGCTCAAGGCCGGCATCGATCCGGTCGATCGCTTCGCGCATGAGTACATCGAGCAATCTGCGCTTGCATACTTCAAAGAATATTTAGAAAAAGTCCAATCTGGCGAAATCGTGCACGCCGCGCGCGGCGATGCGGATATTCGGCAGGGTGCCTTCACCGCGGCCTAGCCGCCCCGACCCAGACCCATAGACAGGAGTTGAACCCTATGGCTTACAAGATCATCGCCTCCCAGTGCACCGCTTGTTCGGCCTGCGAAGCCGAGTGCCCGAATGCCGCCATCAGCGTGAAGAAGGGCGTCTACTTCATCGACCCGGCGGCTTGCACCGAATGCGTGGGCCACTTCGACGACGCGCAGTGCGCGGCGGTTTGCCCGGTCGAAGGCACGTGCGTTCCGGATCCGGCTCATCCCCGTTCTGCGTAAGGATTGAAGGTATGAACCTGACGGTTACTCCAGCAGCAGAAAAAGTGATCCGGCGATTTCTTCGCTTCGACGGCAAGCCCGGTAGCGGCTTCCGTCTCAAGGTGGCGCCGGGCGGTTGCTCCGGTCTTTCCGCCGAGTTCAGCGTCGAGGCCGAGCCTCGAACGGACGAAGCGGTGATCGAAATCAACGGCCTGAAGCTTTTTCTCGGTGCCGAGAGCCGTCTTCTTCTGGAGGGGGTGACGATCGATTTTTCCGACACCCCACTTCAGTCGGGTTTTGTCTTTCACGATCCGAAGCAGCAGGCTGGCGGTTGCAGCACCGCCCAGCCGGTGCTGTTCGACATTACCGAGCTTAAAGTCCAATAAGTTTTTCCGCTTCTCCGGAGGCGGAAAGACATCTTTTTCGAGACCGTTCGCAAGAGTGCGGACCATAAGGATGGATATGAGTCCTGCAATCGAGTTCGGCAAAGGGGAAGCGCATCCGATGGAAGATGCGCTCCTGACCGCCGCGCTTCTCGGTGCGGGCCTCCCCGAGAAGGCGCAGCGCTATCTGGATCTCGCCGCCGCCTCGTACCAGAACGCGGAGATTGCCGAAACCCACCTCCTCAAGGCGAGGCAGGAAGCGCCGGACCATGCGGCGGTGCTGATCGGGCTTTACCGTTTCTATTTCTACAAGAACCGGCTGGAAGAGACGCTGGAAATCGCGCAACAGTGCATCCGCAAGGCGGCACGCGATCTGGGCCTTCGCGACGACTGGCGGCTCGTATCCGCCCACGATGCGCAGTTCGGCGACTTCGGGGCCATGCTGCCTCGGTTTTTCCTGTTCTCGCTGAAAGGATATGCGTATCTCAATATGCGGCTCGGGGAGATGGACGAAGCCCGCGCCGCCGTGTGGAAGCTTCTGGAACTGGACCCGACCGACAAGATCGGCGCCAGGGTGTTGCAGGGCGTGCTCGATCGTATGGGGCAAGACGATGACGACTGACGCTGACACCGACATCAACGAAGCGATCGACTGGCAGGGCCAGGCGGTCGCCTGCAAGGGCTGCCGTCATCGGGATCTTGCCGAGGAAGAACGCTGCAAGCTGCGCCACGCCTGCGTGAACGACCGCTATGCACGCCGCGTCGACCGCTTCTTCGACTGGAACCGCGAGTTCGCCAACCACTATCTCAACCACCCCTATTTCGAGGTGCGCGCCATCGCGGCGAAGCACGCGGACATCTTCCGCCTTCCCGCTCTTCTGAGCGATCCCGATGAGGCTGTTCGCTGGAATGCCGCAAGACGGCTGCCGAAGCGTTACCTCCTCAACCTGCGCGGCGACCCGCATCGCGAAGTCCGCATACGCGTGGCGCAGCTTGTCGATCCCACCGATCTTTTCGGCATGATGCGCGACGAGGATTATTACGTGAGGCTTGTGGTTGCGCGCCGCGTCGCGCCCGACGAGCTGGTGGCGATGATCTCCGACGACGAGCCGGAGGTGCGCCGCGTCGTCGCCCGTCGCATCGATGCCGACATGCTTTGGCGGCTTGCGACCGACCCGGACGACGGCGTGCGCCTTGAGGTGGCGCGCCGGCTTTCGCCGCCTGAACTCGCCGGCTTTTACCGCGATCCCGATTGGCGCGTGCGTTACGAAGCGGCGAGCCGCATGATCCCCGGTATGCTTCAGGCCATGCGCGATGATCCGGACGAACTCGTTCGCGAACTCGTTCTGAAACGGATCGACGCGCAGATGGCGACCGAATTCGAAGGCAACGTGGTGCCGTTTCCGTCCGCCGGTGCTCCCGAAAAAACGCGCGAGGCTTCAACATGACGAATATCAGCCGCGACAGCGACATCGTCGAACTGAACGACGCGCCGTATTTCTATTATGGCGACAAGGTGCGCTCGAAGAAGGTGGTGCGCAACGACGGCACCTATCCCGGCAAGGAAATCGGCGAAATCCTCTGCCGAAAGGGCGAGGAAGGCTTCGTCGTCAGCATCGGGACATTTTTGCAGCAATTCTATATCTATGGCGTCGAATTCATCGAAACCGGGCATCGCGTGGGCATGAAGCGCAGGGAACTCATGCTCGTTGACGATCCCGATGAGGAAGAGACGCCCCAAGAAGGAACGAACACATGAACGCGCCGAAATTCCAGTGGGGCCAGATGGTCAGCGCCGCACAGGATCTTTTCAACGACGGCTCCTTTCCGGACGCGCCGCAGGACAGCCTGCTTGTCGCTGCCGGCGAAAAGGGCGAGATCGTCAATGTCGGGATGCATGTCGAGACGAAGACGAACATCTATCTCGTCGAATTTAACGAAAAGATCGTCGTTGGTTGCTTCGAGGGCGAAATCAGCCCCTTGTAGCGGCCGCCAGCCACAAAACGGCTCCGGGGAGCCAGGGAGAATTCAATGAAGGTCATGATCCGCAAGTGCACCGAGGGCAAGCTTACGATCTACGTGCCCAAGAAGGATCTGGAAGAACCCATCGTCGAGATGGAAAAGCCCGAAATGTGGGGCGGCGTCATCACGCTCGGCAATGGCTGGCGTCTCGAATTGCCGGATCTTCCTGTGGACACGAAGCTGCCGCTCACGGTCGAAGCGAAAAAGCTCGCTGATTGATCATGCCATTTTCTGCTGAAGACCTTGCGGGCATCGATGCGGTTCTCTCGGCGGCGGACGCGGGAGCGGGGGCCATATCGGCACTTCGCGCCCGGTTTCCCGGCCTTTCGATCACGCTTTGCGATCCGTCCGACGTCGACACGGAAGACCCGTTCAAGGAATACGAACGTTTCGACCTGCATCTCGTGAACGGCGCAGGGCATTGCTGGCAACTCACCACAGACCCGAACGCCGCGACAGGTATCGTTGTAGTAAAGAAAAAGCATTCGGCCTGAGTCTTATTTTGACTCTCGCGCGCTTCAACTTTCGATAACGAAAAGCTGAAGCAAGGTTTACTGGCATACCATCTCCATATCTGACAAAAATCAAACAAGACCTGCGAACAAACGTCGCGGTGAATGTCAGAAGAAGGAGATGCAAAATGTCGGAACGGGTTTTGGTGCACGTACGCTTTACGCCGAACGGCCTCGTTACAGAGATCGGCGAACGCCCGGCAGGCGTCAGCGCACAGGCGTGGTTCGACCGCCTCAGCAATGGCGGGTTCCACTCGTACCAGCCGCTTTCGGGCGGACGCGGCGTGTTCCGTCTGCATCCCGCAGAACTCTCGTCGCATAGGGCGGCATCGCTCAACTGAGCGGAGGAGACATCGTGACGAACGTGG
The DNA here is from genome assembly GCF_003992725.1 of Rhodomicrobium lacus. Classification (NCBI taxonomy): domain Bacteria; kingdom Pseudomonadati; phylum Pseudomonadota; class Alphaproteobacteria; order Hyphomicrobiales; family Hyphomicrobiaceae; genus Rhodomicrobium; species Rhodomicrobium lacus. Next base: position 1,553,444 of record NZ_RZNF01000012.1, on the reverse strand, counting down.
TTGAGACGATACGCGAGGGACTGAACGGGGGAACCGTCATTCCTTACCTCGGGCCGGGCGTCCTGAAACTGGCCGGACCATCCGCTGTTCCCGAGTCTCCCGAAATCCTCGTGGATCGCCTCACCGCGAAAGCGACCGTGCCGCACAAGATTCGAAAGAATCTCACGGCAGCGGCTCAGTTCATCGAAAACTTCAAGCACCGGAAGACCGTAGCCGCCGCGATGACGGAGGCGTTCCGTTCGAACATGCCGCCGACGGCGCTTCACCGCTATCTGGCCTCGGTCCCGGCGCTCAAGCTTCTCGTTCACGCGTGGTACGACGACTTGCCCCAGAAGGCGCTCGCGGGCCGTGAAGGCTGGAGCGTGGTGCAGGGCGTCAGCCAGGCGGAATATCACGGTTCATGGTATCATTTCTTCAACGCGGACGGCACGCCTAGCTCCGCCGATGCCGCCGCCGCGAGCGCGCCACTGCTCTATCAGCCGCTGGGTTCGGTGGCTCCGGCCTCGAACTTCCTCGTATCGGACTCGGACTTCGTGGAAGTGCTGACCGAAATCGATATCCAAACACCCATCCCGGAGGCCGTGCAGGACATCCGCAAGGGACGCAGCTTCGTTTTCCTCGGCTGCCGGTTCAACACGCAGCTTGAGCGCATCTTCGCGTGGGAAATCATGAAGCGGTCGTCGGACAAGCACTGGGCCGTGCTCCCCGAGACGCTCACGCGGAATGAAGAGCGCTTCCTCGAAGTCTATAATGTCGAGCGCATCGCCATGCCGCTCGAAGAGTTCGCGGCGCAACTCACCGGTATCGACGAACGCCCCTACGAACCGGCTCTCGCAAAAGCGTCCTGACGAGCAGGATTGCGCCGACGGAAAAAGCCGAATTCGGCTGCTGAAGGTAGCCGTTCGGACTGCGGCCATTTTGACTGCGGCCATGGGAATCGGAGCGCATCGACGCTCCCGGCTTGCCTCTCCCAACGGGAGAAGGGTAGGGTGAGGGGCAAATTGCAAGGCCCGCATGCCCCTCATCCTGACCCTTCCTTACCAAGGAAGGCGGCGGCCTGTCGAGCGGCGGCCGTGGAGAATGCACCAATGCCGCTGCCAGTCTCCGTTATCGATTCCCTCCTCGCCGAAGATACGCCCGATGGCGATCTGACGACGCTCTCGCTCGGCATCGGTGGCCGTCCGGGGCGCATGATGTTTCGCGCGCGCAAGGCCATGACCGTGGCGGGCATCGAAATAGCCGCCGCGATGATCCGGCGAGCCGGCGCGGAAGCGCAAATCGTCGCTCGGTCCGGCACGCGCGCTGCGGCGAGCGACCTGTTGCTGAAGGCACGAGGCAACGCCAATGCCCTGCACGCGGCCTGGAAATCGTCGCAAACGCTCGTGGAAATCCTCTCCGGCATCGCGTCGGCGGCCCGCAGTCTCGTGGATGCCGTCGAGGCCGTCGATCCGGCCATCCGCGTGGCATGTACGCGCAAGACGGTGCCGGGCGCGCGGCGGCTTTCGGTGATGGCCGTGCGAGCTGGCGGGGCTGTGCCGCATCGCCTTGGGCTGTCCGAAACGATCCTCGTGTTTCCCGAGCATCGCGCGTTCATGCCGGACGCCAACCTCGCGGACATCGCCGACAGGCTCCGCCGCGAGGCTCCGGAAAAGAAGATCGGGGTCGAGGTCAAGAGCGTGGAAGAGGCGGGCGAGGCCCTCGACGCCGGGTTCGACATCATTCAGCTTGAGAAATTCGAACCGGGCGAGGTGGCAGATGTGCGCTCGCTCGCGGACGCAGCCCGCTCCCGGGCGCTCCTTGCCGCGGCGGGCGGCATTCATCCCGACAACGCGAGCGACTATGTCCGCGCGGGTGCTGGCCTCATCGTCTCATCATGGCCCTATACAGCGCGCCCGGCCGATGTTGCCGTCGCCATCGAGGCGGACGGTTAGCCTGGAGCGGCCCGGAAATCGGCATCGATGCGACGCTGAAAAAGCCGATACCGTCGCAAATCTACAGCGCGTCGCGCCCCGTCTGATTTGCCTCGTAATGTTGCAGGGGCGTCGTGTGCTCCCCCGCGTAGCCACTGGCTTTATCGGAACGCGGGTTACCATCGCTCTTGATTCCCGCAGCGATATAGCTTTTGCAGGCGCGTTGTCGCTCAGCTTCCCGGGCGGCCTGTCTTCAACGGTCGCCGCCGCTTGCCGCGCAGCTTCGGCTCATCGTCGCCGTCCTCGCCGACAATGATGGTCTTGCCGGGTTTGAGCGTCTTCAGGTCAGGCGCAGGACGCGACGGGGCGGGCTTGCCGCCCGGCAGCGGACGTTCGGCGTGTGGCCCCATTTCGTCCAGCGATGGCTTGTGCGGCCGCGAGAGCGGCGAGGCGCCCCTCTCTTTAGACGCGTTTTCCTCGCGCGAACCGGCCTCCCCCCCGCTCGAAAGCGCTTTTGCGGGCAGCCCCCATTGCATGTTGCGGCTTTCGCGGCTCGACGCCGCCGGCTTGGCGATGCGCGATCCCGGTTCCGCATCTGCTCCGGTCGCGGCTTTTGTATTCGCCTCGGCGGCGGCCTGCCAATCCCGCGGCGCGTCCGAGCCTTCGCCCGTTGTGAACAGCGGGCTTTTCGCCAGCGCCGCCCCGGCCGCCTTTTTCTCGCCCGCCTTGAGCTTGCCGCGTTTCCTGCCCGCGCCTTCGCCGGTCGTCTCGGCGACATCGACGCCGATCTGCGGCACCCAGGATGTGCGCCCGCCGCCGTCGTAGCGGCCCGCCCGATCCTCGACCTCGGACTGGCGCGCGAGCGGATCGTCCATGATCGTCATCTCGACGTCGCGCAAGCGCTTGACCTCGTCGCGCAGCCGCGCCGCCTCTTCGAATTCGAGGTTCGCCGCCGCCTCGCGCATCCGCTTTTCGAGATTCGCGATCACGGCCTGAAGGTTGTGGCCGACGAGCGGCGTCTGCGCGCCCTCCGCGAAGCCCGCGTCCACGGTCACGTGGTCGCGCTCGTAAACACTGGCGAGAATGTCGCCGATATTCTTGCGCACCGATTGCGGCGTGATGCCGTGCTCTGTGTTGTACGCCATCTGTTTCTCGCGGCGGCGGTTCGTCTCCGCGATGGCGCGCTCCATCGAGCCGGTGATGCTGTCGGCGTAGAGGATCACGCGGCCGTCCACGTTTCGCGCCGCGCGGCCGATGGTCTGGATCAGCGACGTTTCCGACCGCAGGAAGCCTTCCTTGTCGGCATCGAGGATGGCCACCAAGGCCACTTCGGGAATGTCGAGGCCCTCGCGCAAGAGGTTGATGCCGATCAGCACGTCGAACGCGCCGAGCCTCAGGTCGCGGATGATCTCGATGCGCTCCAGCGTGTCCACGTCCGAATGCATGTAGCGAACCTTGAGGCCCTGCTCATGTGCGTATTCGGTGAGGTCTTCGCTCATGCGCTTCGTCAGCGTGGTGACGAGCACACGATAGCCCCGCGCGATCGTCTTGCGACATTCGTCGATGAGGTCGTCGACCTGCGTCTTGACGGGACGGATTTCCACCGGCGGATCGATGAGGCCCGTCGGGCGAATGACCTGCTCCACGAAGACGCCGCCCGTCTGCTCCATCTCCCATTTGCCGGGCGTGGCCGAGACGAAGGTCGTCTGCGGGCGCATCGCGTCCCACTCCTCGAAGCGGAGCGGGCGGTTGTCGATGCAGGACGGAAGCCGGAAACCGAACTCGGCGAGCGTCGATTTGCGCCGGAAGTCGCCCCGAAACATGCCGCCGATCTGCGGCACGGTCACGTGGCTTTCGTCCACGAACACGAGCGCATTGTCGGGCAGGTATTCAAACAGGGTCGGCGGCGGCTCGCCGGGCGCGCGGCCCGTGAGCCAGCGCGAGTAATTTTCGATGCCGTTGCAGGAGCCGGTGGCCTCGATCATCTCGATGTCGAACTGCGTGCGCTGCTCCAGCCGCTGCGCTTCGAGCAGACGGCCCGTCGCGTTGAAGCGCTGCAACTGCTCCTGAAGCTCCTGCTGAATGCCCCGGATCGCCTGGTTGAGCGTCGGCTTCGGCGTGACGTAATGTGAATTTGCGTAGATCTTGACGAGCGCGAGATCCTGGGTCTTCTCGCCTGTCAGCGGATCGAACTCCGCGATGCTCTCCACTTCATCGCCGAACATGGAGATGCGCCACGCGCGGTCCTCCTGGTGAGCCGGAAAGATTTCGATCGTGTCGCCGCGCACGCGGAAATCGCCGCGCGCAAAGCTGACATTGTTGCGCTTGTACTGGATCGCCACGAGGTCGGCGAGAATCTGCCGTTGCTGGATGCGGTCGCCCACCTGAATGGTGAAGGTCATCGCCGAGTAGGTCTCGACCGAGCCGATACCGTAGATGCACGAGACTGACGCGACGATGATCACGTCGTCGCGTTCGAGCAGCGCGCGCGTCGCGGCGTGACGCATCCGGTCGATCTGCTCGTTGATCGACGAGTCCTTTTCGATGTAGGTGTCGCTGCGCGGGATATACGCTTCCGGCTGATAATAATCGTAATACGAAACGAAATACTCGACCGCGTTATCCGGGAAGAAGGATTTGAACTCGCCGTAAAGCTGCGCCGCAAGCGTCTTGTTGGGCGCGAGAATGAGCGCCGGACGCTGCGTTTCCTCGATCACCTTTGCCATGGTGAAGGTCTTGCCGGACCCCGTGACGCCGAGCAGCACCTGTTCGCGTTCGAGCTTGGTGACGCCTTCCACAAGCTCGCGGATGGCGGCGGGCTGATCGCCGCGCGGCTCGAAATCCGACTTGATGACGAAGGGTTTGCCGCCCTCGCTCTTCTCCGGGCGTGGTGGCCGATGCGGCATGAACATCGGCATGTTTTCGCCGGTGAGCAGCGGGTGATCGCCGATGGGCGGCAGTTTGCCCTGCACATGCGACGGCAGCGGCATCGCGCCGGTCGGCTTGAGATTGCGCAAAGCCGGGATGAGATGCGCAGTGCTTTCGGACGTGTAGGCGACGTCGTGCTCGAACGCTGCCTGCGGAGCTTCCTCGAAGCCGCGACGGGTGCCCGATTTCGCGCCCGAAGTCTTCGCTTTTCCGGCCGAAGCCTTGACCGATCGCGTCTTTTCCATGCGCCTTATATGCCATCGGAAGGTGGGTTCGGCTAGATCGCGGAGCGTTGAACGCCGTTTTCAATGACGTCGCCACGCCATAGGACTTTAACTTAAGTCGAAACTGTCTTAAAACCTTCGCAGTTTTGCGTTGGGGGCACGGGGCGAAGCGATGCTGGGGCTACGGGTTGCGTTTTCTTTTCTCGTCATACTGGTGGCGGGGACTGCGTACGGTCAGGATATGGCCAATCTTGGTATATTGACCGGGTCGAAGACTGGGACCTACTTCCAGTTTGGGAATAACATCAACACAATCGTTTCGAAGGTCTGCAATACTCCCGTCGTCGTAAAGGAAACCGGCGGTGCAATTGACAACCTGAAAAAGCTCCGCCTAGAGCCTTTTGTCCAACTGGCGCTCACTCAACATGACGTTCTTTCCTTTGTCCGCCTTTACCGGAAGGAAGACAAGGAGCTTCAGGAGTATGTGGACCGATTCCGATATGTCTTCTCGCTCTATCCTGAAGAAATCCACATCGTTGTGAGGAGAGACAGCGGCATAAAATCGATGAAAGATCTTAGGGGCAAGCGCGTCGCAACTGGCGCGTCGAACAGCGGGACACAGGTTACGTCGACGCTGCTGTTCGGGATGCTGGACATTCCGATTTCGCCCGTGATGATCTCGCCGGACCAGGCGCTGGACCGACTTTTCGTAGATTTCTTCGACGATGCCTCCATCGACGCATTCGTTTCCGTCGCGGGCAAACCGACGAAGCTGCTTTCATCGAACGATGCTCGCATGCAGCAACTGACGCTTTTGCCTATCGATGACCCGCGCGTGTTCGAACTTTACAAGAGCGCGGGCTTTTCGGCGGGAGACTATCCTTGGCTCGATCACGACGTCCCAGCCGCCGCCGTGCTATCGGCGCTGATCACATATGATTTCAAGGGAGCGAACTGCGACAATGTCTCGATGATGGCTCGCCAGATCCGATCGAATCTCGATGAGTTGCAGCGGATCGGACATCCCAAGTGGAACGAGGTGAAACTCGACGAACCGATTCCAGGCTGGGAGCAATATAAATGCGTGGTCGCGCGCTCCAAGGTGCGCACGCGGCCCGGCGAGCCCTGTAAGTTCGTGGACAGCACGGCGGCGGCTTCCGTTACCGTGCCCGCTCCGGTGGCAAGCCCGAGAAACGATCCCTGCAAGGATCTGACCGGAGCCGAAAAGAAAATCTGCGAGATAGCGAATCGGCAGGCCTATCGCTAAAGCTGCGAAACGCAAAAGGGCAGCCACTTTGCAGCCGCCCCTCTCCCTCACCCCGGCCCGCTGGGAGAAGGCGGCGCCGGTATCGATCTTGTTGCGGAATTCGAACCCGACCGGCCGAAGGATCAGCGTCGCGAGCACGAGGAACAACGCGATGTAGAAGCCCGAGAAGGATGCGGCATAGATCGCGGGCCACGCCGCGAAGATCGCGCCCGCGCTGAGGATCAGCCACACCTGATTGCCGTCCCATACCGGGCCGATCGCGTTGATCGCGACACGCCGTTCGATGCCCGTGCGAGCCCATGATGCGGTCCGCTCGCCTACCTCGACCTTGGGCAGTGCGGCACAGGCAGCTGTTTACAGTTTCGTGAGCGGCTCAGTCCTTAAGGACGAGATCGGGACGATCCAATCAGTGAGCGGGCCCAGAGTTTGGCCCCACCCACTCGAACACTTCCACACAGTCGCAGGAAACCGAGCACCCGCAACCGCACGACGCCTGGGAGACGGACAGTTTCCGAACGCGGCCCTTTGAAAGCATCAGGTCGAGCGCACCGCGAACGGCATCCGGAGACGATCCGAAGTGGATCGCCATCTCGGAAAGCGTCGCTTGCCCACGGCTCTGCAAATAGCGGCCGAGTTCGGACAGGGTGATCATGCCGCCCTCACTTCGCCGGAAGCGCCGCGAGACGACGCCCTTGCGCGAGCCCGGCAAGCCACATGGACAGCAGGGCAACGCAGAAGACGAGCGCGCAAGTCATCAGCCAGTTTTGTGCCGTCGCCGGATCGCGGCTGTATGTTGCGACCTGGTAGAACGACACTGCCGTGATGTAGCCAAGGCCAGTCGTCCAGACTGTCGCGAAGACGGTCCAGCGTAGGCCCACCTCGTGCCGGATCGCGCCGAGCGCGGCCACACAGGGCACATAGAGCAGAATCAGCAGCATGTACGCGAAAGCGCCTGCCGTGCCGTCGAAGCGCGACTGCATGGCGCCGAATACCTGGCTGTTGACTTCGAGCTTCTCCGCCGCCTGCGCCGTGTCGCCGACATAACCGACGTCTATCGCAGGCGAGACGATCTTGCTGCCGATCTCGGCGAGATTGTGCGGGACTGACGCGGCGGCCTCACCCAGCTTGTCGAGCACCGACACGGGCTCCTCTCCGGCCTTCTCGCGGCCTTCGCCTGCCGCCTGATCGACCTGTGAATAAAGGGCGTTCAGCGTGCCGACGACCGCTTCCTTCGCGAAAATGCCGGTGAACAAGCCAACCGCCGCAGGCCAGTTCTCGTCCGTAAGGCCGATGGGCCTGAATACGGGCATCAGCTCATGGCTTACGGACGCCAGCACCGAATCCTGCGTGTCCTTGCGGCCGATGCTGCCATCGGTGCCCATGTTGGCGAGAACGCTCAGCACCATCACCATCGGCACGATGATCTGACCCGCGTTGAGAATGAACCGGCGCAGCCGTTGCCATGCCTGAATGACCACGGTTCGCATGGTCGGCACGTGATAGGGCGGCAGTTCCATGATGAAGTGGGAGACCTCACCGCGAAGCAGCGTGTGCTTGAGGATGAGCCCCGTCATCACGGCGAACAGGATGCCGATGATGTAGAGGAGGAAAACGATGTTCTGTCCGCTCCAGGGAAAGAACGCCGCTGCGAAGAGCGCGAACACCGGCAGCCGCGCCCCGCAGGACATGAACGGCGCCATCATGATGGTCAGGATGCGGTCGCGGCGCGTTTCGAGCGTTCGCGTCGCCATGACCGCGGGCACGTTGCAGCCGAAACCGACGATCAGCGGCACGAAGGATTTGCCGGGCAGGCCGATGGCCCGCATGGCGCGGTCCATCACGAAGGCCGCGCGCGCCATGTAGCCGGAGTCTTCAAGGAAAGAGAGGAACAGGAACAGGCAGGCGATGATCGGCACGAATGTCGCGTGTCTGCAAGCCGCTGCCGAAGCCCTTCACGATCACCTGCACGAGATCCGGCGCACCGATGGCGGCAAGGCCCTGCTCGGGGAGGTCGACGAACAGTGCTTCACCGCCCTTGTCGAAGAAGTCGATAAATGCGCCACCGATCATGATGGTGAAGAGGAACATCAAGTACATCGCGACGAGGAAGATCGGCACGCCGAGGAAGCGGTTGAGCGCCACGGCATCGATGCGCTGCGTGAGCGTCGTCGAGACCGCGTGCTTCTGGCGATGGCACGCCTTCATGATCTCGGCGATGAAACGGAAGCGGCCATCCGCGATAACGATGTCGGCGTCTTCGCCGCATGCCTTCTCCACGTCGGCGCGCAACTGCTTCGCCTCTTCCGTAAGGCTCGGCCCGGCGATCCGCTCCGCCCGATCGTCGCCTTCGATGAGCTTCAGCGCGACCCAGCGCGGATCGACACCCGCCGCCTTCGCCGCATCGGACAGCGCCGGTGCCAGAACATCGATTGCCGCTTCGACTGCGGGAACCTGCGTCGGGCGACCGGCCGGAGCCGAGGGAGCCTGCACCGCTCGGGCGATTTCCGCCTTCAGCGCCTCGCCGCCCTTGCGCTTGCTCGCAACCATGGGCACGACGGGACAGCCGAGCGCCTGACCGAGCGCCGCCGCGTCGATCGCCACCCCGCCCCTCTCCGCGAGGTCGGACATGTTCAGCGCGAGGATGATCGGAACGCCGATTTCGAGTAATTGAGTGGTGAGGTATAGATTTCGTTCGAGGTTCGACGCATCGACGATGTTGACGATCAGGTCGGCCTCGCCGCTCAGGATGTAATCGCGCGCGACGCGCTCGTCTTCCGAGCCGCGGCCGACATTCGCAAGCAGGTAGACGCCCGGCAGATCCACGATTTCGTAGCTTGTGCCCTTCCAGGCATAGGCGCCGAGTTTCTTTTCCACGGTGACGCCCGGCCAGTTGCCGATTGTCTGGGTCGCCCCGGTCAGACCGTTGAAAAGTGTCGTCTTGCCGCAATTAGGGTTGCCGGCGAGAGCAATGGTGTGATGGCATTTCATGAGAGACGTTCGACTTCCAGAATGGCCGCTTCGCCCTTCCGAAGCGTGAGTTTGAAATTTCTCACCTTGATCTCGATCGGATCGCCGAGCGGTGCTGGACCGAGAAGGTCGCGCCGGGTGTCAAGCCCATTGCGAGAAGGCGCTGGCGATAGCCTCGATCGCCGGAAGAAAACCCGACAACGCGGGCGTTCTCGCCGACCCTGAGATTTTCGAGAGTGATCATGATGCGCGGCAAAACCTTGAACGAACGAGGGAAATGACGTGGAAATCGGAGGTTTCCATTACAAAGACGCCTAACCTCTCCGTGATGGGAGCAAGTCTGCGGCAGGAAACCTTTACGGCACCCCAAAAGTAGATTTCAAAATATCACAAGGTCAACATATTTGTTTTATTTGTAACTAGAGTAATTCTAAGGTGATCTCGGCAAGCGATGGCCTTTTTCCCAACCTGACTGTGCCCGGACTTATCATTCGAGCTGGGGTTCAATCGTTCGGCGACCGTTTTCCCGAAGTCGGTAAGACAAGCGAAAGCCAAGGTTCCGAATGAAGCACGCACATCACGACATACATCAGCCACATGGAACTCAGGACGCCAAAACTCCCCGGCGCGGCACACATTGGCGGGAACACCGCTTAGAGCCCCGACCTCGCCGGTATCGTGACGGTTCGCGAGTGGCAATCGTTGCGCAAACTGCTCGGGAGTCGCTTGACAGTTCGACGATCATCGAACAATAATTGTTCGGCAATCACCGAACAGTTGTCGTTTCATGGTCCGCACCTACGCACATCCCGATCCAGAAGACGTCAGTCTGGCGCGCGTCCTGTTCGCCTTGAGCGACCCGGTACGGCTCAGCATGGTGCGCATCCTTGCCGAACGCGAGGCCGTCAACAGCCTCGACCTTGGGCCGGGCATGGCCAAGTCCACGGTGACCCATCACACCCGTATCCTGCGCGAAGCGGGCGTGACCCGCACCCGGCCGGAAGGGCGCAATTGCTGGATCAGCCTGCGCCGCGAAGTGCTGGACGCGAAGTTTCCCGGTCTGCTCGACGTGGTGCTGGCGGCTGAGATCGAAACATGATCCGTTCCTTGTGGCCGCTGACGCTCGGCGCATTCGCGCTGGGCCTCGACGCTTATGTGTTGGCCGGCCTGCTGCCCGCAATGGCGCGTGACCTGAGCACCAGCCAAGCCATGATCGGTCTGGGCGTGGCGCTGTTCACGGCCGCATACGCGGTGAGCGCACCTGCACTGGCCTTCGTGGCAGGACGATACACGACCCGCACGGCCTTGCTGGGCGGACTTGGACTATTTGCGGCAGGCAATGTTGCAACGATGCTGGCCCCCTCGCTGATGGTTTTGCTGGCCGCGCGACTGCTGGCTGGCATCGGTGCGGGGCTCTACTCGCCGCTGGCTGCATCGAGCGCCGCCGGGATGGTGGACGCCAGTCAGCGCGGTCAGGCACTGGCGCTGGTGCTGGCTGGCCTGAGCGTCGGCACTGCCCTCGGCGTCCCTTTGGGGCTGCTGATCGAAAGCCATTTCGGCTGGCGCTGGACCATCGGCTTGATCGTGCTGGCCGGCTTGGCCGCCGCGGTGGGAGTGGCTGCCCGTGGCAGCTTCCCCTCTGCGCCTGCTCTCGCGTGGCGGGATCGGCTGGCGGCGCTGCAAACACCGTTTAGCCTCGCCACGCTCGGCGTGACGCTATGGACCGGCATCGCCTCGCTGGGGCTCTATACCTATCTGGCCGAGATCGCGGCCGCTCGGGGCTTGGAGGCCTCGACCCACGCCCTCATCTGGCTGTGGGGACTGGGCGGCATGGTGGGCGCCCTGCTGATCGGGCGCGTCATCGACAGGTATCTGCCGCCGCCGCGGGCGACATTGGGGCTGTTGGCGTTTCTGGTGATCAGCTTCGTTCTGGTTGGCTGGGCGTCGCCTGCGGGTGCTGGCGCGGGCTGCTTCCTGTGGGGACTGGCCGGCTGGGCCAGCGTCGCGCCGCAACAGCACGCCCTCGTATCGCACGATCCCGCGCATGCGACCGCATCCATCGCATGGAATTCGTCGATCAACTATCTGGGCGGGGCCATCGGCGCTGCGATCGGATCGCTGGCATTGAGCGCGAAGCTGTCGGCCGCTTGGCTGCCGATGGGGGCGCTCGCGGCGGTCGGCGTGGCGCTCACGATGCACCTTGTGAAGATACGACGCTGAGAAAGCGGCCTAACCGCTGGATGCAAGGGCAAGTTCACCCAAACTTGTCTTTGAGAACGAGCCTCGGTTTCCTTGCGGAAGTCCTGCGCAGAAGAGGACTTCCGTTCGATAGGGGCGAGCGTCCGAAAACGACCCTCCTCGACTTTCATAGCATCGACGGGCTGAATATGAGACCGCGCGAGCGATCATATACCGTGAATTGTGACGCCTCCCGGCGCAACGGTGGGATATTCGCCCGACCCGAGGTTTATCGTTTCTTGCGATTAGCGCACACGGGCCGAAGTTTCCATGCAAAGGCGTCAGCCGGACAGCGCCGCGCGTCGGCGCTCAAGGTCGGCGACGATGCGGCTTGCCAATTCCAAAGGGCTCGTCTCGACGATGGCGACGGCGCCAAGCAGTTCGCGGGTTCCCTCCTCCAGGAAGCGCTGTACGTTCTCCGAGCCGAGGGTCGCGGCAAAAACGCAGTGATAGGAATCGAGGCCGAGCAGCCGGAACGCGAGGGCGGCTCCGATGCCCTTCTCGTTGGACCATTCGGGGCTGGCGAAGGCGAAGGGCATGGTTTTGAGCGGCAGCCCCGCAGCATCCGAAACAGCCCGAAACAGCCCAGCCGCGCGTGCGTTGTCGAGACATTCGCCCATGTGCAGCACCGGCGGCAGCCCCGCCTCTTCAAGAACGCTACGCGAACTTTTTCCGCTCAGCCGCAGCGCATCTTCGGTGCAGAAGCCAAGCTTCAGAAGCGGAAACGACGCGCAGCCATTGGTCAGCACGAGGATGTCGTTCGCGATGAGGTGCTGCGCGACCACGACAGTCGCTTCTTCATAAACAACTTTCGGATTGTTGCAGCCCACGAGGTTGACCACGCCCTTCAACCGTCCGGTGCGGAGGTGATCGACAAGCGCTGCAGCCCCGCCGAAAGACTGGAGAACATTCTCGGCGGAAAAGCCGACTTCGGCGTCGAACCCGTGTTTGGGGCGGAAAGCCTTCTCGGGCTGCCGCCGTTTGAACGATGCGATAGCGACATGCAGAATGCGGCGCGCAAGACCTTCCACATCGGCCAGATTGCTGTGGGTGTGATCGAAGCCGATGTGAAGCGCGCCGGGGAGCCGCGCGGAATCGCTGGTCGTGATGACCGTGGTGTGAAAGCAGGCGGCGACCTGCATTATCGAGGGGTAGATGTCCTGAACATCGGCAATCCAGGCGTCGATCAGGCCGGTGCCGAGTACAAGTTCAGCGCCCATAGCGTTGCTGAGCGGCGACACATTTCCCTGCCGGTAGAGGACGGACAAGCCGGTGCAGCAGATGCCATAGAAGCGCAATCCGGTGGCGCCCGCGGCTTCGACCTCGGCTTTCACCGCCGGATCGTCCGCCAGCCGGACGATGACGGAGGCCAGCACCGGCGAATGCCCGTGGAGCGCAACGTTCACCGTGCCGGTCTCCAACGCTGCGAAATCGGTCTTGATGCGGGAGCGATGGGGTGGGCCGTAGAGGCAATCCTGCGCGATGGCCCCTGCGGTGACGCTGTTCCAGGAGAACGTCAGCCCGCAGCGGAGAAATTGCTGCATCACATTTCGCCAGTCGCCATCGGTGCCCACGCCGGTGCGCGCGAGCGCCTCGAACACCTCGTGGTAGGAGCCGATCGGCATGATGTCGAGATCAGCCCATGTGTCGAGCCGCTCGGGCGGAGCAAGGCTCTGCAAGGTGCGATGCGTACCGGGTTCGGCGCGCGCCATGTCGGCGAGCAGGATGTCGGCGATCTGCTCGGCGAGCGCGTTCAGGTCGCCTGCGGGATCGAGACCGAAGGCCTTGGCTGTGCCCCGGATTTTTGCCTCGCCCTTAAGGCTTTCCGGCATGGCGCCCCGGGCGGTCGCCTTCAACGCGAGCAGAACTTCGCGGCTCCGCGCGCCGTGTCCGGCCACGCCCGCTGCGAGGGCGCGCAGAAGATTGCGGGCGACGATCAGATCCTTGTCGGCGCCGCAGATGCCCTGCTGGGCTCTCGGGGTGATGCGGCACGGACCCATGTTGCAATTTGTGCAGCAAATGCCCGCGAGTCCGAAGTCGCAGGTCCCCTGCTTGTCGAAGCGGTCGAAGCAGGTTTCGATACCGCATTCGTCGAGATGGTCGATCATCTCGCGCACGCCGGGGTCGGGCGTTCGCTCGCGCACGTCTGCCTTTTTGGGGAAGCCGCGCTTGTAGTCCTTCAGGCTGTACGGTGCCATGGCTCAGTGTTCGTGGCTGTGCGTCGGGTCGACGGCGTGCGTATGGACGTAGGGCTTGCCGTCTGGCCCGATATGCGTGTGGGCGCGCGGGGCAAACTGCACGGGTTGGTGCAGGCGATGATCGAGAGCAAGCAGCGCCGTCACGATGCGCTCGATCTCGGAGGCGAACGCCGCTCCGAAGACCGGCGGATGTCCGTCAAGATCAGCCCGAGCAATTGCGGGATCGAAAGGAAGCGCGCCGAAAAGCCGCCAGTCGCCCAGCGAGTCTCCAATCTTGCCAGTTTCGTCCGCGCTTCGGACACCGGACAGGATGGGAAGACACCAGGGAATGCCCAGATCGGAGGCCAGAGAGCGAATGGTCTTCGCTGTTTGAACGGCCCGTGCGCCGGGGTCCAGCACAGCGAGAAGAACATCGACGCTCGCGAGCGTTCCGCGGCTGAGATGCTCCAGCCCCGGCTCTCCGTCCACCACAATGGCTTCGCCCGGCTCGGCGGTCAGGCGCTGCAACACCGCGCGAAGTACCGAATTCTCATCGCAATAGCACCCTTGGCCGCCCCGCGCCGTCCAGCCCAACACGACAAGGCGGTTGCGTTGGCCCCAGAAAACCGTCGGCACAGGGATGTCATCGACAACGGGATTGAGGAGGAAAAGCCCCGCGGGTAATCCGCCATGCTCTCTTGCGACAGCTTTCAGCAGATCGCGCTGTGTGGCGAGCGGTGGAGGAATGTCAGGCGCGTCGAGCGGAAGTGCGCTTGCGAGGTTGGCGTCCGGGTCCGCGTCCACCGCGAGGACCTTGAAATTTCGGCTGGCGAGCGCGCGCGCCAAGGCCGCCGCAACTGTGGTTTTACCTACCCCGCCTTTGCCCGCAACCGCGATCTTGAGGGCGGTACGAGGCTCTGCGTCGCTGTCCGTTGCTTCACGCGTTGACACTTGAGGCATCCGATCTCCGGGGAAGCAAAATCGAGCTTTTTGCCTTCGCCAAGATTGAGGTGAACTCGGAACCTGTCAAATCTCCTTCGCTTGAAGCGCTACGCGCTGCGCATTTGAACCTTGCTCAACAGGCGCGACTGCAAAAAATAAACCACCTATTCGTTCGGCTTTTTTAGAAGCATTCGTTTGCATTGTTGTTCACAGAGATAAATTCCATTTTATCTTGGTTTGATATTCATCCTCTGCTGGAAGCTGGATTGGCCATTTGATTATAGTGGGATGCCAAGGGCGCCGGAACCGCTCGTACAAGCTCTAACGGACCGACATGCCTAAGACACAGACGGCGGACCATCTCGCAGCGGAAGAGCCCCCCCGAGGTTCCCGCATCGAGGTTTCAGGCATCTCGCACCGCTACCGGCACGCCAAAGAAACGGCTCTGGATGGGATAAGCTTCACCGTCGAGCCCGGCGAATGCATTGCCCTGATCGGTCGATCCGGGTGCGGGAAGTCGACGCTACTGCATATCATGGCCGGTCTCATCACCCCGTCCGCCGGAGAGGTGCGGATAGACGGCACGCTCGTGCAGGGGCCTTCGCCTCGCCGGGTCATGATGTTTCAGCAGCCATCGCTTCTTCCATGGTTGACCGTCGCGGGAAATGTATCCCTCGGATATCGCTTCAGCCGCAGGAGCCGGGAAGCGCCCGCCCGCGTGGCGGAACTTCTCAAACTCGTGGAACTGAGCGAGTTCGCCGAGCGAAACGTGCAGGATCTCTCAGGCGGCCAGCAGCAGCGCGTCGCGCTTGCCCGTTCTCTCGCGCTTGCCCCCGCCGCGCTTTTTCTTGACGAACCGTTTTCCTCGCTGGACGCCTTCACGCGAAGCGCTCTTCAGCGGGACATCCGAGGAATCGCTCGTTCCCTGGGGATCACGCTTGTCCTCGTGACCCACGACGTTAACGAGGCGGCCATCATGGCGGATCGTGCCCTCATCATGACCGCGTCGCCCGGCCGCATTCGCGACGACATCACGATCCGCCGGGCCGGGCATGGCTCGGGGAACGAAGGGTTCGAGACGGCGCGCCACGCACTTATTTCGGCTTACGAAGGCGCGGCCGGTCTCGCATTCGCCGAGGGCGCGGACGACTGGAGCATTTGAGGCAGAGGAAAGTCCGGAGGGGATCAATGGCAACGAAGCTCGAAGGAGTCGACGCGCGGCATGACGATCAACAACAAGCCGAGGGCGGCGGCATAACGCGGCGACAGACCCTCGACATGCTTGCAGCCGGGGGACTGTGGGCGGCTTTTTCGACCGCTTTGGGAGGCTATCCGCAAGCAGCGCACGCAGCGGAAGATGACGTGGTCCGCATCGGCTATCTCCCGATTACCGACGCGACGGTGCTTCTCGTCGCCTACGCCAAGGGCTTTTTCAGGGATGAAGGGCTCGAAGCCGAAAAGCCCACTCTGATCCGCAGCTGGCCCGCGCTCGTCGAAGGCTTCGCCGCCGCGAAGTTCAACGTCGTTCACCTCTTGAAGCCGATCCCCGTCTGGATGCGCTACAACAACAAGTTCCCGGCGAAAATCGTGTCATGGGGGCACACCAACGGGTCCGGCCTCGTCGTCGGTCAGCACATATCCGCGACATCCTTCGCCGAACTTGGCGGCAAACAGCTCGCGGTGCCGTTCTGGTATTCGATGCACAACATCGTTCTGCAGATAGGGCTTCGGTCGGCAGGCCTGACCCCGGTCATCAAGGGTGAGGGCGAGCCTATCGCTCCGAACGAAGTCAATCTCCAGATCCTCCCGCCCCCGGACATGCCACCATCGCTCGCCGCGAAGAAGATCGATGGGTACATCGTGGCCGAGCCCTTCAATGCGCTTGGCGAAATCAAGGCTGGCGCGCGCTTGCTGCGCTTTACGGGTGACATCTGGAAGAACCATCCCTGCTGCGTCATCACCGTCAACGAGCAGGTTACGAAGCAGAAGCCCGAGTGGACGCAAAAGGTCGTCAATGCAATCGTGCGCGCGTCGATCTACGCGTCCGAGAACAAGAAGGAAGTCGCGCGGCTCCTGTCCAAGGACGGCGAAGGTTATCTGCCCGTCCCGGCGGAAGTCGTCGACCGTGCCATCAACAAGTATGACCTCGAAACCTACGGGCCGGGGAAGGCGATCCAGCATCCCGAATGGGGCAACGGTCGCATCGACTTCCAGCCATGGCCTTACCCGTCGGCCACGAAACTCATCGTCGAAGCCCTCAGCAAGACCGTCGTTTCTGGCGACACGTCGTTCCTGAAAGAACTCGACCCCGCCTTCGTTGCCGATGATCTCGTGGACTACACCTTCGTCAAGCAAGCGCTGGAAAAGTTCCCCGCGTGGAAAGACGACCCAAGCGTCTCGAAAGGCGATCCGTTCGTGCGCGAGGAGATCGTGCAGGTATGACGGTTGACGTTGCCGGCGAAGCTGCCGCCTACCCTGCGGAACGCATTCCGGGCTTGTCCCGCGAGCGGCGCGGCGCGCTGTTCGCTCGGTTTCGATCGGTGGCGCTTACGGCGGCTGGGATCGGCGGCCTTTTCCTCGTCTGGGCGCTGGGCGGCTGGCTCGTCGCGATCAATCCGAACACGACGTCCTTCGCGGGATTCGGGCCGATCCCGGCCCTGCGAAGTCTGGGCGAGATGGTCAGCTCGGGCGAGGTGTGGGGCATCGCCGCTCCCAGCCTTTGGCGCGTCGGGCTTGGCCTCGTATGGGCGACGGTTTTGGGCGTGCCGCTCGGCATCCTGATCGGCCGTTCAAGCGTTGCGCGGCAGATCACGAACGTACCCTTCCAGTTTCTTCGAATGATCAGCCCTCTCTCTTGGATGCCGGTTGCGATCCTGGCCTTTTCCACATGGGAGGGGGCCATCGTCTTTCTGATCGCCGCCGCCGCGATATGGCCTATCCTTTTTTCGACCGCCGCGGGCGTGAGGCGCATAGACCCGTCCTGGTTCAAGGTTGCGCGCAATCTGGGTGCAAATTCCTATCACCAACTCACGGCGGTCATCTTGCCCGCCATCTCGCAGGATATTTTGACAGGCATCCGGCTCGCGCTTGGCGTAGGCTGGATCGTTCTCGTGCCCGCCGAATATCTCGGGGTAAAATCGGGCCTCGGCTACGCCATCAACGATGCCCGCGACACGTTGGAATACGATCGCCTTGCCGCGATCGTTCTGATCGTGGGGCTTATCGGCTTCACGTTGGACGTGCTTTTGCAACGGCTGATAAGCAGACTGTCCTGGCTGCGGGAGGACCACTAAACAGGTTGGATGAGCGCCGCTTGTTTTGCCGCAGCCGTCGGCTGCCCTTCGTCAATGCAGCATGAAGACGGTTCGTTGCCTTGAGATTGGATGCGCCGGCTCATAGGGTCGGAGCGACAGGCATGTCCGCCTGCTCTGGACAGCGCGGTTTGCGGGTCGTCCGGTGGCGCGTCTCCGGAAAGCGGCTCAGGTGTCGGCTCCTGTCGCAGCGGCTGATAGTCCAAACTGTAGAAGCCCACGCCCGCGCTCGTGGCCCATGTCTCATTGCTGGATACGTTGTCTCTCGGCGTAGGCTCTCAGCGGTAACAAAAGGGAAGGGTAGCTTTCGAGAACGCTCTTGTAGTTCACAATGCGTTCGAGGATGGCGGACGAAACCGCCTCGCTCAGAACAAGGAAGGAAACCACGAAGCGGTTCGTGCGCGGACTCATAACGCGCATCGTGCAGCCGAAGGCGGCAAACGATAACAAAACTCTGGAAATGGAAGCGGGATTTGCGACGCTGGCAGTCGCTGATCAGCGTACTGCAAAAGTGGTTGCGGGGGCAGGATTTGAACCTGCGGCCTTCAGGTTATGAGCCTGACGAGCTACCGGGCTGCTCCACCCCGCGTCACAAAGTTGACATAGGCCGTTCTGCCGGAAACCGCAACACATACCTTCACGTTTCGCCGAAAAAAGTCGCGCGGCGTTTCCATATCCGCGCAGCGACGGCTTTGCCGCAGAAACGGCGAGCCGCGCAAAATCCTCGCACCCGCTTCCGACATGGTGCGTGCGCGTGACATCCGCGCGCCCCGCGCATCAAACTTCTCGAAACCGGCCGCATCCCGACTGCACGGCGAATGCCGTCAGGCGCCTATTCCGCCGCGCGAAGACCGTCCGGCGCGCTCGCGGCCACCTGCTCGGAGCGCTTATGCGCCCAGATGAGATAGATGTTCCGCGCGTAGATAAAGAGGCCGGCGAGTTGCCCCAGCATGATCACCGGATCGGCTCGATGAACCGCGTAGACGAACAGCATCAAGCCGCCCGCAAAGCTGAAATACCAGAAAGTCTCCGGCACGATGGACCGCTTCACGCGCTCGCTCGCTATCCATTGCAGAACAAAGCGCATGAAAAACATGGACTGTGCCGCGAAGCCGAAGATGACCCATGCCATCTCGACTTCCGAAACCTGCGCCCACCACTGGCTGAACTTTGCGACGTCCATGCTATCCCCGTCCTGGGCTGAAGGCTCTCCCGCCGACCGGCTTGCCGGACAGGCCGAAAGAAGCCTGGGCACCCGCTCGCACCGAAGCGGGATCATGCGATGCCAGAGCTTTCCGCGTTAACGCGTCTGAAAACTCTGCCTTTGTACTCCGCGCGCTTCTCCACGCGCCCCGAAACGCCTCAATGCGTCTGCCGCGACGCGACGGATGCTCCCACCCGGCGAATCGGAGCGGCTTCCCTCAGCCGCGCCACGCCGAGCGTATCCTCGACGATCTCCGGAACCCGCGTGCGCCGCCTCAACCACACGATGCCGATCATGTCGTAGATGCCGAGCAGCGCGCGGTTGAAATTGGTGTACTTCGACTGTCCCGCAACGCGCGGCCGGTCGTTCACCGGGACGTACTCCACCTTGTGGCCGTACATCTGAAACAGCGCGGGCATGAAGCGGTGCATGCTCGTGAAGAACGGCAGCCGCAAATACGCCTCGCGCCAGAAAACCTTGATGCCGCAGCCGGAGTCCGGACACTGGTCCTTCAGGATCGCGGCGCGCGCGCGGTTACCGAGAAGGCTCGCGATGCGCCGCGAGCCGACTGCCTTGCGCCGCACGCGCACGCCGCCTACCAGCGCCGGGCCGCCCTTGGCAGGCGAGCCGAGGACTTTCAGAAGGTTGGGGATGTCGGCGGGATCGTTCTGGCCGTCGCCGTCCATCGTGGCAATCAGCGGACATTGCGCGGCGAGAACGCCCGTGCGGATCGCGGCGCTCTGGCCGGAGCGAGCACGATGGCGGATGTAGCGCACGCGCGGATCGCGGGCGGCGAGCGCCTTGATTTCGGCGCCAGTGCCGTCGGTGCTGCCGTCGTCGATCACGATCACCTCGCCGAGAACTTCCGGCGCGATGGCGCGCAGCGTTTCCTCGACGAGACGGCCGATATTTCCTTCTTCGTTCAGCGCTGGGATCACCACCGCAACAGTCATGACCGCCACCTTCGCAAGCTTGCTTCCGCAAAGCCCATTTCGATTTCCTTAACCGCTCATAGCAGGCTTTTTCGTGGCCACACAACCGCTGTGGACAAGCCGTTCGCGCGATTCATCCTTTGGTGACGGGTTCATGTGACAGTCAACACAGCGTACACGTTCCGAATCCGGCGGCTGATTTCCATGTTTGAGCGCAGCGCAAGATCCCACGCGTTTCCAGCGCCGCTTGCCCTCGGCGCGGATGGCGTCATCGTTACCGCGCATGCGGAGCCGATCCTCGGCTGGCCCGCCGGAAATCTTGATGGCCCTCCGAAACCTCTCGTCCTTCCGCAGAATTACCTCGAACCGCTCGCCACAAGTTCCATCGCCTACGGCTGCAACCTGCCGCTGCCTCATGGGGGCGTGCGGAGCCCCACGAGCAGCGCCGGGCTTCCCGACCGCATCGACGGCGGCGGCGAAGCCGGCTTTCTGGCAACCTCGTTGCCTGCGGGTCATGCCGCCATCATCGGCTCGAAGGGCGAGCGCGTCTCTCTCCGTTTTCGGTGGGTCTGCATCTCGGCCGACGCGGCGATCGGCGCGGTATGGCGTTGCTTCGTTAGTCTCGGCGGTCATGGCACGCACAACGGCTGGCACGCCATCGATCAGGATTACATCTTCGAGGCCAAGGGCGGCGCGGCGCTGAACGCGCCAGAGGAGCTTTCTCTGCCGGTGCGGGCGCCTGATGGACGAAGGCTGCGGCTTATGCATCCTATCGGCGCGCTGACCTGCTTCGCCTGCGAAGCGGGGCGCGTCAAGGTGACGAAACTCGCGCCGGATGGCTGGTCAAGACGCACCGTGGCCACTCTTTCGCTTCTTGCCGACGACCGGATCGTGGCCATATTCTCCGACGGAATGCAAAAAACCGTCGGTATCGCCGCCCCGCATGCGAAGCGGACGGCGCGAGCCGCTTAGTTTCATCCGTCCAGCGACGCTTCAACCAATGATCTGATCGGGTCGGCGCATCATGAAGATGGCCAGAATATATGTTCGCGCTCTCGGCATGCTCGCCTCCGAGCGCTGGCTCTCGATTGCGCTCGTGGCGGCGGGTGTGGCCATTGCCATCGTGCAACTTGCCGAACCGATCCTTTTCGGGCGCGTGGTGGACGCGCTGTCGAAGGGCGGTCAGGCTTTTCCGATCATCGGGATATGGGCCGCGCTCGGGCTGTTCAACATCATCGCGAGCGTCGCGCTGTCGATCATGGCCGACCGCCTCGCTCACCGCCAGCGGCTTGCGGCCATGGGCGCGGCCTTCGAGCGCGCGATCAACCTGCCGGTGAGCTATCATGCCCAGCACGGAACAGGGCGGCTCGTTCGCATCATCCTCGCGGGGACGGATCAGCTTTTCGCGCTGTGGCTTTCGTTCCTGCGCGAGCACCTGACCGCCATCATCAGCATCGTCCTGCTGATCCCCGTCGCCATCTCCATCGACACGCGGCTCGCGGCGCTGCTCGGCGCCCTCGCGGTCCTCTACTTCCTCGCGAACACCATCATCATCAAGCGGACGCAGGGCGGGCAGGAAAACGTCGAAGCTTACCATCAGGATGTCTTCGGCCGGGTCGGGGATGTCATCGGCAACGTGACCGTGGTGCAAAGCTACACGCGCCTTCTCGATGAAACGAGCGCGCTGCGCAACCTCATGGCCGATCTCCTGCGCGCGCAATATCCCGTGCTCACCTGGTGGGCGATGCTCACCGTGCTGACGCGCGCCGCCGCCACGATCACCATGGTCGCCGTATTTGCCATCGGCGCGATCCTTGCCGAGCGCGGCGAGGTGACGGTCGGCGAGATCGTGGCCTTTGTGGGCTTTGCGGGGCTGCTCATCGCCAAGCTCGACCAGCTTTCGAGCTTCGTGGCGCGCATCTTCATGCAGGCGCCGACGCTGCAAAACTTCTTCGACCTGCTCGACACGAGCGGCATGACCATCGAGAAGACGGGCGCGGTGCCGCTTGAAAACGTGAAGGGCCGCGTCACCTTCGATCATGCCACCTACCGCTTCCCGAACAGCGATCAGGGCGTGTTCGCCCTCGATTTCGACGCCGCGCCCGGGCAGACCTTCGCGCTTGTCGGCCCTACCGGCTCAGGCAAGACGACGACGCTCGCGCTGCTCCAGAGGCTGCGCGATCCGCAGGAAGGCCGCATCCTCATCGACGGAATCGACATCCGCGACGTGACGCTGAACTCGCTGCGCCAGTCCATCGCCGTGGTGTTTCAGGACGCGGGGCTGTTCAACCGTTCGATCGCGGAAAACATCCGGGTGGGGCGCCCAACCGCGACGGACGCCGAGGTGGAGGAAGCGGCTCGTCTCGCCGAAGCGCACGACTTCATCCTCGCAAAACCCGGCGGCTACGGCTTTGTCATAGGCGAACGCGGCTCGGCGCTGTCGGGCGGCGAGCGCCAGCGCATCGCCATCGCGCGCGCGATCCTGAAGAACGCGCCGATCCTGATCCTGGACGAGGCGACGAGCGCGCTCGACAACGAAACCGAACTCAAGATCAAGCGCGCTCTCGACCGCGTGCGGCGCGGACGCACGACGTTTCTCATCGCGCATCGCCTCTCGACCGTCGCAAGCGCGGACAAGATCCTCGTTCTCGAAAAGGGGCGGATCGTCGAAGCCGGCACGTTCGCGGCGCTGGCCGAGGCTGGCGGCATCTTCGAGCGGCTCGTGAAGGCGGGCGATTTCAAGGAAGACGAGGCGGATGCACCCGCCGCCCGCGCAGCGGAGTGAGCGCTACAGCATGGTGCGGCAAATCGGGCGCGACTCTGTGAGTCCTGCAATCCGATCAGCATCTCTTCGTCGGATTGAGTCAGGCTGAGATCGCGAGCCGGTAACGGCGACGCGGCCGCTCAGACAGAGCCCGGTTTGCCGCGCCTGCGGATCGTCACATAGAGTGCGCCGCTGCCGCCGTGATGGTGCGCCGATTCGGTGAAACTAATCACGTGGGCGCGAAATTCCGGCTCGGACAGCCAGTGCGGGACAAGCCTTCTCAAGACGCCGCGCTTCTCGCTGTTCCAGAAATCCCGGCTGTCGGAATCGGTGCGACCTCCCTTGCCTGTGATAATCAACACGTGCCGGTGGCCCTCCAGCTGGCAGCGGGCGAGGAAGGCACGAAGAGTGACATAGGCGTCGTGCTGGCGCAGGCCGTGGAGGTCCAGCCTGGCGTCGATTTCGCGGCGCCCGCGCGCGATCTTCCGCACGATCCGGTGATCGAAAGGTTGGTGCGGAGGCGGTGACGGGCGGAGAGGTGCGGGCGTTGCGCCCCCACGGGTAATGGCCGGTTCGGGGCGCGCCGGCACCGGGTCGAGCGGCTTCGCCGTGGCAGCGCCGCCAGCAAACGGGGGAGTTGCCTCCTCTACTTCACTCGATGCAAGGGTGTCCGGTTTCGGACGCGAAAGCGGCTCGTCGTTGCGGGTCACGTGGGCCCACAACTCGATCTCCTCTTTCGAGAGGAGGCGCTTCTTTCGGCGGCCTTCCATCCCTTTTCCCACATAGATCGCGCTAACTAGCGCCTTGGTTGAAGAACGATAAAATCGCATGAATGGCGCACCGCGCCAGCACTTTCGCCCGCCGCGTCGCCCGTTCCCGCGAAGATGTCGCCGCGCTGTGGCCATTTGATCGCTGACCCGGTATCCTGGGCGACGGTGAGCCGCTGGAACCGTTTTCCCTCCAAAACGAGGAGCGGGGCCGAAACCCATAGCAGCGTTCCCGCAGGATGAAACGCGGGGTCGGCCGCAAGGCTCCTTCCGGGATAAAGGTCCACTCCCGAAGACCCTCTCGGAGCGGCAGCGGATGCGCCCAGCTCTCGAAAAAAGATATAGGAGCGGTTTTCGTGAAGAACAGCCTCGCGGCCCGGCTTCGCTCGAAGCCAGGCTTTCATGCCGGGGAGATCGGCGTCCGCCGCCGCGAGCTTGCCGTGTGCAATCAGCCATTTCGAAATGGACGTGTACGGATGGCCGTTCTTGCCGTCGAAGGTCAGACGCACTCGCGTTCCGTCGTCCAGTTCGAACGAAGCCGGAGCCCTGCACGTGCATGACAAAGGCATCGACGGCATCCGCCAGATAGAGAAGCGCACTCTCGCTCTCTTCGAGCGCCCCCGCCTCGATTTCGCCGCGCGTGAAATACGGCTCGAAACCTGCGGCCGTGGCGCGCGCTGCGCTCAGTCCCTGCGTGGCGAGCGGGTGTTCAGGGGGAAGCAGCGCGAGATCGGCGGGACGCCGGCAAACCGGGACGGGGAAAGCAGCGGAACGCCTGCGTGAGCCTCGAAGCACAGGCTCGAAATAGGATGTGAGAAGACCTTGGTCGGCGTTGACGCGGCAGGGCAGGAAGTGCGCCTCGAAGAAGACGCGAGCCGCCTCTCGGTCGGCGATGAACCGCGCCGGATCACCAGCAGGGCGCGGAAGGTGCGGCGCGAACGCGGCGGAACGGAGATAGCAGGCCAGCGCATCCGCATGATTATCGTCGCGCCAGCCGGGAATTTGCGCGAAGTCCATTGGCTCCAGCGAAAGCACGGCAGATGACGCACCGCCATGCTGCCACCGCCAGAGCGCGGCTTCGGGAGGATCGGCGGTCACGCCGCGTCGGTTGCGACGAGCTGCCAGTTCGGGTTCGGCGAGGCCACGTCGCGCGAGAAGGTCCAGATATCGGTGACCTGACGCACGGCCTTGTCGTCGCCGTCGACCACCGCGCCGTGCTTGTCGCGCGTTGCCGTCACGAGGTCGCTCACGAACCGCACCTTGATATGAGCGATACGGCCGGAAAGATGGGCCTCCACGATCTCGCTCGCCGACATGCCCACGAAGTGGAACTCGACCGTCTCGCCGCGCGATTCGCGGTCGTTGATCACCACGTTGAAGCTGTCGAAGACCTCCGGCGCAAGGAGGTGGCGCAGTGTCTCGCGATCGCCCTTCGCATAAGCGGTTATGATGGATTCGTAGGCGATCTTCGCGCCATTTATGAAGGACGCCGTATCGAAAGACGGATCGGATGTGGCAATCTGGCGCAGGGGCGCGCGCACGGCGCTGTCCTCGGGGAAATTGCCGACCCGCTCGTCTACGCTGGGACCGCCCTGGGGGGTAACGCCGGGTCTTGGCTCAGCCCTCGGAAGTGGAACAACATTGTCCCGCGCGGGAGCCGCATCGCGCGCGTAATTCCCAAGTCGTGTTTCTTCATCGCCGGTTCTACGGCCAAGCACGCTCCGCAACCTGAGAAAGATCGCAACCGCAACCGCTAAAAGCAAAATATTGGTGAGGTCGAAAATGTCGCTCGTCAAACCGCCGCTCCTGACCCCCGTCGGGCCCGATGTTGTGTGAGACTTCCTGTGGGTGATATAAGAGCTTCGGAGCGTGCTGGCTATAGCCGCGCGCCCTTTGACGCAAGCGTCACCGAAATCTTTGCATCCTTCTCCGCAAATCGCTCTTCGCTCCCATATGAGGGAGTGCGAATTTTCAATCCAACCGAGGACCGAGCGTCTCGATGCCCTTCGTCATTCTCTTTCTCATGATTTCGTGGCCGGTGCTGGAGGTGGCCTCCATCATTCAGGTAAGCCGCTGGATCGGCGGGATCCCGACATTTTTGCTGCTGGCGGCGGGTGTGGCGGTCGGCGCGTTTCTCGTGAAATCGCAAAGCCGCCTCGTCGGCGTCCGCGTGATGGAAGCGATGCGGAGCGGCGGGTCGCCCGAAAAGACCTTGCTCGACAGCGGGACGACATCGCTCGCCGGCATCCTGTTCATGATCCCGGGCTTCGTGTCCGACGCGGTGGCGATCCTGCTGTTGCTCCCGGCGGTGCGCGGGCTCCTTTGGCGTGGCGCATCCTATGGCGTGCGAGCGCGCGGCGCGCGCTGGCAGACGCGGCCTCAGCCGGGTGCGCGGCCCGAGCCGCAGGCAAATGCGCAAGGCCCGGTCCGCAGCGAAACCGTGATCGATGTCGAGTTTACAGAGGTGCCGCGCGGCGAGGGCAAGAGCGGGTCGAGCGCGAAGCGCACGGATTCGCCGTGGAACAAGGGGTGAGCGCGAGAAACGGCGCTTGACTTGTAGCTACATTGTAGCTACATTGAACGCACAATGAACAAATCTCTGCCCCTCCAGGGGGGCATTTAACTGGGATGGCTATGGGCAAAAATGAAACTCAACCAAGTCGTGCGGGCGCGCATCGACACCAAAACGAAAGAGGACGCAGAAGCCGTTCTGGCTGAGATCGGACTTACTGTATCGGATGTTGTTCGCCTTTTGTTAATTCGTGTCGCGCGTGAGGGTGCGCTTCCTTTCGATCCGTTCGTTCCCAACAAGGAAACGATTGTGGCGATGGAGGACGCGCGGGCGGGGAAAACGATCAAGGTCGGATCGATCGAGCGGCTTTTCGAAGAGCTGTATGAGGAAGATCGAGACAACGACGCGGTTCAAGAAGGACCACAAAACACTGAGAGCGGCGCTGCGCGGCGGCGAGCTGGATGAATTGCTCAACGCCGCGTTGCAATATCTCGCAGTGGACGAGCCGTTGCCGGCCCGATGGCGCGACCATCAGCTCACCGGCAACTGGGTCGATCATCGCGAATGTCACCTGAAGCCTGACCTACTTCTGATCTACCAAAAACCAAATCCCGAGACACTGATCTTGGTGCGTTTCGGCTCTCACAGCGATTTGCTCGAATAGCGAGTGAAGCGGCCGAGGCACACCCGACCGCTTTTCTTTTATCCCTCGATCTTCGAGAAATCGGCGATGTCGAGCGTGAGCGCGCGGATCTGCGCCAGCAGCGTCAGCCGGTTCTCGCGGATGTCGGCGGCGTCGGCGTTCACCGTCACCTTGTCGAAGAAGGCGTCGACCGGCGCGCGGAGCTTGGCCAGAGCCGCCATCGCCGCCTCGAAATCCTCGGTCGCGAGCGCGGCGCGGACGTCCTTGCCCACGGCCTTCACCGCCGAGGCGAGGGCCTTTTCTTCCTTCTCCTTCAGAAGCTTCGCCGCCGGTTCGCCGTCGAACGCGCGCGCGTCCTTCTTCTCCTCGATGCGCAGGATGTTCAGCGCGCGGCGCACCAGCGCCAGCAGGCTCTTGCCGTCGTCGGTTTCGAGGAAGCGGCCCAGCGCCTCGACGCGGCGGACAACCATGAGCAGATCGTCCTGCCCCGGCAGCGCGAACACCGCGTCGATGAGGTCGTGACGCGCGCCCTGATCGCGGAGGTAGACTTTCAGGCGGTCCGCGAAGAAGGCGAGCAAACTATTCGCTCTTTCACGTTCCCACTGCTGAGGGGGGACTTCAAGATGTTCTGGAGAAGAAAGTAACAACGCCGCCTTTTCTGAAAGCCGCAAAATCTCTTTCAACGTCTCGTCAGACCCTAGTTTTGCTACAGGAACTGTTACCTTCGTCTGCGCGGCATTTCGTAAAAGAGCACTCATAGCGCGCCGCCCCAAAACGACAAATCCTACCCAAAGCGGGAGCCGAGGACAATTCTCCAGCACGATGCGGATCACGCCCAGCGCGGCGCGGCGAAGCGCGAACGGGTCTTTCGAGCCGGTCGGCTTCTCGTCGATGGCCCAGAAGCCCACGAGCATGTCGAGCTTGTCGGCGAGCGCGACCGCGACGGAAACCGGCGCGGTCGGCACGGCGTCGGACGGCCCCTGCGGCTTGTAATGCTCCGCAATCGCGTCGGCGACCGCAGGCTTTTCGCCCTGCGCGAGCGCGATATAACGGCCGATGATGCCCTGAAGTTCGGGGAACTCCCCCACCGTCTCCGACATGAGATCGGCCTTCGCGAGATGCGCCGCGCGCTCGGCATCGTCCGGGTCCGCGCCGACGATGGGCGCAAGCTCGCGCGCCAGCGTCTTGATGCGCTCTACCCGCTCAAGTTGCGTGCCGAGCTTCTCATGGAACGTCACCTGACCGAGCAGCGCCGTCAGCCCTTCGAGCGGGCGCTTGCGGTCGTTCTCCCAGAAGAATTTCGCATCCGAGAGGCGCGCGCGTATCACGCGCTCGTTGCCCGCAACGATGGCCTTGCCGCCGTCTTCAGCTTCGAGATTGGAAACGAGAATGAAGCGGTTCGCGAGCTTCCCGGTCTTCGCCGAGCGCAGCGAAAAGCACTTCTGATGCGCCTTCATGGAGGTCATGAGGATTTCTTCGGGCACATCGAGGAAGCTTTCCTCGAACTGGCCGGAAAGGACCACGGGCCACTCGACGAGCCCCGCATTCTCAGCAAGCAGCCCGTGGTCTTCAACAAGAGCGAGCCCGGCATCCGAGGCGGCGGTGTGCGCGCCCTCAAGGATCACCTTCGCCCGGTGTTCTCCTGCGACCACAACCTTAGCGTGCATCAATGTTTCTGCATAGTCTGAAATGTAATCAATCTTCACAACCTTAGGTTGAGTGATATTTTCGCCACTCAGGAAACGATGCCCGAATGTGATATCGCCGCTCCTGATGCCGTCCACCTCGAACGCGACCGGCTTGTCGTCGAAAAGGCAGAGGATCGAGTGCAGCGGCCTGATCCAGCGCAGCCGCCCGGTGCCCCAGCGCATCGATTTCGGCCAGGGAAACTTGCGGATGATCTCCGGCACGGCCTCGGCGATGATGTCCGAGGCGGCGCGGCCCGGCTTCTCGCTCTTCGCGAGGTAATAGTCGCCCTTCGGGTCTTTCACGACCTGCGCTTCGTCGATGCTTGTGAGTCCCGCCGCTTTCACGAAACCTTCCAGCGCCTTGGCGGGCGCGCTCGTCCGCGGCCCCTTGCGCTCTTCCACCGTCGCCGCCGAATGCGCGGGCACGTCGTCCGCGATGAACACGATGCGGCGCGGGCCCGACAAGGTGCGTGCCGCGCCGACGGTCAAGCCGCCCTTCGTGAGTGCCTCGGTCATGAGCTTTGCGAGATCGTCAGCCGCGCGCCCCTGAAGGCGGGCCGGGATTTCCTCGGAGAACAGTTCGAGCAGAAGGTTCGGCATGGCGAATGGCTTTCGTTGATCAGACGAGCGCGGTGGGCGGTTCGCGCCCCGCAAGAATGGCGTCTATATTGTCCAAGGCATCGCGGCCCATCTCGTCGCGTGCCTCGATGACGGAAGTGCCCATGTGCGGCAGAAGAAATGCGTTTTCGAGGTCGTAATAGCCGGGATGGATGTCCGGCTCGTTCGCGTAGACGTCGAGGCCGATATGCGCGATGTGGCCGGATTTCACCGCCGCGATGAGGTCGTCATCCACCACGAGATCGCCGCGCGCGATGTTGGTGACGATGGCGCCCGGCTTGAGTTTCGCGAGCGCGGCGGCGTTGATCGAGCCGCGCGTCTCGGATGTGGACGGAGCGGCGATGCAGAGGATGTCGGCGACGGCGAGGAGACTGTCGAGCGTCGCGTGCCAGGTCGCGCCCTGCTCGTCCGCCGCGTCGAGCCTGCGCCGGTTGAAATAGTGGATGTCCATATCGAAGCCGCGCGCCCGCTTGGCGATGGCCTGCCCGATCTTGCCCATGCCGTAGATGCCGAGCCGCTTGCCGTCGAGCCGCCGCCCGATGAGCTGCATGGGCTGCCAGCCGCGCCACGCCTTCGCGCGAAGCAGCCGCTCGCCTTCGCTCGCGCGACGGGCCGCGCCGAGGATCAGAAGAAAGCCTATTTCCGCCGTCGCCACCGTCACCGCGTCCGGCGTATAGGCGACGCGGATGCCGCGCGCCTTCGCCGCCTGAAGATCGATATGCTCATGGCCCACCGAATAGGTGGCGATGACCTTCACCGACGGGTCGAGCCTCGCGATGACGTCCGAGCCGAACTTGTCTGCGAGCGTGATAAGCAGCGCGTCCTTGCCAGCCGCGCGCGCGACCAGTTCATCCGGCGTGAACGGCACGTCGGCCTCGTTCAGGTCGAGGTCGTAGTCGCGCCGCGCCCGCGAGATCGTGGCGGGGCTCAGCACGCGCGTCATGAGGAGTTTGGGTCTGGTCATGGCCGTCTTCTATCGGATCGCATACGCGAACAGGCGTACGCAATGTACGCTTTATGCGCATGATCAAATCGCGCGCCCGCCATCGCTTGGCAAGCGAATGTTGTCGGAAAGTAAATGCGCTAAGCCCTTTTGCAGCCAAACGCCAAGCTCAATTTCTACGCCGGAAGTCGCCAGAAAACCCGCCAAAGCGGTCGCCACATCGATCCGACTTCGTCGGTATAAGACGCAACAAGCCCATTGACTATAAGGATATTTCCAGAAAAATGATACAAGCGGAAAGCGCCGTGGAACACGCCAGAAAACCCGCCAAGCCAACGACCATCGGAGATTCACATGGCAAAGCCGCCAAGGGCAAAAGCGCCATCAGCAAGGAAGAAATCGTTCTCCGAGGAAAATCTTCTTATCGAAGACTGCGGAGAGCGTATAGCGCTTATGGATCCGATGCGCATTGGAGAAGACTCTCGATGGCGTAGCGAGATCAGCGAATTAGCGGTAGATTTAACCTATAAGGCTGCCGAATTCAAAGCCAGCCTGCCCAAGGGCATACAAGTCGCTTTATGCGAATTAGTTAGAAATATGAATTGCTACTATAGTAATCTCATTGAAGGACACCACACGCACCCTATAGCAATAGAGCGCGCGTTGAACGAGGTCTACGATGCAGACCCTGAAAAGCGTAATCTTCAGCTTGAAGCTAAAGCACATATCGCCGTGCAGAGATTTATCGACGAAGGTAATTTGCCTTCCTCGCCCACGTCAGAATCAAGTATTCTTGAGATTCATAGGCGCTTTGTTGAATGCCTGCCGGAAGAGCTTCGTTGGGTAGAGATCCCGAAAACAAATCAAAAACTGCCCGTTATTCCGGGAGAATACCGGGAGCATCATGTTCAAGTTGGAAATTTGGTGGCGATTAGCCCAGGGGCAGTCCCACGCTTCATGCGCCGATATGAGGAAGCCTACGCCAACCTCGGTCGTGCAGAAACGATTATTGCTTGTGCAGCAGCCCATCACCGGCTGACATGGATTCATCCATTCCTAGATGGAAATGGCAGGGTGGTAAGGCTCGTTTCTCATGCGATGATGCGAAATGCCTTGGACACTGGCGGCGTGTGGTCTATAGCGCGCGGTCTGGCGCGGAACGTCGATAAATACAAGGCTTTACTGTCTGAATGCGACCTCCCTCGACGCAATGACCTCGATGGCCGAGGTACCTTGAGCGAAGAAGCTCTTATCAATTTTACGAAATTTTTTCTTGCAACCTGCATTGACCAGATTGATTACATGAGCGATCTCATGCAACCAGATCGATTGCGAGCAAGGGTTTTAACATGGGCAGACGAAGAGGCCCGACTTGGCTCTTTCAGTAAATCGGCAACTCTTGTTATGGAAGCTGTTCTGTTCAGGGGAGAGCTACCTAGGGGAGACATTGCCAGCTTGATACATGGATCGGATAGAACGGCTTCGCGTCTGGCCAGCCAGTTGAATTCATTCGGCGTACTGACTTCGAGTTCTCCAAGGGCACCGCTTCGGCTAGCGCTACCCGCAACTCTGGCGCACCGATGGTTTCCGGGGCTCTACCCCGCAAAATAGAGTCTGTTCGAGAGGCCGCGACACCTGCGACCGCGAGCATGGCCGTTTTTTCCGCGCGCCACTAGTTCACAAATCTCGAACAATGCCCACATCTGCCCCGAAAGCATTGTCATGCGAGAAAGGATCGCATCATGACGGATTACAGCAGCCAACGCTCGGGGCAGGCTGACACGCGGCAGGACGTCGGCATTCCCGAGGTCGATCTTCTGACGCCGCTCACGCTTCGCGGGGTGACGTTCCGCAACCGCATCGCCGTGTCGCCCATGTGCCAGTATTCGGCGAAGGACGGCTTCGCGAACGACTGGCACCTCGTCCATCTCGGCAGCCGCGCGAGCGGCGGCGCGGGGCTCGTGATTGCGGAGGCGACCGCCGTCGTGCCGGAGGGGCGTATTTCCCCCTACGATCTCG
The DNA here is from genome assembly GCF_003992725.1 of Rhodomicrobium lacus. NCBI lineage: Bacteria > Pseudomonadati > Pseudomonadota > Alphaproteobacteria > Hyphomicrobiales > Hyphomicrobiaceae > Rhodomicrobium > Rhodomicrobium lacus. Next base: position 1,521,390 of record NZ_RZNF01000012.1, on the reverse strand, counting down.
GCCTCTGGTCGGACGATCACATCGAGCCGCTCGCTCGCATTGCGCGTTTCATTGAAAGTCAGGGCGCGGTTCCGGGCATTCAGATCGCGCATGCGGGCCGCAAGGCGAGCACGGACGCGCCATGGAATGGCGGCAAGGCGCTTCCACCCGAGCAGGGCGGCTGGCGCCCGGTCGCGCCGAGCGCCGTGCCGTTCGGCCCGGAAAGCCCGACGCCCGCCGCGCTCTCGGAGGAAGGCATTGCCCATGTGATCGCGGCGTTCGAGGACGCAACGCGGCGCGCGCTGAAGGCGGGCTTCAAGGTCATCGAAATCCACGCCGCGCACGGCTATCTGCTGCACGAATTCCTGTCACCGCTGTCGAACCACCGCACCGACCAATGGGGCGGCAGCTTCGAGAACCGCGCGCGCCTTACGCTCACGGTCGCCGAACGGCTGCGCGCCATCGTGCCGGACGACCTGCCGCTGTTCGTGCGCATCTCCGCGACCGACTGGGTTCCGGGAGGCTGGGACGACACGCAATCCGTCGAACTGGCGAAGCACCTGAAGCGCATCGGCGTAGACCTGATCGACGTGTCGACGGGCGGCCTAACGCCCACCGCGCAGATCCCGGTGGCGAAAGGCTATCAGGTGCCGTTCGCGCGGCGCATCCGCGAGGAAGCGGACATCCGCACGGGCGCGGTTGGGCTTATCACCGAACCGCAGCAGGCGAACGACATCATCACCGGCGGCGAGGCCAATCTCGTGCTGATCGCCCGCGAGTTCCTGCGCGATCCGTATTTCGCGTTGCGCGCCGAGCGCGAACTCAACGGCGGAGACAAGAGCTGGCCTCTGCAATACGGCTATGCCGTGAAGCGGCGCTCGTAACAATTGACCGCCCGGGCTGCTGAAGAAGCGCCCGGGCGGTAAATCCTTGCCGGTTTTCCATCCCGGCACAGCACCAGCTTCAAATTTTACCAACTCGCAGATCGACTTAGACTGAAGTCGAGAGTGCGCAATTCATTTAAAAATGTTCTTTACCGGATCGCTTGGGCCAGTTGTTGGCTTTTTTCGCGCCCCGGAGCCTGTGATTTGTCTGGAAAATCACGCGTACATGTCTGGTTGATCGGGTTGGCGGTGGCGATGCCGCTTTCCGCATCGATTGCTGGTACGGCTTTCGACTGTTTGCAGGACGAGGATTCCAGGCTCGCGATCTCCGCCTGCACTGCCTTGATCGAGACAAAGGCACCCACCCCGACGGCTTTTTCCGCGCGTGGCGATGCCTATCGCGCGACAGGCGATTTCACCCGCGCGATAGCAGATTATACGAAGGCGCTGGAATTCGACCCCCGCGATGCCGAGGTCCTTTACAAGCGCGGCCTCGCCCTCACTCGGCAGGGTCTTCTCGACCGGGCAGCAGACGATCTCACGAAAGCGATCGAAATCGACAGGAAGCTCGACGGCGCCTATTTCGCGCGCGGCGAAGTCTTCCGGGCGCAGGGAAACATCGCTCGGGCCTTGAGTGATTACGATGCCGCGATCGCTTTCAATCCGCGGGCGACGTGGGTCCATCTGGCGCGCGGCGCAATCTATCGCGAAGGCGGGGATCGCCTGCGCGCGATCGCAGAGTTCTCGACGGCGATCAGGATCAATCCAGAGAGCGCGGATGCCTATTTCGAACGGGCGAACGTCCTTCGCGACATGGCGCTGTTCGATAGCGCCGTCACCGACTACTCGCGCTTCATCCAGTTGAGGCCGAAAGACGCCGACGCCTACAACAATCGCGCCTGGGCCTATTACAGCATGGGCGATGCCGCGCGCGCTCTGGACGATGCAAACAAGGCGCTGACAATGCGGCCATTCGATCCGGATCTGTTCGATACGCGCGGTCACATTCTCGAACTTGTCGGTCGTCGCGACGAAGCCGCTGCAGATTATCGCAACGCCCTGCGGCTCAACCCGGGCCTGACGGGAAGCAGAGACGGTCTGAAGCGCCTGGGCGATATCGCCGCCGGAGAACAGAAACGCTGAAAAGGAAGACAGGGCACTCGGGGGGAGGCTTGAATGAAAATGCGAATATCAATGGGTTTGTTGGGCGCGCTGGTCGTTGCGTCTGCGCTTGATCCGGCGTGGTCAGCGCCGCGCGACGACAAGGGCGGCGTGCTCCGCAGTCTGGCAACGCGCGTGGGTTACGTTCTCGGGACGGCCGCGAGTTGCCCGAACATCGCGCAGTCGCGCGTGAAGTCGGTTGCCGACAAGTTCGTCGATGTCGTCAAGACGTCCGCCGCGAGCGAAACCGAAAGCGCAACGATCCTCGCTTCTTTCAAGGCGAGCCTGGCCGAAGGCACGAAGGATCTGGCCGACAAGAAAACGGATTGCGCGGCTGCCAATCGCGACCTCGCCAATCTTGAAAGCGTGTCTGCGCCCCAGTCAAATGCCGCGCCGCAGGCCGCAGTATCATTTCCGCCGTCCGTCGGCGTCTTCGCCGCTCAGACGGTCAGCCTGGTTCGGGGCGTATCGGACAACGAAATCCGGTTCGGTGCATCGCTTCCTTTTTCCGGCCCGAACAAGGATTACGGCTATCAGATCCGGGTCGGCATAGAGACGGCCTTCAAGAAGGTCAACGACGAGGGTGGCGTTCATGGCCGCATGTTGCGCCTCATCGCCGCCGATGACGGCTATGAACCCGCCCGCACCGCGGAAACCATGAAGCAGCTTTACGAGACCGAGCAGGTTTTCGGTTTCATCGGCAATTTCGGAACGGCAACGGCCGCCGTGGCAGCGCCTTACGCGCTTGAGCGCCGGGCGTTGTTCTATGCGGGCTACTCGGGCGCAAGCGTCCTGCGCCGCGATCCCCCGGACCGCTACGTTTTCAACTACCGCGCCAGCTACGCGGAAGAAACGGAAACCGTCGTCCGCTATCTCGTGAAGGTCAAACGTTTGAAGCCCGACCAGATCGCCGTTTTCATGCAGCAGGACGGCTTCGGCGAGGCTGGTTATGCCGGCGTAACGAAGGCGATGCGCGCTCTTCGCGGCGGCGACGGGGGAGCGATCCTCAAGATGACCTACCCCCGCAACTCGCTCGATGTGGAGCCGGCGATCAATCTGCTGAAAACCTCCAAAACGCCAATCAAGGCGGTCGTGATGGTGGCGACCTACCGAGCGGCGGCGAAGTTCATCGAGAAAAGCCGCGAGGCCGTGCCGGGGCTGATCTACACCAATATTTCGGCCGTCGGCCCCATCGCCTTGCGCGATGAACTGATGCTCCTTGGGCCGAAATACGCCGCCGGCGTCATCGTCACCGAGGTTGTGCCGGCCGTGGAGGGCTATTCATCGCTCATTCTCGAATACAAGGCGGCGCTTTCAAAATATTTCAGGGGTGAAACGCCGGATTACGTTTCGCTCGAATATTATGTGGCAGCGCAGATCATGATCGAGGCGCTTCGGCGGGCGGGGCCTCAGCTCGATGCCGAAAAACTTGTCGAGGCGTTTGAAAACATGCGCGACTTCGATCTGGGGCTCGGAACGCCGATTTCCTTCAGCCGGAGCGACCATCAGGGGTCGCACAAGGTCTGGGGCACGGTCCTTGGCGAAAGCGGCAAATACGAACCTTTCGATATGGAATAGACTTGCGAGCGGCCGCCAGCCAAATTCAGGCGGCCGCGTCCTTTCGTCGGCGACGGTTCGCAGGTAGTCCTGACGACTTGTCCGACGCAGATTCAAAGACCAAATCCGGATCGTGACAGGCGCAGGTGCATTTTTGAGCCGAAAGGATTCCGCGTGACTTCATCGAACATTCTCCTTCAGGACTGGGACACACCTTTCGGCCTCCCCCCCTTTCAGGCGATCCGCGACGAGGATTTCATCCCCGCCTTCGAAAACGCGATGAAAACCCATCGCGCGGAGATCGAGACCATCGCGAATGACGGGAACGAGCCAACCTTCGCGAACACCGTGGAGGCGCTGGAACGCGCCGGGCGCGCGCTGACGAAGGTCGCGAACGTCTTCTTCAACCTTTCATCGGCGGACACGAACGACACGCGGCAGGCGATCGAGCGCGACATCGGCCCGAAGCTCGCCAAGCACTCCATGGCGATCTACACGGACCCGAAGCTGTTCGAGCGCATCGACGCGCTGGCGGAAAAAGCCGACACGCTCGGCCTCGACGACGAGCAACGGCGCCTGCTGGAACGCTATCACAAGCGGTTCATCCGCGCGGGCGCCAAGCTCGACGCGGCGGGCAAGGCACGCCTTACGGACATCAACGCCCGGCTTTCGGAACTCCACACGGCGTTTTCGCAGAACGTGCTCGCCGCAGAGAAGGCGTTCCAGCTCGTGCTCGACGGCGAGGCGGACCTCGCGGGCCTGCCCGATTTCGTGCGCGAGGGCGCGGCGAAGGCGGCGGAGGAACGCGGCCTTTCCGGCAAGCACGTCATCACGCTGTCGCGGGCGAGCATCGAGCCGTTCCTCGAATTTTCCACGCGCCGCGACCTGCGCGAAAAAGCCTATCGCGCCTACATCGCGCGCGGCGAGGGAGGCGACGACTCGCCCGACAACACGCCGCTGATCAGCGAAATCCTTGCGCTCCGTGCCGAACTCGCGAAGTTGCTCGGCTTTTCGACCTATGCCGCCTATCAGATCGACGATGCCATGGCGAAAACGCCCGCCAACGCGCGCGACCTGCTCGAAAAGGTTTGGGCCGGTGCGAAACGCCGCGCCGATGCGGAAGCCGACGCGCTCGCAACGCTTGCACAGGCGGAGGGGCATAACGAGCCGCTCGCCGCGTGGGACTGGCACCACTACGCCGAGAAGCGCCGCAAGGCCGAGTTCGACATCGACGGCGCGGCGCTGAAGCCCTATTTCGAACTGGATGCGATGATCGCGGCGGCGTTCGAGACAGCACACCGCCTGTTCGGCCTCACCTTCGAAGAGCGGCGAGACGTGCCGCTTTATCATCCCGACGTCCGCGCGTGGACCGTGAAGAACCGCGACGGAAAGCCGGTCGCGCTGTTCGTCGGCGATTATTTCGCGCGGACGTCGAAGCGCAGCGGCGCCTGGATGAGCGACTTCCGCGAGCAGTCGCGCATCGACGGCGAGGTGCTGCCCATCATCGTCAACGTTCTGAACTTCACCAAGGGCGGCGAGGGCAAGCCATCGCTCCTGAGCCTCGACGACGTGCGCACACTGTTCCACGAATTCGGTCACGGGCTGCACGGCATGTTGTCAAACGTCACCTATCCGGGCCTTTCCGGTACGAGCGTCGACCGCGACTTCGTGGAACTGCCGTCGCAGCTTTACGAGAACTGGGCGCTTCAGCCCGAAATCCTCAACCGCTTCGCGCGGCATGTCGAAACCGGCGAGCCGCTTCCGCAGGCCATCGTCGACAAGCTGCACGCGGCGCGAAAGTTCAATCAGGGCTTCGCAACGGCGGAATACACGGCATCGGCGCTCTACGATCTCGCGATCCACGAAGCCGATGGCGCGGGCGTCACCGACCCGGCCGCGTTCGAGGCCGAGCTACGCGCGAAGCTCGGCATGCCGGACGCCATCGCGCTGCGCCATCGCCCGCCCCACTTCCAGCATATCTTCGCGGGCGGCGGCTACGCGGCGGGTTATTATACCTATCTCTGGGCAGAGGTCATGGAGGCAGACGCGTTCGACGCTTTCGAGGAAGCGGGAAGCGCATTCGATCCGGAGGTGGCCGAGCGTCTCCACCGCTTTGTCTATTCGAGCGGCGGCACGCTGAAGCCGGATGAGGCGTATCGCGCCTTTCGCGGGCGCGATCCCGAAGTCGGACCGCTCCTCGATAAGCGTGGACTGACCGAGGATGCCGCCGCCTGAGCGGGCGCTTTCCGCGCCCCTCGCTTCGCCAGTGATGCATCGATGCGACAAGGCGCGGGAAAGCCTGCCATCGTAGAACTTCTTGTGATGCTGCCCGAATCAAGCCGGATTTTCTTGGCTTGTGCGTCGTGGCTCAAACGGCTATCAGAATTTTCCCGGTGGACAGCTCTTGTCGCCGGGCAAGCGGGTCGAGGTCGCTGACTCAAGATGAAAAGGTTTTTGTGCTCATTCGCGATTGTTGCCGCGCTCGCCAGCCCGGCACGCGCCGTGACGTGCTCTGACGGCATGGCGGTGATCGACCAGATGACCCAGATCCTCCAGCTTTCGCAAACCGAGCAGACCAACATCTCGGCTCTTTTGTCCAAAGCGAGGCTTGAGGACGAACAGGGTCATCAGCGGGTTTGCAAGGTGATCCTTGCCGACGCGATCCGTTTCTTCCTCATCAAGACCGTGCTGGACGACTGAAGCGTATCCGATTGAAGAAGCGCGCCCGTATTTTCTGGCGCGTCTTATCGGAAAACCGCTTCATCCGGACGCGCTCAAGCAATCCGCAAGAGCGGTGCCCGACTCCCATAAGATTTGAGCGGATGCCCGTCTCGCTCGAAAGAGATGCGGCTTGGCAAAAACCGATGCCGTGCTCGAAGTGGCAAGACGCCGGTTTTGCCGCTGGTCGCCTTTGATCAACCGAACATCCCGGTCGATCAACGCCTTGCGGCGACGCGCTTACTGATCGCCCGGCAGCAACAGATCGGGCAGATTGAGGCGCGGCTTGAACTTGATCGAGTTCACCGCGTGGTTCTCGTCGAGAATTTCGAGCGAAATCAGTTCCGCGCCCTCGACAGCAACCGAAAGATCCTTCGGCTTGTGTATCCGGTGCTCGATCGCGCCCGCGTCAATGGCGATGTCATCATCTTTCGGGTCATAGCTCACCCCGCGAAAATCGACATTCTCCACTTGAACTTGAGCGCCGATGTCCGCGCGGTCGACCTCGATCGTGACCTTGTAAGCGCCTTCCGAGCGGGAGATATGATCGAGAAGAGGCTGCCAGTCGCGCTTTTCCAACTTGAGGTTTTGCATTTGTTGAGACCCGTTTTCTGACCGAATTCTTAATCGTCCCATGCACTTGTTACAATCGCCTTGATATGGCGCAAAGCAATATAGCAATCGGCGGGAACATTGTCTTTCGCCGATTTTTTCAAGCGTGAGTTAAACTGGCTCATGCATTTGACATCCGTAACAATAATCGGATGCGTGGCCGAATTACGAGTTTTTACCGATGGTCCACGAGATCACCCATCAGAACGAGGAGCGGCGAGCGGCGTCGTCCTGGCCGCTGTGGCAAGTTCTTGAAACCGTGGTACGCGACGGGCATTTGCGCGTCTGGGATTTCCGTGGTCAGGTCCGGGCCTTCGGGGACCGGGATATGAAACCGCTCGCCGTGCGCTTCTCGACAGGAAAGGCGCAAAGGGCCTTCCTCGCCGACCCCCAGCTCGGTTTCGCGGAAGGGTGGATGGATGGCGATATCGAGATCGAATCCGGAACGCTCTACGAACTTCTCGCACTATTCGCGAAAAACCTGACCCGCAAGGACTTCCCCATCTGGATGCGAGCCGGGGACAAGTTCCGCCGCCTGACGCGCTTCGTCCGGCAATGGAACGACGCCAACGGCGCAAAGCGCAACGTCAGCCGTCATTACGACTTGCCGGGGTCGCTGTACGAGCTGTTTCTGGACAAGGATCGCCAGTATTCCTGCGCCTATTTCGAGACAGGCGACCAACCCCTCGACGAGGCACAGATCGCCAAGAAACGCCACATTGCCAAGAAGCTCTGTCTTACGCCACGCCAGCGCGTGCTCGACATCGGCTGCGGTTGGGGCGGCCTCGCGCTCCATCTCGCGCGGGAGCGCGGCGCGACCGTGGTCGGCATCACGCTGAGCGAGGAGCAGGAAGCCTACGCGAAGAAAAGGATCGAAGCGGGCGAGGAAGGCGCGGGAAGGGTCGACTTCCGTCTCGCGGACTATCGAAGCATCGACGAAAAATTCGACCGCATCGTTTCGGTCGGCATGTTCGAACATGTCGGCGTGCCGAACTACAGGACCTTCTTCCGCAAGGTCGAGGACTGCCTCGAAGACGATGGCGTGGCACTGCTGCACACCATCGGGCGGCTTTCCGGCCCCGGACATACGAATGCATTCATCGCAAAATACATCTTCCCCGGCGGCTACATCCCCGCGCTGAGCGAAATCGTGCCGGCCATCGAGAAATCCGGCTTGTTCATCACCGATGTCGAGGTCTTGCGGCTGCATTACGCCGAGACGCTCGCGATCTGGCGGCATAATTTCGAGCGAAACAGAAGCAAGGCCGCGGCGATGCTGTCCGAACGCTTCTGCCGGATGTGGGAGTATTATCTGGCGGGCTGCGAAGTGAGCTTCCGCTATTACGATCTGTGCGTCTTCCAGATCCAGCTTGCCAAAAAGATCGAGACGGTGCCGATAACGCGCGCCTATCTATGCCCCTGAACGCGGGTTTGCGGGCTTGCCAGCGCCATGCGGGCAGCCGTCCTGATCGGGGCGCGGCAACGCGTCAGGCACAGACGCGTCAAGGGATTGTTGAGACAGGCAAGAGACCATGTTTCCTTTGCATGGAGTATCGCCGATGAAGCCCGTGAGAACCTACATCCTGATCGCAGACGGCGCGCGGGCGCGTCTTCTGTTGTCCGAAGGGCGCGCGAAGGCCCTCACCGAGGTGCCGAGTTCCGATGAACGCCAGACGCTGAAGCCCGACCATGAGCTTGAGAGAGACAGGCCAGGCCGCGTTCATGAATCTGCGAACGTATCGCGGCACGCCATCGAGCGCCCGGACCTGCATCAGGTCGAGAAAGGAAAATTCGCGGTCGCACTCGCGGCAAAGCTGGACAAGCGACTGGAGAACAACGAATTCGACCGGCTTCTGGTGGTGGCCGCACCGGAAACGCTTGGCGTCATCCGGACCGCGCTGAGCGAAAAACTGCGCGCCGTCGTTATCGGTGAAGTGCCGAAGGACCTCACCAAGGTTCCTAATGGAAGCGTTCGGGAGTATATTGGGGATGAGTTCCCGATCTGAAGCGCGCGCGTTCGCGGCCGGATTTTGGCCGATGCGGCGGAGTTTCCGGGGAAGCGACAGGTTGGAGGTGCGCGATGCCCATCAAGACAATCCTGGTTTATCTGCCCAACGGCCGCACGGTCGGCGCCATTCTCGAACCGGTAGTCGCAATCGCGGCTCCGCGGTCCGCCCATGTGATCGGACTGCACCTCATCCCGCAGGTGCCCGAATACGGCGAGTTCCCGGCTGACGTTTCCGAGGAGGTCATCTCCCGCATTCAAAAGGCGGGACAGGAAGCAGCCGCGGAAACCAAACAGGCTTTTGAAGGCGTGCTTCTCAATAGCGGCCTCACCTTCGAATGGCGCTGCTTCAGCGCGTCTTATGCCGCCGGTTCCGATGCCATCGTGAGAAATGCCCACGGTGCCGATCTTGTTGTTTGCGGTGCCCAATCCGAAGATCTGCCCGACGCATGGAACGACTTCTCCGAGATCGCGCTGATGGGCGGCGGGCGTCCGGTGCTGATCCTGCCGACCGCGAAGCCGCAGAAGACCTTCGGCCGGAACGTCATCATCGCATGGAACGACACACGCGAGGCGGCTCGCGCGGTGTTCGACTCGCTCGACCTGATCAAGGATGCTTCAAGTGTTCGCGCGGTGACGGTGATCCAGCGCGAAAGCGAGCGCAAGGCGGCGGAAGCACTTGGCGCGGACCTCGTGGCCAATCTTTCGCGCCACGGTATCACGGCTGCGAGCGAAGTCGCCTATGCGGGCGACAATGGCGCGGCCGACGCCATCGTGCGGCTGATGGGCCAGGACTGCGACCTGCTGGTCATGGGTGGCTATTCGAAATCGCGCTTCCGCGAAATGCTGTTCGGCGGCGTCAGCCGCGATGTCCTGCGGCAGGTGCCCGTAGCGACGTTCGTCTCTCATTGATCCGCGCCGCCCGCCTGTCATTCAAAAACATAAGTGCCGGGTGCGTCGCAGAGCGCGGGATATCCAGCCTTCGGCGCGCCGGTCTTCGGCGGCTGCACAGCCTCGTTCGATCCCGCCCGAAGCCACCGCGCCCATTCCGGCCACCACGAGCCGTCCTTCGGCGTGTTGGTGCGAAACCACGTCTCGGGCCCGACATAGGGGGTGTCGTGGCGCGATGTCGCGATGCGGTAATGGCGGTGCTTGCGCCCCGGCTCTGACACGATACCCGCGTTATGGCCGCCGCTCGTCAGCACGAAGGTCACGTCGGTGTCGGAGAGGACATTGATCTGATACACCGAGCGCCACGGCGCGACGTGGTCCGTTTCCGTGCCGACGACGAAGATCGGCGCTGTGATGTCGCGCAGCGCGATCGAGCGGCCGTCCACGTGGTAGCGCCCTTCGGCAAGCTGGTTGCCCATGAAGATGTCGCGCAGATATTCGGAATGCATGCGCGCGGGCATGCGCGTCGGGTCGGCGTTCCACGCCATCAGGTCCATCATGGATGTCCGCTCGCCGAGCATGTAGTCGTGGATCATGTGCGACCAGATGAGATCGTTCGAGCGGAGAAGCTGGAACGCCCCGGCCATCTGCGCGGATGAGAGATAACCGCGCTCCCCCATCATGTCTTCGAGGAAGGCGAGCTGGCTCTCGTTCACGAAAAGCTCAAGCTCGCCGGGCTGGCTGAAATCCGTCTGAGCGGCGAGCAGCGTGAGCGACTTCAGCCGGTCGTCGCCGTCGCGCGCCATGGCCGCCGCCGCGATCGACAGGAGCGTGCCGCCGAGACAGTAGCCTAGCGCATGCACCTTGCGCTCCGGCACGATCTGCGAGATCGCCTTCAGCGCCTCCAGGATACCGAAGCGGCGGTAATCGTCCATGCCTGTGTCGGCGTAGCTTTCGTCCGGGTTCTTCCACGAGATCGCAAAGACCGTGAAGCCCTGATCGACCATATATTTGATCAGCGAGTTCTGCGCCGACAGATCGAGAATGTAATACTTCATGATCCACGCCGGAACGATCAGCACCGGGTTCGGATGCACCTTCGCGGTCGTCGGGCTGTACTGGATCAGTTCCATGAGCCGGGTGCGGGCGACCACCTTGCCGGGCGTCACGGCGAGCGTTTCGCCCACCTTGAACTCCTCGACGCCCGCTGGCGGCAGCCCCGCCGCATCGCGCTGCTTGTCCTCGGCGAGATTGAGTGCGCCGCGAAGGAGATTGAAGCCGCCCTCGCGCACCGTCTTGTCCAGAAGTTCGGGGTTCGTGGCAATGAAATTGGACGGCGCCACCATGTCGAGCATCTGGCGCGCAAGGAAGTTGACAGCCTGCTCGTGTTCCTTGCTGACGCCGTGGACGTTCTTCGTCGCGGCGTCCCAGAGGTTTTCCCAGACGAGAAAACTCTGCTGGATCACGTTGAAGGGATAACGCTGCCAGTCTTCATGCGAGAAACGGCGGTCGGCCTTGGCCGGAGGCGGACAATCACCAGCCGACAGATCGCCGCTCGTGAGTGTCGCCAGCGTGTAACGCTGAAGCGCGAGCGTGTCGGTGAAAAACTTCCAGCCGAGTTGAAGTCGCGTGCCCGGAGCCATCGATAGATGGAGCGCCCAGTCCATGTAACAAAGCGCCAGTGCGGCAGGCGATATGCCGCCCGTCTGTTTGGCGAGCGTGTAATGAAAAACGCGGTCGATCGCGCTCGTGCTTCCGATCATGGCCCCTCCGATGCGGATACTTGCCCATTCACGGGGGGGATTAGCACGAAAAGGCGCCCGCGCCGAGAGTTCAATCGGTAACGCGATGTGTTAACGCGCGGAAAGCGTACGGAAAAGCCACGGGCGGGATCACTCGCCAGAGCCAGAAAAATCAAGCATGGACCGCCGGCAACCGCCTGCGCCTGCGCAGGTCCGCGTCAGGCGTGGCGATCGCCGAGGCTTGCCATGTACTCCGCGAAAGGCTGCGCGAGCTTTTCGCTTTCCTGCATGTAATCGGTTGCGAACCGGGTCAGGAACGCGTGTTGAAGAGCACCGAACTCTCCGACCGTGTGACACTTCGCGACCTGATCGGGCAGGCTCAGATACTGCTCCCAGCGGGAAGCGAAGAAGCGGCACAATTCAACCTGGTTCTGAGCAAAGCGCTTGAACAGGTCTTCTCCGGATTTCTGCCACTGCGCTACAGCGGTGTCGTAAGCTGCGGTCGATGGCTCCGTATCGTGCGATGAGGGCGCAGCCGGGGCCGCGCCGTGCCCACCCTGGCCTTCCGCGGCGAACCCCTGAATCTCTCTCGCGCTTTTCGCCAGAGTTTCGTAGTTCTTTTTCCATACATCTATGGATTCGACGTAGGCTTTCAGCACGGGCGAGAGGTCGAAGGTGGCAGGCTCTGGCGCTTGCGGCATGACGCGTCTCCCTTGTTATTGTCGAAGCTCCTCCGTTTACTATAGGGTATAATTTCACAGAACGCACCTTCGCCGCGCAGACATATTGAATGAACCATGGAAGCTTGAAACCGATTTTTGAGGAAAATATTTCTTCGCCATTACAAGTAGACATCAAAGAAACAACGTGAATTGATACGCTAAAGTCTGTTGGCCACCCCGCCTTCGCCCATGAAACTCAAGGGCAACTTAAGTCTTCCCATCCTATATTGAGGACGCAAGCAAGCCAGGAAAGAGGGTTCGGCAATGTCCTTCAGTCTTTCGCAGATTTTCGTCTGGGTCGTCATCGGCATCGCGGGCGGCTCGCTCGCCGGTATCCTCGTGACGCGCGAACGGCGCGGCTTCGGCTTCTGGCCCAATCTCGGGCTCGGGTTGCTCGGCGCCATAGTGGGCGGCGCGCTGTTTCGCGTGTTCAACCTGCTGCCCGATCTCGAGACCGTGGCCGTCTCGATGCGGGACATCGTGTCAGCGCTCATCGGGTCGCTGATCGTGCTCGGGCTCTGGTGGGCCTATCAACGCAATAAGGTCGTCTAGCATGCAACAGAAGCGCTCGCCCGTAACCGTAGACCTCGCGCTCCAGGGCGGCGGCTCGCATGGGGCCTTCACCTGGGGTGTACTCGACAGGCTGCTGGAAGAGCCCTGGCTTCGTATCGAGGGCATCTCCGGCACGTCTGCGGGCGCGATGAACGCCGCAGTCATGGCCTGCGGTCTCGGCAAGGGTGGCAGCGAGGGCGCGCGCGCCTCACTCGACGCCTTCTGGGCGCGAGTTGGCGAGGCGGCAAGGTTCAGCCCGTTCCAGCGAAGCCCCCTCGACGTGATGCTCGGCCGCTGGTCCATCGACACCTCGCCGCTGTTCGTCGCGCTGGACATGACGGCACGCCTGTTTTCGCCCTATGACCTGAACCCCGGCGGCAGCAACCCCTTGCGCGAAATTCTCGCAGAAAGCATCGACTTCGATCTGCTGCCCAAAGTGCCACTGAAACTCTTCATCACCGCCACGAATGTGCGCACGGGGCGCGGCCGCGTCTTTACCAACGCCGAGCTGTCGCCCGATGTGCTGCTGGCATCGGCCTGCCTGCCGACGCTGTTTCAGGCCGTGATTATCGACGGCGAACCCTATTGGGACGGCGGTTATTCCGGCAATCCCACCATCACGCCGCTGGTGCGCGGCTGCACCGCCGAAGACGTCATCCTCGTGCAGGTGAACCCGGTCGAGCGCGGCGGCACGCCCAAGACCGCGCGCGAAATCCTGAACCGCCTTAACGAGGTGTCGTTCAATGCCACGCTGCTGAAGGAGTTGCGCATGATCGCGATCCTGAAACAGGTGGCAGACGCGGGCGATTGCGAAGGCGCGCGCTGGGCGAAGATGCGCATCCACCGCATCGGCAGCGAGGTGATCGCGGAGCTTGGCTCGTCGTCGAAGCTCAACGCCGAGGCGGCGTTCCTCGCGATGCTGCGCGACGAGGGGCGGCGCGCGGCGGATGCATTCCTCGCGGCGAGGGCGGGCGATATCGGCGCGCGGTCGACGCTGGATCTGGATGCGCTGCGCGAGGAGGTTTGACCTGAAACTTGGCAAATGCCGAAAGAATACACTTCCCTATCTTTTACATAGCGATATTCAATATGCCGCACCCCGCGCCCAAGTCGAGTCAGTTAGGTAGTTAGCACCTTCAACCAGAAGGAGGTGATCATGGCGCAAAGATATTTTCACTGCGCGCCGCTGCCACTGCATATTGGCTCGATCATATATCAAGGCAACTGGGGACGCTTGTTCAGCCTTTACGAGGCAAAGGTGGGAGAAGGGCTTCCAACGAACTCTTTCAAGGAAGTTGTGCTGGAGCTTTCCCGCAAACTCTATGCCCCCGACGCGCCGAGCCGCCTCGATTGCGTCTTCGTTACCCCGACGCTTGAGGAAGGGGTCGCATTCCGAAACAAATATCAAAGAACCAGCATCATCTATGAGGTGACGCCGGTGAGAGACTCGCCTCGGTCCCACGTCGGCAGTTACGAGTTGGCACTGGCGCCCTATCCGCAGAAATACTTTCAGGCCATATTCGACATGGCGCGCGATTACTGGACGATTCCCGCAGCGACGAACCGAGAGGTGTTGCTGGGCTCCGCAGTCCGTATTGAGCGCGTGTGCGAAGTGCCGCTGCCCCCACCGCTCGTGTTTCAATGATGGGCGAGCTTGCATCAGGCGACGCCGTCAAGCCGGCGAATACCGCCGCGTTATTCCCCCCGCCGCCGGCTCAGGAATGCCAGCCGCTCGAACAATTGCACATCCTGCTCGTTCTTGAGCAGCGCGCCGTGCAGCGGCGGGATGAGCTTGCGCGGGTCGCGCTCCTTCAGCGTTTCGGGGTCGATGTCCTCGTTGACGAGCAGCTTGATCCAGTCGATCAGCTCCGAAGTCGAGGGCTTTTTCTTCAGCCCCGCCACATCGCGGATGTCGTAAAAGATGCTGAGCGCTTCATGCAGAAGGCGCGGCTTCAGGCCGGGGAAGTGCACGTCCACGATGGCGCGCATCGTGTCGCGGTCGGGGAAGCGGATATAGTGGAAGAAGCAGCGGCGCAGGAACGCGTCGGGCAGTTCCTTCTCGTTGTTCGACGTGATGATCACCACGGGGCGCACGGCCGCCTTCACGACCTCGCCCGTCTCGTAGACGTGGAACTCCATGCGGTCGAGTTCCTGCAACAGGTCGTTCGGAAACTCGATGTCGGCCTTGTCGATCTCGTCGATCAGCAGCACCGGCCGCACGGGCGCGTCGAACGTCTCCCACAGCTTCCCCTTGCGGATGTAATTCCTGATGTCCTTCACGCGCTCGTCGCCGAGCTGGCTGTCGCGCAGGCGGCTCACCGCGTCGTATTCGTAAAGGCCCTGCTGCGCCTTGGTGGTGGACTTGACGTGCCATTCGATCAGCGGCGCGCCGAGAGCGGCTGCGACCTCATGCGCGAGCACGGTCTTGCCGGTTCCGGGTTCGCCCTTCACGAGAAGCGGGCGCTCCAGCACGATGGCCGCGTTTACGGCCACGCGCAGGTCATCGGTGGCGACGTACGTGTCGGTTCCTTCAAAGCGCATGCCGTCCGTCTCCCCAGATATGACAAGGACACGGGTTGCGCCCGTGTCCCATTGTGTTTCGCTTCAGGCCGCCGTCAATTCGGCTCGCCCGGATGCAGATACCGATCGGCGTCGAAGCTGTATTGCGTGTTGCAGAACTCGCATTTCACGACGATCGTGCCGTCTTCGGCCATGGCCTCCACCTGATCGGCCGAGAACTGTTCGAGCATCGCTTCCACACGCTCGCGCGAGCAGTTGCAGCGCGCTTCCACGGGCGCCGCGTCGAAGACACGCACGCCTTCTTCATGGAACAGGCGATAGAGCAGCCGGTCCGAGCCGAGCGTCGGATCAAGCAATTCATGATCCTGTACCGTGGTCGCCAGGGCCTGCGCGCGCCGCCAGCCGTCGTCGTCCACCTCGTCGGTGCCAACATCCCGGCCGGATTCATATCCGCCCTCGCGCGTCAGCTTCTGCACCATCAGGCCGCCCGCGCGCCACGTCCAACGGCCCGGTTCGCCGTCCTCCCCCGCCGTGTATTGCCGGGCAACGGCGATGCGGATGAAGGTCGGGATCTGCTCGGACTGGTCGAAATACTCGTGCGCGGCATCGACGAGCGTATTGCCGGTCAGCGCGACAATGCCCTGATAGCGCTCCATGCCGGCGCCGGGATCGATGGTCATCGCGAGATGGCCATTGCCGATCAGCGGCTTTTTGGGAGCGGCTCCGTTAAGGAGATGGGCGACTTCGTCAGCGTCATAGCTCGCATAGCCACGGATCTGGCCGGGAGAGCTGTAATGCACGACGAGAAAGCCCACAGCGCCGTCGGATTGCGTTTGCAGGATGAACTTGCCATCGAATTTCAACGCCGCGCCGAGCATCGCGGTCAGCGTAACCGCCTCGCCGAGAAGGAGCAGCACCGGCTCGGGATAGTCATGACGCCCGAGAATGCTGTCGAGCACGGGACCGAGGCGCACGAGCCGCCCGCGCGCGCCCGACGCTTCCAATTGAAATGGCAGAACGTAGTCGTTGTACTTCACGCCGGGATCGCCGGCAAAATCTCCACCCATCAAACCTTCTCGAAGCACCATGCGAGAATAGCCCGCTGCGCGTGCAGCCGGTTTTCGGCTTCGTCGAAGACCACGGATTGCGGGCCGTCGATAACGTCGTCCGTTACCTCCCTGCCGCGGTGCGCCGGCAGGCAATGCATGAATATGGCATCCTTGTCGGCTTTTTCCATGAGGGCGCCGCTCACCTGATAGGGCGCCAGCAGCGTTTCGCGCTCGGCGGCGTTTTCCTGGCCCATCGAAACCCAGACATCCGTCACCACGCAGTCGGCGCCGTCGACCGCGACGGTCGGGTCTTCCACAACGGTGATGCGGCCGCCTTCGTCGTTGGCCCAGTCGAGGAAGCTCCGGGGCGGCTGAAGAGGTTTCGGCGTCGCCAGCGTCAGAGCAAAGCCGAAGCGCACGGCGGCGTGAACCCACGACGCGGTCACGTTGTTGAAGTCGCCGATCCATGCCACCTTGAGCGGGGCGATGTCGCCCTTGTGCTCTTCCAGCGTCATGATGTCGGCGAGGATCTGACAGGGATGCGAGCGATCCGACAGACCGTTGATGACCGGCACCGTAGCGTGCTCGGAAAGCTCGATCAGCGCCTCATGAGAGGTGCAGCGCATCATGATCGCGTCGACGTAGCGAGACAGCACGCGCGCGGTGTCGGCGATGGTTTCGCCGCGCCCGAGCTGCATGTCGTTGCTGTTGAGCACGATCGTCTCGCCGCCGAGCTGCCTCATCGCGACGTCGAACGAGACGCGCGTGCGCGTGGACGATTTCTCGAACACCATCGCAAGCACCTTGCCCTCGGCAACCTTCGGCCACGCCGAAGGAGGGCTGGTCTTGATCAGCTTCTTGAGCGTGTGCGCGTTGTCGAGGATAAGCCGGAGCTTATCGAAGTCGTAGTCGTCGATGTCGAGAAAATGACGCGGAGCCGAGGGCTCTTTGATCATCGAATTACGCTGGAAGTGTAGCATCGAGCCTCGCACATGCGCTTTCTATCTTTTCGCACGCCTCTTTGATTTCGGCTTCCGTCACGATGAGCGGTGGCAGAAGTCTGACGACGTTATCGCCCGCGGACACCGTGAGCAGCTTCTCTGCAAAAAGCGTGCTAGAGACGTCCGTGCTGGGCACCTTACATTTGAGTCCGAGCATGAGTCCCTCGCCGCGTATGTCGGTGATGATACGTGGGTGACGGTCTACGATTTCAGCAAGCCGTTGCTTGAAAAGCAAGCTCATCTCTTGGACATGGCCCAGAAATTCCGCCTTTGTCGCGATGTCGAGCACCGCGTTTGCCACGGCCATCGCAAGCGGATTACCGCCGAACGTCGAGCCATGGCTCCCCGCCGTCATGCCGGAGGCCGCCTTCTCGGTCGCAAGACATGCGCCCACGGGGAAGCCGCCGCCGATCCCCTTGGCGATGCCCATGATGTCCGGTTCGATGCCCGCCCACTCATGCGCGAAGAACTTGCCGGTACGGCCCACGCCGGTCTGCACCTCGTCCAGAACAAGAAGAAGGCCGTGCTCATCCGCGATCTGGCGAAGCGCGCGAAGAAACGGCCAGCCTACGGGGCGGACGCCGCCTTCACCCTGGATCGGCTCAATCAGAAGCGCGGCCGTTTCATGCGTGATCGCGGCGCGCAGAGCTTCGAGGTCGCCCACGGGCACCTGGTCGAAGCCGTCCACCTTCGGGCCGAACCCCTTCAGATGCTTTTCCTGATTGCCCGCGGCGATGGTCGCCAGCGTGCGCCCATGGAACGCGCCTTCGAAAGTGATGATGCGCCAGCGCTCCGGCTGCCCATTATAGGAGTGATACTTGCGCGCCATCTTGATGGAGCATTCCATCGCCTCGGCGCCGGAGTTGGCGAAAAACACCTTATCCGCGAAGGTCAGCGCGCAAAGCCGCTCCGCCAGCCGTTCCTGACCGCGCACGCGATAGAGGTTCGAGGTGTGCCAGACCTTGTGCGCCTGCTCCGTCAGCGCCGCGATGAGATGCGGATGAGCGTGCCCGAGAGCGTTGACCGCGACGCCGCTGCCGAAGTCGAGATATCGTTCCCCCGCAGCGGTTTCGAGCCACGCGCCTTCGCCGCGCTCGAATTCGACATTGATCCGCGCATAGGTCCCGAGAACCGCAGACATTTTTCCACTCGTTTTCAAATTAAAAAAGCCGCTCCGTCTGGCGGGCGGCTCAGGCTCGTGAGCTTATTTTCCAACAGTTCGCGGCAGTGTCAACCGGCATAAAAGACACAGCGCACCCCAAATGTAACGATTTACGCCTTCGTTAAGGTTTCTGAAATTTGTCGGACCGGCTCTTTTGTGCAATTATGCTCCCATGAGATGGAGTGGTGCCATCGCCTTCCGAAATGCGCGTAGCCGCATACACCACCTCGCATAGTATCGATGCGAAGCTTGTATCTCAGTGAAATGCGTTCTCGATAGCCCTCCTGGAGGGCACGCCCCGAGTGTCCGGGCGTCGGGATTACGCTTGTGTCTCCTTGTCTTGCGTTAGCGCCCGTGGCCCCGCTGGTCATCCGTCCAGCGGTCACGACCTTATTCGCGGTTCGTCCGCCGGAATGAACGAGGAGCTAAAATTTATGAGTTGGACAGACGAGCGTGTTGAACTCTTGAAAAAGCTTTGGGCCGACGGCTTGAGTGCAAGCCAGATCGCTACGAAACTTGGGGAAGTTACGCGTAACGCTGTTATTGGAAAAGTACATCGCCTCGGACTCGCCGGCCGCGCGACCACCTCGCGCATCAGAACGGCCCGTCCGCGATCGAATATTGCACTTTTCCCTGCGCGGTCGCCGCAAGTTCAATATCGTACCTTCGGCAACACGGCACTGAAGATTGCGCCGGAGCCTGAGCAACGCAAGCCAGCAACCATTATTCCGCTGACGCTGCCGGATCTGGAGCCCGCACCCGAAGGATTGATCCGCTTGGTCGATCTGAAGGAAAACATGTGCCATTGGCCGATCGGCGATCCCATGGAGGAAGGTTTTCACTTTTGCGGACGCCGGAAGAATTCCGGAAGCCCGTACTGCGAACACCACTCGGCGATCGCATACAACCCTGTCGCCAAGAAACGCCGCGCCATGTGACCGGCGCAACTCATCTATACGGTGAGTCGCAAAGCTTGATCGAAACTTTTGTTGACGATGTGCAGCATTGTTTTGATCTGTGGCTTTTAAGTTACAGAATACAGCGGGGAGTGAAGCCGGGGCCGCAAGCCTCGGCTTCCATCTTTTCGGAAGCTCAGCCGCCGCTATTCGGACAGGCTCTGCCCCGGGAATTTCTCACCCAGCGCATAACCCGCGCCGCGAACGGTACGGATCGGGTCTCTTTCCTTGCCGCGATTGATCGCCTTGCGCAGGCGGCCGATGTGTACGTCTACCGTGCGCTCGTCCACATAAACGTCGCGCCCCCATACGCCATCCAGCAGTTGCGTGCGCGAGAATACGCGGCCGGGGCTTTCCATCAGAAATTCGAGAAGCTTGAACTCGGTCGGGCCGAGCCGCACCTCGCGACCGCTGCGCATCACGCGATAGGTTTCGCGGTCGAGTTCGATGTCTTCGACTTCCAGCGTCTGCGAAATGCGCTCGGGCGCGGCCCGGCGGAGGATCGCCTTCACGCGGGCCAGTAGCTCGGGCACCGAGAACGGCTTCACCACATAGTCGTCCGCGCCGACGGTCAGACCGCGAATGCGGTCTGCCTCTTCTCCGCGCGCCGTCAAAAGCAGGATGGGGATCGAACGCGCAGTCTTACCCGAGCGCAAGCGGCGGCACAGTTCGATGCCGGACAGGCCCGGCAGCATCCAGTCGAGGATGATCAGGTCCGGCGGGTCTTCACCGATGGCCACTTCCGCCTCGTCGCCCCGCTGCGAGATCGATACGGAGAACCCCTCCGCTTCCAGATTATATTGCAGGAGGAGAGCAAGGGCTTCTTCATCTTCGACAATCAGGATCTTGGCATTCATCGTCTGCTTCTGCTACCCCGCACCTTCCAGCGCCCGCCCATGCTGTGACCTTTTCAGCGCCGCCACTCATCCTGCTCCGTCAGCTCTTCACCGACGCGAGGCGCCCGAGCGTCAGCGAACTCGTGCTGTCTGCCTTCGGGCGCTCATCGCCAAGCGCCTTGCCGTGGATCAGGAAATAAATCGTTTCCGCGATGTTCGTTGCGTGATCGCCGATGCGTTCGATGTTCTTCGCACCGAACAGGAGATGCGCGTAAACGCTGGCGCTCTGGGGCTCGTCCATCATCGTCGTCAGCAGCTCGCCGTAGAGCGAGTTATACATGGCGTCGATCTCGTGATCGCGCTGCCAGACGGCAAGAGCAGCGTCCGCGTCCCGCTGCGAATAGGCATCTAGCACATCCTTCAGTTGCCGCAGCGCCGCCTCGCCGATGTGCACGAAGCCCGTCATGACCTGGTTCGGTCGGGGTTCGGCGGCGATAGCGATGGCGCGCTTGGCGATGTTCTTCGACAAGTCGCCGATACGTTCGAGGTCGAGCGCGATGCGGATCGCGGTAACGATCTGCCGGAGATCCGATGCAACCGGCGCTCGACGGGCGATGATCGAGATGGCGAGTTCGTCGACGAGTCGCTCCAGCGTGTCGATGCTGCGGTCGTTCGCCAGCGTCACCTCGGCGAGGTCCGGGTCGCGATGGTAAAGCGCGTCGATGGCCTGCCCCAAGGCTTGCTCGGCAAGGCCCCCCATCTGGGCGATCATCGTGTCGAGCGACTTCAGTTCCCCTTCGTAAGATCTGTCGGCGTTTCCAGACACTACCGTTTCCTCCGGTGCGTTCGCGCGTCCAGGAAGCGCGCCGACCTGTTATCAGCGTCTCGGGCCGACGGGGCAGCGTATCCACCCTGCGCCACCTGCCCTGTGCCGCCGCGAGACGCGGCGCATCGGGTGCAGGCCCCGTGACACTAGCCAAACCGCCCCGTGATATAATCCTGCGTGCGCTTGTCCTTGGGGTTCATGAAGATCTGATCCGTCGTGTCCTCTTCCACAAGGTAGCCCAGATGGAAAAAGGCCGTGCGCTGAGAAACGCGTGCCGCCTGCTGCATGTTATGGGTCACAATGACGATGCAGTAGTTTTCGCGAAGCTCGTCGATCAGCTCCTCGATCTTCGCGGTGGCGATCGGATCGAGAGCGGAACACGGCTCATCCATCAGAATGACTTCCGGGCTGACCGCGATTGCGCGAGCGATACAAAGCCGCTGCTGCTGCCCGCCTGACAAGCCGGTGCCTTCGCCGTCGAGGCGATCCTTCACTTCGTTGAAGAGGCCGGCCCGTTGCAGGCTCCTGACAACGATTTCTTCGAGATCGGCCTTCGACTTGGCAAGCCCGTGAATGCGCGGACCGTAAGCCACGTTCTCGAAGATCGTCTTCGGAAACGGGTTCGGCTTCTGAAACACCATGCCGACACGTGCCCGCACCTGAACCGGGTCGACATCGGGACCATAGATGTTCTTCCCCTGGACCAGGATTTCGCCCTTCACCCTCGCCGAGGCAATGGTGTCGTTCATGCGATTGAAACAACGCAGGAACGTGCTCTTGCCGCAGCCCGAGGGACCGATGAAGGCCGTGACGCTCCGATCCGGGATGTCGATGCCGACGTTGAAAAGCGCCTGCTTTTCTCCGTAGAAGACCGAGACATTGCGCGCGTTGACCTTGTAGTCGACCGGCTGTCCCGCTGGCGAAGCCGAAGGAGCGGGGTTGGAATTGAGGGCACCCGGTTCGATAGAGAAATCTACCATTTGCGTTCGTACCTTTTCCGCAGGACCATGGCGATAATGTTCATGACGGCGAGAATGCCGAGCAAGACGATGGTTGCGCCCGCTGTCTTTTCAACAAAGCCGCGTTCGGCCTCCGTCGCCCACATGTAGATCTGCACGGGCAGCGCCGTGGCGGGATCAAGCGGCGATTGCGGTACGTCCACCACGAAGGCAACCATGCCAATCATGAGGAGCGGAGCCGTTTCGCCTATGGCCTGGACGAGGCCGATGATCGTTCCGGTGATGATGCCGGGAAGCGAGAGCGGCAGCACGTGGTGGAACACGCTCTGCACTTTCGACGCGCCAATCCCCAGAGCCGCCTCGCGGATCGACGGCGGCACCGCGGTAATCGACGCGCGCGTCGCTATGATCACGGTCGGCAACGTCCGAAGCGTGAGCACGAGCCCGCCGACGATCGACGCGGAGCGTGGCAACCCGGCGAAGTTGATGAACACCGCCAGACCGAGCAGACCGAAGACGATCGACGGCACGGCCGCGAGGTTGTTGATGTTTACCTCGATGATGTCGGTGAAGCGGTTCCGCGGCGCGAACTCTTCAAGATAGATGGCGGCGGCCACACCCAAAGGCACCGACAGCAACACCACGATCAGCATGATGTAGAACGAGCCGAGCAGCGCCACCGCAAGCCCCGCCGTTTCCGGCTGGCTCGACGCCGTGTTGGTGAAGAGGCCGGTGTTGAAAGATTTCTGCATCGTTCCCGACGCCGTCAGCTTGTCGATCCACGAAATCTGCTGATCGGAAATCTGCCGGTTCTGCTGGGGCAATTCGCGGTCGATCTTGCCCTTCGCGAAGGCGTCCACGTTGCCGCTCGCAAGAACCCAGACATTCTGCGTGGTGCCGATGATCCTGGGATCGGCGGCAACCATGGCCCGGAGCTGCGAGTCGACGTCCCGCGAGAGGAGCGCATTCGCCGCCTGACGCTGCGCGCGATTCGCCCCGTCGATGCCAAGCTTGCCGTAAAGCGCCTGGTTCGCCAGTTTCTGGTAATTCGCCTGAGCGAGCGCGCTTGAGCTGCGCGTGCCGTCCGGGTCGATCTCGGCTGCATCGAACTTGATCGGCAGTTCGATCGATGTCTGGAAGAATGCCGTCCAGCCATCGCGGATAATCGTGCCGAAGAGGATGACGAGGAACGACAGACCCAGCGCGATGGCAATCAGGCCGTAAGCCTGAAATCGCAGTTCCTCGCGGCGGCGCCTGCGCATCAGCGCTGGATTATCGAACCGGCTGACTTCCTCCGCAGCGTCACTTTCAGACATGCTGGGATCTTGGGCGACCGCGCTCATTCGTATTGCTCCCGGTATTTCCGTACGATGTAGAGGGCGTAGACATTCAAGCCCAGCGTGAGGATGAAAAGCGTAAACCCGAGCGCGAACGCGACGAGCGTCTGCGGGGTGTTGAATTCAAGGTCGCCCGTAAGCTGGCTGACGATCTTCACCGTGATGGTGGTCACGGATTCGGCCGGGTTCAGCGTGAGGTTCGCCGCGATGCCCGCTGCGAGCACCACGATCATCGTTTCGCCGATGGCGCGCGAGGCCGCAAGCAGGATCGCGCCGACGATGCCGGGCAGCGCGGCCGGCAGAACCACGCGCTTGATGGTTTCCGATTGCGTGGCGCCGAGTCCGTAGGACCCTTCGCGAAGCGCATTCGGGATGGCGGAGATGATGTCATCCGACAGCGACGACACGAAGGGGATGATCATGATCCCCATCACGATGCCCGCCGTGAGCACGCTGGTCGGCTGGATCACGAGCCCGATCTCGGACCCGACGAAGTTGAGGAACGGGCCGACGGTCACCACAGCGAAGAAGCCGTAGACGATGGTCGGAATGCCCGCCAGCATTTCCAGCGCGGGCTTCACGGTCGCGCGCACTTTCGGGTGCGCGTATTCCGACATGTAGATGGCGGCGAGCAGTCCGATCGGCACGGCGACGACCAGCGCCACGAAGGAGATGTAGAGCGTGCCCCACATGAGCGGCAGCAAGCCGAACTGTCCCTGGCCTTCGGTATCCCCCGCCCCTGCGAAGCGCGGATCCCAGACTGTGCCCGTCAGGAAGTCGAGGATGGACACGTGCTTGAAAAATTCGACGCTCTCGAACAGCACCGAAAGCACGATGCCGACCGTCGTCATGATGGCGACCGAGGACGCGGCCATCAGCGCCAGGATGATCACCTGCTCGACGCGATTGCGAGCGCGCAGGTTCGGCGAGAGCTTCCGGAAGGCGAAAATGAAGCCGAAGATCGCGAGGAAGGCCGCGACAGCCGTTTTCGCGAGGCTGCTCAGATGGCGGATGGTGTTCAACTCTTCGGCGGAGGCGATCACGGCGGCATCGGGCGGGCTGGCTATGACCACGCCCCTGCTCTCAAGCAGGCGTTGGGCTTCTTTTGGGCTCGTCTTGGCAGCGGCGACCTCTGCGGGCGTAAGCCTTTCAAGTCCGGTCGCGACACTGCGGACGACGCCCATCGCAAGACCGATCTGCCCTTTTGAGCCTTCAAGCACTTGCGGCGGAAGATTTGATTCCACCTCGGCCTGAATGAAGCGAGGCTCGATGGCGGACCAGACGAGCAGCACGAGGATGGCGGGAAGCGCCGTCCAGAGCGCGAGATAGCCCCCGTGATAACCAGGGCGCGAGTGCATCGCGCGGGGATTATCGGGCGACAGACGCTTCGCTCGCAAGAAGCCTGTAACGAAGGCGATGATTGCGGCAAAAAGCAGAAAAAATAGCAATGCGCTAAGTGACACGGCCGTCTCCGATAGAGAATCCGACGATTTCGATCATAGGCAGGCGCTGCACGGCGTCGGCCATCGCAAATGCGCCATTCGGTGCGGCATTGGTGCTTTCCGCTGCGGGGTCCGGCTGTTTGCATTTCCGCATTTGAAAGGTGTCCTGCGCGCACGTCTTCGCCGGAGAAGATACTACAGACCGCGCAATTCCTAGAAGACAATGAAGAGGCAAGGCAACTCGCGTGTGGCGCAAACACTGTGGGGTTACTTTACGCCACACGCTTCCGATCGGGGTGCCGGGGCTAAGCCCCGGCACCTATGCAGTCCTAGCTGAGCGGAGCCAGCGGCTTCAGATCCTTGACGGTATCGCGAACAGCCTTGGCTTCGGCTTCCGGCAGCGGAACGAGGCCATACTGGGCGAGCGGGCCATCTTCGCCGATGATCTTGTCGCTGACGAAGAACTCGGCATATTCCTTCAGGCCGGGGATGACGCCGACGTGAGCCTTCTTGACGTAGAAGAAGAGCGGACGGGAAACCGGATACTTGCCAGCCGCAATGGTTTCGACGGAGGGCGTCACGCCGCCAACGGTGGCAACGCGGAGCTTGTCGGTGTTGTTCTCGTAGAAGGCGAGGCCAAACACGCCGATCGACTCCTTGTTCGCCTGAAGACGAGCGAGGGTTTCCGTGTAGTCGCCGTCGATGTCGATGGCATGCTTGCCGCCGTCATCCTTGCGGACCTTCGCGCAAGCCTTTTCGGTCGCGCCGTGCAGCTTGTCTTCGGCGGTGCCAGCGGCCTTCAGCTTCTCGGCGATGAGCTTGTCCGCGCCGGTGGCCTTGCAGCCCGCGACCAGAAGCTTCTCTTCGAAAACTTCACGGGTGCCGTGCTTCTCGCCCGGGATGTAAGCAACGATTTCCCAGGCCGGGAACTCGGCGTTGACTTCCTTCCAGGTCTTGTTCGGGTTCGCGACGAGCTTGCCGTCAACCGCGATTTCGGGAGCGAGAGCGTTGAACCAGTCCTTCGCTTCGTAAGCGAAAGCCGGACCCTTGACGTCGGAAGCGAACACGATACCGTCATAGCCGAACTTCACTTCGACCACGTCGGCGACGCCGTTCTTGGCGCAGGTTTCCTGCTCGCCCTTCTTGATGCGGCGCGACGCGTTGGCGATGTCGATCTTGTCTTCACCGACGCCGTCGCAGAACTGCTTGATGCCTGCGCCCGAGCCGCCGGATTCGACGACGGGAGCCTTCAAATTGGCATTCGCCTTGGCGAAGTTCTCGGCGACGATCTTCGCATAGGGGAAGACCGTCGAGGAACCGGCGATTTTAACCTGATCGCGGGCAGAAGCGGAACCGGCCGCGAACAGGCCGACAGCCGCCGTAGCCGCCACGAGGGCGGTGAGACGATAATTCACTGTGCTCTCCCTTGAGAATTGGAACCAAGACCTTTCGGCGGTTCAACGCGCTGAAACCCTAGGGCAGCGCCATGTCTCTTTTATGTAAGGGCAGTGAACCTTTAATGACAGATTAACACACTGATTTGACAAGCACTCTTATTCTTCCAGCGTGGGCCGTGCAGCCGGTTTTATTTCAACCTCAACCGCTCCACGGTTGTATTTATGTTCAGCCAGGAGCACCGTGAAAATCGACCCGAAACCCACCTCGGACGCGATGCGAAGCTCTCCGCGATGGCGGTTCACGACGTGCTTGACGATCGCGAGACCAAGCCCCGTACCGCCCTTTTCATGTCCGGCAGCGCCGGCCACGCGGTAAAAGCGCTCGGTCAGCCTCGGCAGGTGCTGGACCGGAATACCGGGCCCGTCATCCTTGACGCTGATGGCTATCATGTCCTGCGAGCCGCTTCGCTGGCGCTTGAGCTTCACCTGCACGGAGCCGCCCTTACGGCCGTATTTCAGCGCGTTGTGCACGAGATTGATGAAGACCTGGGTGAGTTCGTCCCGGTCGCCCAACACCGTCACGGCGCCGACCTCGGACTCGACCGCAACCACGATATTCGCCTCCGCCGCCATCGGCTCCAGAGCCTCGCAGGCCTGTTCGACAAGTTCGGCAATGGCAACCTCGCCCTGCGGCTTCAGGTGCGCCCGCATCTCCACGCGAGAGAGGGACATCAGATTATCGATGAGCCGCGCCATGCGTTCGGCCTGCTTGGCCATGATCGGCAGGAAGCGGTCGCGTGCCGCTTCGTCGTGACGAGCAGCACCGTGCAGCGTCTGGATAAATCCTGAAAGCGAAGCCAGAGGCGTCTTGATCTCGTGGCTCGCGTTGGCGATGAAGTCTGCGCGAAGCTGGTCGAGGCGCCGCTGTTCGGTCAGATCGCGGAGATAAACGAGGATGGACGGTCCCGCGCTGGACGGCAACACGAGCCAGGAGACCGTCGCCGCCATATGCCGCTCCACCGGTACGCGCTCGCTGAAGGTGACCGTCAGCTGCTGATTGGCAGGGCCGCATTCTGTTACCGCGTCAAGCACCTGCGGGCTGCGTGTCGCGCTTGATATATGCGAGCCGTTCTTCAGTCCGTCGAAAAGATCGCGGGCCTTGCCGTTGAACGCGAGGATCGTTCCGTCGCGAGCGAGAAGAATGGCCGGATCGGGGAGTGCATCGGCTATGGGCTTCGCCACCGCGAGCGTTTCCTCTTTAGCCCGGTCCGCACTCACGGCATCATAGCGGGCACGGGTGCGCGACGTAGGGATGATGGCGGCACCCGCTGCAAATGTCACAACCGCGGCCGCAGTCCCGGCCCACGGGAGGCCATGAAACATCGAGAGCGCAACAATGACGGCCGCGGCAAGCAGGACAAGCCAGCGCCGAAGGTAGAGGCGCGACAGAACCCCGGGCTGCGGTGCGAAACCGCGCGATGCGTTATCGCCTTCAGGCACGGGCATGAAAATATTTCTCTGAATAATGCCGACACCAAAGCGCTTGCTGTCGCTCTCCCGATAGACTTCGAGCATGCCGTTCCCTTGTCCTTCGCCGCTTGAGACGTTTATTGTAGAAGAATTGCCGGCCATGGAGTCAGGGTAACCAATATCTGCGACAGTTTTTCGACGCCCCCGTTAAGCTTTAGACAAGGTCGCGACTGAGGCTTGCCGCTTCGAGGCGGTCAAGATATGTACGCCACACCTCGTCTTTGTTGCGCGCAAGCTCGTAAAGGTACACCCAGGAATAAATGCCGGTGTGGTGCCCGTCGCTGAACACGAGTCGCACCGCGTAATTGCCGACCGGCTCGATGGAAAGGATGGTGACGAGGCGCTTGCCGGGGATGAGCTTTCGCTCCGAAGGCGAATGCCCCTGAACCTCGGCGCTCGGGCTTTCGACCCGAAGAAGTTCCGCTGGAAGCTCCCTCTCCAAGCCGTCGCAGAAGGTAACGCGGAGCATGGTCTTGTCCGCGCTCAGCCGCAGTTCCGATGGTACAGGCTCGTTGCCAAGCGCTTGCGACATCGCTGTTGGCTCCTTTTTTTGTGATTGATACACTTTGAAACGTCAGAGTTACCCTTTTTTGCCGCATTCAGGTTTAATAGATTTGTTTACAAGGAACCTACGGTTCACCAACCATAAGGTTCGGTTTCTGCGTATGGGGTAGTGTGCAATGCCAGCCATTCGGATGTCCCGAAGCGAACGCTCTTCGCTCGAAAAAATCATCAAACGCCCCTGCCTCGTCACAGACATCCCAGCCGATCACGCCGAGAAGCTGATGAATTACGGTTTGATCAAGCGTCAGGTGATGCTTCTGCACTCCACGCAGCGCGGCCAGCTTGAGATTTTGCGCCAACGTTTTCGCGGCGACGACTTTTCGCCAGCGATGGGCCTCGAATCCTACGCCTGACGCTATTTTTTACTTAGTGGCAAAACCTCACTAGTAAGATGCCCTCTCGCGCCTATACTGAAAAGTAAGGGCGGTGGCGTCGGAACTTCGCTCCCGCTTAGGCTTTCATGAAGGCATGCGTTAAGCGGGAGATCATGATGTCGCGACTTCTTTTCACTGCCCTTCTGGCTGCTGCCGTCGTCGGTACGACCGTCCAGAGCGATGCGGCGCCCCGGCGGGCACAGCAGCCCCGGTCCTATCAGCTCTATGTGGCTCCGCAGGAGCCTACGCTGGTCGAGCGCTTTTTCGGCGCGTCGGGTCCGCGCTGGCAGTATCAGCGGCCATTCGCTTGGTACAACACCGGCCTGTATAATTATCCCGGTCCCCACTACAACAACACGACGTTCTGGGAGCGCGTGAACACGCAGGCGAACTTCCCGGTTCAGTACTGATCCGCGAGCAGCTTGAGGCGAGCGCTGCGGCGATCCGCAACGCTCGTTTCACGAGAGCCGCCCTGCGCTCGTGGCGGCGGGCGTAACCGCTAGCGCCGTCGACCGAAGATCGCACCCAGCGACGGCACGGGTAGTGTGCTGACCATGAGCGCTGCCGCTGTCAGCGTAGCAATCGCCATGACCGGGCTCGCCTCCGCAGGGAAAAGGGACACGACGGCCGTATCGAGCGCGATCATCGACAGCGCCGCCGCCGTTGAAGGCAGACCGCAAAACCATTTCGGCTTCTCGGTGTGACCTTCCTTCAGAAACGCTTTTTGCGCGCGCGCCTGTATGTTGAACCGCGCGAGCCTCAATCCGGTCGTCAGAACGTAAGCCGCCGCGATCGCCCAGCCCGCAAGGCCGAATTCATGGAGGTGGCGGTCATAGAGCAGCATGGCGGTCGCAACGCCGAAGTTCAGGAAGTCGGCGAGAGAATCGAGTTCCGCGCCCATGGCAGATTCGGCCTTGAGACGCCGGGCGGCGTAGCCGTCCGCCACGTCGAGCACGACGGCGCCGAGGATCGCGAACATCGCCAGCGCGTAATAGCCGTCATGCGAGAACCGGATCGCCGTTAATCCGCAAACCACGGCGGCGAGGGTGAATGTATTCGGCACAAGCAGTACGAGCCGTCGCTTCAGCGAAGGTTTCGCGGTAGGAGCCTCGTTTCTGCCTATCACCGTGAAAGGCCGCCCGGACTGGTGCTTCATGATCTGCCCCGCATTTCACCCGCGTGGCACTGCGCGCGCAAGCCGCAACCTTCCCGCACCTCTTCTGCCTCCCGTGTCATAATTTCTTCATGGGAGCTTTTTCGACGACAAAACGCAACTCATAAAATGGCGTCGGGGATGCGGCGTTATGCGCGCCGCCCCTCTGACTGTTCCCAAGAACGCGGCGCTCTAGCGGAGCGAATTTGACATTCGAGTCCCGGTGACTGCGCGCTCTCGCTCAAATGTCAAATTCAAAAGCTCCACTAGAATCATGATGTTGCTAGAGGTCCTTTCGATTCCGACATTTGCTCGCAAGCGTGCTGCACACGGATGCAAATGTCGGAATCGGACCGCTACACGCGCGCGAAGCGGCGCGGCGTCGGCTCCGTCAAACCAAGTTCCGCAACCACGGTTTCGCCTGCGATCATGCGCTGTCCTTCCGAAACGAACACCGTACCCGCCGGGAGGTAAAGATCCGTGCGGCTGCCGAACCGGATGATCCCGATGCGCTCGCCCGCGGTGACCGCGTCGCCGACCTTCACGTTCGTGATGATGCGCCGCGCCACGTAGCCCGACACGAGCACGACGCCGATCTTAGTGCCGGTCTTCGTCTCGATGGTAAAGGACTGGCGCTCGTTCTCGGAGGGCGCTTCCGGGGCGGCGGCATTCTTGTAGACGCCGTCGGTATGTACGTCGGTCAGAATGCGACCCGCAACGGGCGCGCGCGCCACGTGCACATCGAGAAGCGAGAGGAACACCGACACCCGCGTCATGGGCTCCGTGCCGAGGTTCAGTTCGGCGGGCGGCAGCATCGGGTTGACGCTGATGACCGTGCCGTCGGACGGCGCGACCACGAGGCCCTCGCGGTCCGGAACGACACGCTTCGGATCGCGGAAGAAGAAGGCGAGCGCGAGCGTCACCAGAAGGCAGAGGAAACCCAGCGTGTCCCAGATGTAGAACGCGACGAGCGTGACCGCCGCCGCGATGCCTACGAATTTATAACCATCTTTATGGATAGGCGAAAAGATCGCCTGAAACTGAGAGAGTGCATTAGGTCCAGCCACTATAATCCCCCGGCAAGTTGTGTTAAACCGCTGATCGCGGTTCTTGATTTCGATGTCACAGAATGTAACTGTCGTCAGGATGGTCTTGGGCACGCTGACACGCAATTGTCACAACCGACGCATATCCAACCCGTTAAAAGCGCCGCGGTACCGATCGGGTCAGCCTCGCTGTTCCTTGGGAGAATTCAATGCACGCCAGAATCGCCGCAACAATTATTGTGGCCTGTCTAGCACTTTCGTCCGCGCGGGCACAAGACGCGGAAAAACTTACGCTTTCGATCCCGCCTGAGGTGACCGAGGTCGCAACGGCCGGCACGTGGTCGGAATCCGACGTGTCGGGCGTGTTCCGCGCCACCGTGCTTACGGTACCGGCGGGCGATACGACGCAGGCCCATCTCGTGCTGCAACTCATGTCCGTCAGCGCGGACGGCAACACCTCGAAGGTGTTCAAAACCGTTCCCGTGAAGCAGATCGCGGACAAGAAGCTGCCGAATGCCTTTCTCGCGGTCGAAGAGGATGGCACCGAGAACGAAGTCACGTGGCGCGTGACAAGCTATGACAGCAACTCGAACGCCGACATCGGCGCGCTGGTGACGATCAACGCCAAGGGCGACGTTCAGGTGAAGGACGCCCCGAAGGAAGAGGAATCCGCCGCGCAACAGCCTGAAAAGAAATAGGCTGCGAATTTTGAAAAACCCGGCTTGAAGCCGGGTTTCCATCTTGCGCGCGGGATGTGCCCGGTAATCCCGCGAGGCGGCGGATTGTCGACTTCGCGGCGTTTCCGTTCCCTTCAACCGAGGTGGGCGACTTTTTCTAGCACCCGCGCGATGATCGCAGCGCAAGCGTCCCAGCTCGGAAGCGTCTGCCCGTGACGCCAGGCAGACTCGGCCATCCTCCGGCGAAGTCCCGCATCGATACTCAGCGACCGAAGCGCCGCAGCGATAGCATCCGCATCGCCCGCCGCGCAGACAAGGCCCGCTTCGCCCGGAACCGTATCGCGAACCGCGCCGTCGCCCGAAGCCACGACGGGCAACCCGTGTGCCATCGCCTCCGCGAAAACCATGCCATAGCCCTCATGGAAGCTCGCCAGCGCGAAGATATCGCCGGAGGCATAAACCGCCGAAAGCGCGGCCTCATCGACATGTCCCGCGAGCCGCACCCGGTCGCCAAGTCCATGCGCCGCGATCTTGGCTCGAACCGCTGCCGCAGTTTCGGGCGAAAGATCGAGCGCCCCCGCAATGGTCGCGCGCCACGTCAGGTCCGCGATTTGCGCCAGAGCATCGACCAGCACCGCATGGCCCTTGCGGGGCGTGAGCGTTCCCGCGCTGACGATGTGCAGCGGATCGTGCGGCGCCGATCCCCCGGCGCGAACCCCTCTGAGCACGCCGGGCAGCGCGACGGCAAGCCTTGCGGGCGGAACGTCGAAGATGCGGGCGAGGTCGCGCGCGGTGCCTTCGCTCGGCACGATGATGGCATCGGCGAGCGCAAGCGCATCCGCCTCGCTGCGAAGCAAACGCGCCTTCGTCGACGCGTCGAGCCCGTCTTCGAGCGCCAGCGGGTGATGCACGAGCGCGACTTTCGCGCCCGCGATCGCGCCCAGCGCATCGGCCGGAAGTGCAGAGCCGACGAGGCCGTCGAGAAACAGAACCGTGTCGGGGCCAGAAGCAGCCCTCAGAACCGCCAGCGCTTCACGCATCGTATCGCCTGACGCGAGCGGAAACCCGGCGGGCAGCGCCAACGGCTCAAGGCCGAGCCGTGCCTTCAGCGGCGGGAGGATCTTGCGCGCGTAAGCGTAATTGCCGGTCGGTGTTTCGAGGTCGCCGGAAAACGCGAAGATGAAGCGCGTCACGCCAAGCCCCCTTTTGATCGGGCGCGCGGTGCCGTCACAGAGACGCGAGAAGCGACCTGGACCGCCAAACCGGAATTTCGAACAGCGCCGAGATCGTTTCGCCCGTCAGCCTGTTGCCGGAAGAGCCATCGGAGAAGACCGCGCCGGCCTTCAGCAACACGATCTCGTCGGAAAATTCCTGCGCGAGCCCGAGATCGTGCAGAATGCACAGCACGCCGCCGCCCGCATCCGCGAAAGCGCGCGCGCATTCGAGTGCGAGAATCTTGTGCTTCAGATCGAGATGCGCGGTCGGCTCATCCATCAGCAGATAGCGGCGCGCGCCATCCCTCGCCGCTGGGCGAAGCTGCACGAGCGCGCGGGCGATCTGGATGCGCTGTCGCTCGCCGCCGGACAGGGTGGGGTAATCGCGCCCGGCAAGGTGCAGCACGTCCATCGCCGCCATCGATTCCTCGACGATGTCGTCGCGCTCCGGCCCGGCGAAGGGATGCGCGCCCAGCGCAACCACCTCGTAAGCCGTCAGCGGAAAGCTCATCGCGGCATGCTGGCCGACGACCGCGCGAACCCGCGCCAGCTCGCTCTTGGACATGGCCGCCATGTCGCGCCCCTCAATCACGACGCGCCCGCCTTGCGGCTTCAGATCGCCCGCCAGAACCGACAGCGCGGTGGATTTGCCCGCGCCGTTCGGCCCGAGCACCGCCGTCACACGGCCCGGCTCCACAGCGAGCGACACACCTTTCAGGAGCGTCGCGCGCCCGGCTTTCAATGTTACGTCTTCGAGAGCGAGCGCCATATCGTCGGTTGCCTCCGGTTCGTCGCCTGCGCTGATGGTATTCTTGCGGAAAGGCCGCGACCGTGCAATCGCGGAAGCGGCGTCCTATCCCGCGATCACGGTTCGGATTGTCTGGCCGCCGCGCCGGATACCCAGACGCCACACACGCGCCCCCTTGCCGACGATCTTTTCAAGCGCGCGCGTGGTTTCGATTTTCTCGCCGTTGATCTCTGCCACGATATCGCCCGGCTTGATCCCGAGGCGACGCGCGATGGAATAGGCTTCCGTTTCGACCACGACAACGCCGCTCGTCTCGTTGATCGACAGCTCCTCCGCGACGGCGGGCGACAGGTTCGCCACCTTCGCGCCACCGAACGGGTTGTTGCCGTTGATGTCGCGCAGATCGCGCGGCGTCGTTTCGGGCGCGACCATGAGCGGGATGGAAACCTTGCGGCGCGTGCCTGTGCGCAAAACGTCGAGGCTCACTTCGCCCGAGGTGCCCTTCGTCGTGAAACGATACTGGAAGGCGTTGGCGTCGGAGACATCCTTGCCGTCGACCGCAAGCACGATGTCGCCCGGACGGATGCCCGCGCTCGCAGCCGGACCGCCGTCCGTTACCGCTGCGACGAGCACGCCCGTCGTGCGGTCGAGACCGACCGCGTCAGCAATCTGCGGCGTCAGCTCAGCGATGCTCGCCCCGAGCCATGGCCGCCGCACACCGGAACCGCCCTGCAACGCGGACTCGACAACAAGCCGGACCATGTTCGACGGGATCGCGAAGCCGATGCCCTGACTGCCGCCGCTCTTGGAGAAGATCGCGGTGTTGATGCCGACGAGCCGCCCCTGCATGTCGACGAGAGCGCCGCCCGAATTGCCGGGGTTGATCGCCGCGTCGGTCTGGATGAAGAACTGATAGTCCGATATCCCGACGCGCGTGCGCGCCAGCGCCGAGACGATGCCGCTCGTCACCGTCTGCCCGACGCCGAAAGGATTGCCGATGGCGAGCACCATGTCGCCCACTTCGAGCTGATCGGCATCGGCGAGGCCGACATACGGAAATTCGATGTCGGAGCCCTTGATCTGCAAAACGGCAAGATCGGTGCGCTCGTCCTTGAGCAAGACCTTCGCATCGAACTCGCGGGCGTCGGCGAGAGCGATCTTGATTTCCGTGCCGGCGTCTCCCTGCACGACGTGGTTATTGGTGACAACCACGCCGTTCGGCGTCACGATCACCCCGGAACCGAGCGAATTTTGCGCGCGCTCGCTGCGCCCGAAGCCGTGGCCGAAAAACTCTTCGAAGATCGGATTGTTGAAGGCGCTGTCGCGGCGCACGCGCTGGCGGACGTAGACGTTGACGACGGCGGGCGCCGCCGCCTTGACCACCGGCGCATAGGAGAAAACGACCTGCTCGCGCGTCTCGGGCGCCTTTTTCACCGCCTGCGCGAAAGAGGCAGCGGGTAGTGCCAGAAGGACGGCAAGCACGAAACTCGTTCGAACGGCAGCCGAATAGAGCATGGAAAGACCCCGTGGAGCAGTGAATTTACCCTCGATCAGCCGCCGCTGGAGGCACCGTCAGTTCCAACCCGTCTTGGCCAGCTACCCTCATTCCGATGTTTCCATCGAACGCGGGCTGATCCAGGTATCGCCAACGAAATATAAAGAGCGGCAGAGCTTGCGATGCAAGAGGAAGACATGGCGAGGTTGGCGCTTCCGCGAGGATAGCGCACAAGCGAAGCGGCAGCGCCGTGCACGAATCGGACGCGGGACGAGGGACACCGGTGACGATCGGCTTCGACGCGTCGAATCGGGTCCAGCCGATCCATGCGGGTGTCTTCGGGTGATCAACCGGAGCCCGTAAGCCCATCCTCAAGATATCGCCGTCGCGCTTTTCTACGCGGCCTTCTCGAATGCGCGCTTTTTTACCCCGACCGCCGTGGGCAATGTCACCACGAAGGACGCCCCTTTGGGCGAGTCCTCCAGACGGATGTCGCCGCCATGCGCGCGGACGAGTTCGGCGCTGATCACGAGGCCGAGGCCGTTGCCGTCCGCCTTGGCTACGCTCTGGAACGCCTTGAACAGATTTTCCTGCGCCTTGGCTGGCACCCCCGGCCCGTTGTCGCTCACCTTGATGACCGCGCGCCTGCCCTCCTGGGTGGCGCTGATCTTCACGCAAGGGTCTTCGGGAGCGGGCTCGGCTTCTCGCAAGGCTTCCATCGCGTTCCGCACGAGATTGGCGAGCACGCGGAAAATCTGATCGCGGTCGGCATAAAGCTCGATCTTCGGAGAGACGTCGACGATCAGGCGGACGCTCTTCAATTCCTCGACGCCGAGGCTCTCCGTGACCTCTTCGACGAGAGGTGCAAGGGCAACGCGGGTGCGGTTCGGTGGCGTTTCCCCGCCCCGCCCGTATTTCATCGTGTTGGTGCACAGCATGATCGCCCGATCGAGCGCCCGGATCAGGCGCGGCACAAAGCGCTGCACGGTCGGGTCTGGCACGGTGGCGAGGCGATCCGAAACAAGTTGCGCGCTGGCGAGAATGTTGCGCAGGTCGTGATTGATCTTCGAGACGGCCAACCCGACGTTCGCCAGCCTCGCCTTTTCGCGCAGGAGCCCGGAGAGCTGCGTTTGCAGGTTGGCGAGTTCCTTCTCGGCAACGCCAACTTCGTCGTCGCGCCCGCTCGGCGTTATGATCCGCGTCATATCCTCCGGGTTTTCGCGATAGGAAACCATGTTGCGCGTGATGCGCATCATCGGCGCGACGAGAAGTCTGGACAGCGCGAGATAGACGGCCGCCGAGGTCATGATCGCGATGATGATCGAAAGCCAGAAGATGTTCCGGGCATAACGCCACTCCGCCGCCCGGAGCGGCGTTTCGTCGATGACGACGTCGATCTCTTCGTCAGCGCGCAGGATGTCGGGCGCGGCGATGACGCGGATCAGACGGCCCGGTGGGGCAATCAGTGCGGCGAGCGCATCGGGGATCAATTGAACCACATTCCTGTCGCGAAGATCGAAAACCTCCGCCACCGGTTTTTCGTCGGGCATGCCGAGAACGAGACGGCGCACTTCAGGGCGGCGCACCGACACCGCATGGACGCCCGCTGTCGTCAGCAGCTCTTGACGAAGCCGTTCGGGAAGTTCCGCGCCGCCCGACGCCTCAAGCGCGAGCGCTGCCACCTTCGCGGCAACGACGCGTTCCATCAGCCAGTTCTTTCGGAAGGTCGCGACGGAGGGAACGAAAATGAGCACTTCGGCCACCATCACGAACAGGATCGTCATGAACAGGAGCCTTGCCGGAAGGCTCGTTCTGATGGAGCCGATTTTCGAGGGTGCACGCTTCTCTTCGCGGTCCAGCGCAAAATGCGCTCCGCCGTGCTCGCGATCTTTTGAAGCCCGGGTGTCCAAACGCGTCAAAGAACCCTGTTGCCAACGCTTCTAAATAACGCGAATCAGCGGAATTTCGCAAGCAGTCCAATGATGCGTCGCAGAATGGGGTTCTGCGCGGTCGGTGCAAAATAGTTCAGGGCGGCTCTTTTGTTCATTTCCGAGAGCGTGGGATAAGGCACCACGATGCTCTGCATCGCCTTGAGGGATATGCCTTTCTGCATGGCGAGGCTCCACATCTGTATGAGTTCGCCAGCCTGCGCGCCGACAATTCCGGCTCCGAGGATCTTGCCGCCGCGCGACGCTATGACCTTCACAAAGCCGCTCGTCTCGCGCTCAGCCTGGGCGCGGTCGTTCTCGGCATAGGGCCATCGAAGGATGGCAAGCTTGCCGTAGCGCGCGCGGGCCGCGTCTTCAGTCAATCCCACGTGGGCGACTTCGGGGTCGGTGAACGTCACCCACGGGATGGTCGAATGATCGGCCCTCGCCGGAAGCCGGAAAAGCGCGTTCTTGATGACGATGGACGCGTGATAGTTTGCGGCGTGCGTGAGGTTGACTTCGCCTGTCACGTCGCCGATGGCGTACACACGCGAGTTGGAGGTGCGAAGCCCGCTTGAGACCTGAATGCCGCGCTCGCTGTAATCAATCCCGGCGGCTTCGAGGTTAAGGTCGGCGACGGCGGGTGCGCGGCCGACCGCGACGAGCAGGTGCGTGCCCTCAATGGAATAGGTCCGGCCTAGATTGGCAAACACGACGCGGATGTTGTTTCCGAACGGCTCGATTCTCTCGACGCGCGCGTTTTCCTGCACGCGGATGCCTTCATCGCGCAGCCGGTCGAGCAGATGCTGCCGCAACTCGTCGTCGTCTCGCGAGAGCGCCTTGCCCGCCTCGACGACGGTCACCTCGCTGCCGAGCCGCTTGTGAGCCTGCGCCAGTTCGAGCCCGGCAGGGCCGCCGCCGAGAATGATGAGTTGCGGCAGGCGATGCGTATTCTGAAAGATGGTCTCGTTCGTGAAGAAGGGTACGCGGTCGAGCACGGGGATCGGCGGAATGAGGGGGATCGATCCGGTGGCTATGACGAAGCGGCGCGCCTTGATCTGATACTCTCCCGCCTCGACGGTGTCGGGCGAGACGAAGCGCGCGCTCGCCTTGATGACATCCACGCCGAGGCCATTAAACCGCTCGACGGAATCGTTCGGCGCGATCGCCGCGACAACACCCGCGACATGCGCCGCGACGGCTTTGTGATCGATGCCGGGATTGCCGGCGCGAATGCCGAATTTCTCGGCGTCGCGGATCTGGTGCGCTCGCTTCGCCGCTGCGAGCAACGCCTTCGAGGGCACGCAGCCCGTGTTAAGGCATTCGCCACCCATCGGGCCGCGCTCGATCAGTACCACGGAGACACCGAAGGCAGCGGCGATGGCGGCGGCGGACAGCCCGCCCGATCCCGCGCCGATCACGCAGATGTCCGGCGTCAAAAGCTGAGGCATGGCCGTTCCGTTCCCCGTCGCGATTCCTGCACGTCCTGTTTCGCGCGAGCGGCCCGATTTGGCAAGCCGCGCCGGCTGGGCTCACGGTAATGTTGTTGGTTAAAAGCTTTGGGCAAGCAATCAGCGGGCGCCTCTTTTCTCAGGCGCCGGCTCTCGCTGCGCGCCAAGCCTCGAAGCGGGCGGCCTTTCCCGCCGCGTCGAAGGCTTCGAATTCCGCGATTTCGCGTTGCTCCGCTTCGTAGCGGGCGCGGTCGGCCGACTCCGCAGCCTTCTGAGCCGCCACTTCCGTCTCGATGAGATGAAGGATGCCGACGAACCGGCGCTGCTCGGCCGCGAGCTTTGCCTCGGCCAGAAGCTTCTCACGGGCGTCGGGCGCGAGCGCGGCGACGAGCGCATCCGCTTCCTCTCGGCTTGGCGCTCGGAGATCGGGCGGGACCGTTCCCCAGGCAATGCGATTGCAGGATTGCACGAGCCGCCGCAGTTCGTTTTCGCCGTGAAGCTTCGCATTGGCGAACGCGCTTGGCATCCGCTTCGCGCTTTCGACGGCATTGCGAAGGTCCGGCGGCAAAGCTTCGGCGGCGGGTTCGGGATGAATGAGGCTCGCGTCGAACTCGTAACTCATGGACAGTCTCGCGGCTTGGAACTCGGCAACAACACCTGAAGCTTGCAACCATCATCCGGGTATCGTGTCAATCGCGCCGCGGCTCTTATGCAGAGGCTTCGGCGTCAATTCGCGCATGTGCGGAACCGGCCGCCGACCCATCGCGGCGCTTGCTTCTTCCCCGGTCCGGGGCGACCATGACTTTCGTCGCGGCTCGTGCTGACGGCACGCCCGCAATTGCATAATTCCACACAGGACGAAGCACATGGGCGGAAATGGAAATGCAGGGGGCAGAAGCCCCCGCTGTATCGCACTCGTCGGCCCCCAAGGCAGCGGGAAGACCTCTCTTTTCGAAGCCATCCTCGCCCGAGCCGGCGCGACACACAATGTCGGAGACACGACGCCGGAGGCGAAGAACCACGGCATGAGCGTGGAAGCGAACGTCGCGAGCTTCGAGTATCTGGGCGACCGCTTCACGGCGCTCGATTTTCCTGGCTCTATCGAGTTCCAGTTCGACGGCACGGCGGCGCTGCCCGCCTGCGACACCGCTGTCGTCGTCTGCGAAGCCGACCCGAAGAAGCTTTACGCGCTGCAAAGCGTGCTGAAATCTCTCGAAGCCGCGAAGATCCCCCATCTTCTCTTCATCAACAAGATCGACAAGAACGGCGGCAATATCACCGAATTGCTTACAACATTGCAGCCCGCCAGCGGACTTCCGCTCGTGCTCCGGCAGGTTCCCATTACCGAAGGCGGCGCGGTGAGCGGATTCGTCGATCTGGCGCTCGAACGCGCATTCGTCTATCGCCCGCACGCCCCCAGCGAACTGATCGATATTCCGAACGACATCGCGCAATTCGAGGCCGAACAGCGCTTTTCAATGCTTGAGAAGCTCGCCGATTATGACGACGCGCTGATGGAACAGCTTTTGAGCGACAC
This sequence comes from Rhodomicrobium lacus, assembly GCF_003992725.1. Classification (NCBI taxonomy): domain Bacteria; kingdom Pseudomonadati; phylum Pseudomonadota; class Alphaproteobacteria; order Hyphomicrobiales; family Hyphomicrobiaceae; genus Rhodomicrobium; species Rhodomicrobium lacus. The sequence continues at coordinate 1,481,365 of NZ_RZNF01000012.1, read as the reverse complement.
TGTGCCGAGCCGCGATCAGGTCTTCGCGGACCTCGTGACCGAGTTCAAGCGCAGCCAGATTTGCCCTGTGTTCTTCGGCTCGGCGGAAGCGGGTCACGGTATCGGCAGACTGCTCAAGGCCCTGCGGCACGAATCCCCGTTCGTCGCGGAAACCGCCGAAAGGCTCGGCCTGGGCGCGGCGAAATCGGCAGCCTATGTGGTGAAGACGATTCACACGTCACACGCGGGCAAGCTCTCGCTTGCGCGCGTATTGGCGGGGCAATTCGCGGATGGCGCCGCGGTTTATGGCGCGTCCGGCGAGGAACGCATTTCCGGCGTCTTCTCCGTGTTCGGCCCCGACATCAAGAAGCGTGGCCCGGCGGAAGCGGGAGAAGTCGCCGCGTTTGGAAAGCTCGAAGGCATTCATACGGGTGAAGCGATTTCGGGCGACAAGGGCTTTGCTGCGCCGGCAGAAACGGTGCAGCCGCCGAAGCCCGTCTACGCGCTCGCCATCGCCGTCGGAGACCGCAAGGACGAGATCAAGCTCACCTCCGCGCTCGCGAAGCTGATCGATGAAGACCCCACGCTTTCACTCGCGCAGGATCGCGAAACGAGCGAGATGGTGCTTTGGGGACAAGGCGAGATGCATCTTCGCGTCGCGCTGGAAAGGCTCGCGCGGCGCTTTGGCGTCAAGGCCGAGACGCGGCGGCGGCAAATCCCCTATCGCGAGACGATCCGCAAGAGCGTCGAGGTGCGCGGTCGCCACAAGAAGCAAAGCGGCGGGCATGGACAGTTCGGCGATGTCGTGGTCGAGATTCGTCCGCAGCCGCGTGGCGAGGGCTTCGCCTTCGCGGAAGTGATCACGGGCGGCGCCGTGCCACGCAACTACATCCCGGCGGTCGAAGCGGGCGTGCGCGATTATCTCGGCACCGGGCCGCTCGGCTTTCCGGTGGTGGACGTGGCCGTGACGCTGAAGGACGGCTCTTACCATACAGTCGATTCCTCGGATCAGGCTTTCCGTCTCGCGGGCCGTCTCGCGATGGTCGAGGGCATGCCGAAGTGTCAGCCCGTGCTGCTGGAGCCGGTCGCCGCCGTCAGCATTTCCGTGCCGAGCGAAGCCACGGCGAAGGTCAACGGCATGATATCCGCGCGGCGCGGGCAGATCCTCGGCTTCGATGCGCGGCCGGGTTGGACCGGCTGGGACACCATCGAGGCGCACATTCCGGAAGCCGAAATCCACGACCTCATCATCGAATTGCGGTCGGCGACTGCGGGAGCGGGGCATTTCAAGGCCGAGTTCGATCATCTCATCGAGCTTTCGGGCCGCGTCGCCGACCAGATCGTGGCGGAGCGCTCTCAGCAAAAAAGCGTGTAGATCACCCTGCTTGGCATCGTTTCACGCAGACGGCCGATCTCAACCGCAGCGTTGTGCCGCATCCGATTGCGGCATGACGCTGTGCCGGGTGGCGCGACGGCTGCGCGTTGCAGACTCGGTTGCGCGCGACAGACCAGGTTGAAAGGGGGCGGGGGAAATCGAGTTCAAAGCCACAGAACGGCGGTAGAGCGCACGGCGTTTGCGTCGGGGGAGGAGACACACCGCCTGACGCCAGGACGGCCATTAATTTCCAATCATTTCAATGCGCTGACAATAGCTTTCGGCAGATTCGGCATTCGCTTTTTCCGCGAGCGGCGCGGAAAAAAAGGCGATAGCTGCACGGACAGAGCTGCGCCGCGCGATTGGCGCGGGTTCGCCGTTTCCGGTGTCGCAACGGGCGTCAGCAATCGCGGTCGAAAAAGGTCCGAAATTTCGCGACGGAACGCTTGCACACCCGCGCTTAACCCGCTAGAGATATGGGCCTTCGCAGATCGCCAAGCGCGACACTGCTCCGCACCGGTAGCTCAGCTGGATAGAGCACCAGACTACGAATCTGGGGGTCGGGAGTTCGAATCTTCCCCGGTGCGCCATTTCCTTAGCAAAACAATGCGTTGCGCAGCGCAAGCGCGGATTTAAGGCGCGCACGTTTTGCGCGATAAGCCTGCCGTAAGCCTTTAGGTGAGTGGAGAGCGGTGCCGAGAGCTTGGAATTTCCCGACGACAATTTATCGATTATCCGCAGCCATAAGGAAGATGCTATGGGTGTCTTTGATCTTTTTTCCAAACGTCAGAAGCGCGCTCGGGGCGAAATGCCTGACGTTTACGTCTATGACGAGCTACCGCAAGCGCTGCGGGTGCAGATCGTTCATATTATCGAGGATGCGTTTGGTACCGATCATTACGACTCAAGCCACGCGGCAGATGCTTACAAGTTCGTAAATAAAACTCTCTGTCGTGAGTACGGCGTATTTGAGCTAACCAAATATCCTAAATCAAATCAAGATTCTATATTTAACTTCTTTTTAGAAGAAAAAAATAATGAACGCGCCCTAGATGTCGTTGAGCTATGTTTCAAATTTATATTTAGTGTTATCGCAAAAAATACGCGCTATCTTGATAGAACGGACAGAAATATTTCGCCGAATGACGCAGTTTCTGAGCTGAATGAGCGCTTTAAGGAGCATGGCATTGGCTATCAGTTTGAGTCTAATCAGATCATTCGCATTGATTCGGATTTTGTGCATGCCGAGGCTGTCAAGCCTACTTTAGCGGTTCTGCGCGATAAAAAATTCGCAGGAACGAACGACGAGTTCTTGTCAGCACACGAACATTATCGGCACGGTCGATATAAGGAATGTCTCGTAGATTCGTTAAAGGCATTCGAAAGTACGATGAAAACGATCTGCGAGTTGCGCGGATGGACGACAAAAGCCGGTGACACCGCAAAAAACCTGATAGCGATATGCATTAAAGAGGGATTGTTCCCGCAATATTTTGAGTCGCAATTCTCATCTGTCCGCTCGCTGTTGGAAAGCGGCATTCCCACGCTGCGGAATAAGAACGGCGGTCACGGGCAGGGGGCCTCTCCGCTTGTCGTTCCAGAATACCTGGCAAGATACGCGTTGAATCTTACTGCAACAACGATCCTGTTTATGGTCGAGGCCCACCACTCGACGAAATGACGAAGCTATACAATGCGGATTCATTCACAATAAACGCCCTGCACCGCGAGGCACAGGGCGTTTGAATGCAGCGTCAGGCCGAGAGGATACTCAGCCCCGCTACTGCGCCCGTTTGATTATCGAGGAACGGTTTGCTATGCCTCGGCGCGATGGCTAATCGCGCATCACTGCATAGAAGGAGGGGCTTTCTGTGCAGTAAATTTCTAATTCCGTATTACGTTACTTAGCCATGTCAGCAGCTGGGTTTTTCAGCAGCCTGCCTAAATCATCGCGCGCAACGATGAGCTGCTGCCGATGTCGATTAGCGGCGGTGAATTGGCGCCCCACTTAGTACAGCGCTTCGGCGAGCTTAATCATGTCATCGCTTTAGGGTTGCATTCACCGCCCCGGTTTATCTCTATAACGACTGCAATCGAAAGTCGCAGGGATGTCACCGGCTAAAGCTGAAGCGATCATGAAGGCGGCCAGCGCGATCATTCGCGCCGCCCATCGCTTTGCCTGCATCGCGGTGCTGCTCTTCGCATTCGCCTCCCATGCCGTCGCTCACGGTCCTGTTTCCGCGTTTGAAGGCGTGACCGGTGAAACCGTGAGCGTCCCCGACCGCACCGATGATGGAGCCTTGCAGCACAGCGTTGCGGCCTGCGCCTGCCATTCTCCCATGCTCGTCCGCCTTGCGCCGATAGGCGGGCTTGCCCTGCTTTTGTCTGCGACCGCCTACGCGGCTGCGGTGGATGCGCCTTTTCTGCCCTCATCGGTTCCGACGTCCGATCCTCCGCCCCGCGTCTGATCTGCGATAGCGCCCGACGCGCCGAACGCTGCCTGGCACGGCCCTGACGCCGCCGCCCGATACGCTTCGCGCGACGCGGCTATTTCCAAATCAGAGAGCTATGAAGGCGGGCACGCCCCGAACGTATCGATCATGACCGGACGAATTCTGCTCTTCAGCGGCATAGCGCTGGCCGTTACCGCGTTGGGTTTTGCTTCTTTCATGTCGTTCGCGCATGTCGGAGACGCGCACCGGCCGGTCGACGCAACTGCCACAAAGAACACCGCCGCAGACAAAGACCACGCGAGCGGCAAGCATGACGGCGACCACAGCGGCGAGGAAGACCACGCAGGCGAAAGCGAAGGCGTGCGTCTTTCCAAAGATCAGATCGACGCAGCGGGTATTGCCGTCGCTCCGGTATCCAAGGGACGCATCGTCCAACGGCTCGTGATGCCGGGCGTGATCGCCATGGATCAGGATCGCATCGCGCGCATCCCCGCCAATGTCGTGGGCATCGTTTCGGATCTCCGGAAGAAGCTTGGCGACACCGTTGAGAAGGGCGAGGTCATCGCGGCGCTGGAAAGCCGCGAGGTGGCCGAGGCCCGCAGCGAATACATCTCGGCGCTCGTGTCCTTCGCGTTGCAGAAGACGCTTTACGAGCGCGACCGCGCCCTGTGGCAGAAGCAGATCACGCCCGAACAGCAATATCTCAGGACGCGCTCCGCTTATTCCGAGGCGCGCGTGCGAACCGACCTCGGCCGCCAGAAGCTTCTCGCCCTCGGAATCGATGCGCGCGACATCGACGCCCTTTCGAAGCAGGCGGCGTCGGCCGTCGAGGCGAAGGAGGGGGGCGCAAGCGTGGACGCGGTCGGCAAGGCGCTGCGCCGCCACGAAATCCGCTCGCCGATCGCGGGCCGCGTCGTGGAGCGTCGCGTCGACCTCGGCGCGCCAGTGGGCCGCGAGGGGCAGGAGTCGGAGCTTTACGTTATCGCCGACCTGTCGAAGGTGTGGGTGGATATTACCCTTCCCGCCGCCGATCTCGATCGTGTCAGGGAGGGGCACACCCTGCTGATCAGGGCAGCGTCCTCGAAGGAAACGGCGCCCGGGCGCGTGATCTTCGTCAGCCCTGTCATTGCGGCCGATACGCGGGCCGCAAGAGCCATAGCGCTGGTCGACAATCCGAATCTGATCTGGCGCCCCGGAACCTTCGTTACGGCCGAAATCGCCATCGATGAAAACGCCGTTGAAACCAGTGTGCCCATCGCCGCGATCCAGAGGATAGAAGGCGAGCACACGGTCTTCGTCCGAACACCGAACGGCTTCGAAAAACGGAAGGTCGCCATCGCGAGGCAGGATGGCGAGACAGCGGAAATTGTCTCCGGCGTATCGCCCGGCGAAAACGTCGCTGTTTCGAACACGTTCATTCTCAAGGCAGAGCTTGGCAAGGGCTCCGCCGAGCACGCGCACTGAGGGAACGAACATGATCGAAGGCATTCTTTCCTTTTCGGTGCGCAGGCGCTGGGCGGTGCTTGTGCTGACAGCCGTCGTCGCGGGCATCGGCATGTGGTCGCTTGGACGCCTTCCGGTCGATGCCGTCCCCGACATCACCAACAATCAGGTGCAGATCAACACGCTTGCCCCCGCTCTGTCGCCTGTCGATGTCGAGAAGCAAATCACCTACCCGATAGAGACCGCGCTCGCCGGTACGCCGGGGCTTGAATACACCCGCTCGCTCTCGCGCAACGGCTTCTCGCAAGTCACAGCCGTTTTCAGCGATCGGATGGACGTCTATTTCACGCGCCAGCAGGTGCTTGAGCGGTTGCAGGAAGCGCGCGATGCCATGCCCCTTGGCGTCGAGCCGAAGCTCGGCCCCATCTCAACGGGGCTCGGCGAAATCGTGATGTGGACCGTCTCCTTTTCAAAGGCCGCACGCGCAGTCGACGGAAAGCCCGGCTGGCAGACGGACGGCAACTACCTGACGCCGGAAGGAAGACGGCTGGAAACTGCGATCGAGCAGGCCGCCTACTTGCGCGAAATTCAGGATTGGGTGATCCGGCCGCAGGTGCGCCTCGTGCCGGGTGTTGCGGGCGTCGACGCCATTGGCGGCTTCGTGAAGCAGTATCACGTCGAGCCCGACCCCGCGAAGCTCGTCGCCCTCGGCTTGTCGTTCGACGATCTCGCGTTGGCGCTCGAACGCGGCAATCTCAATCGTGGCGCGGGTTATCTTGAGCGCAACGGCGAGGGCATCATCGTGCGCTCGCGCGGTCAGCTCCGGACGACAGGGGAAATCGCCGATGTCGTGGTGACGGCTCGCGGCGGCGTACCGGTGCGCGTGCGCGACGTGGCGACCGTCGCCGTGGGGCGCGAACTGCGCTCCGGCAGCGCGAGCCGTTCCGGCGAAGAGGTCGTCGTCGGCACGGCCCTTATGGTCATCGGCGGCAACGGCCGCACGATTTCATCGGCCGTGGTCGAAAAGCTCGACGAAGTGCGGAAAACGCTCCCGCCGGATATCGCGTTGAATGTGGCGCTCGACCGCACGCAGCTCGTGGACGCGACCATCGCGACGGTGGCGACCAACCTCGCGGAAGGCGCGATGCTGGTTGTCGCGGTGCTGTTCCTGTTCCTCGGCAATATCCGCGCGGCGTTCATCGTGGCGCTTGTGATCCCGGTTTCCATGCTCATTACCGCCACCGGTATGGTTGAGGGGCGCATCAGCGCGAACCTCATGAGCCTCGGCGCGCTCGATTTCGGCTTGATCGTGGATGGTGCGGTGATTATCGCGGAAAACTGCCTGCGACGGCTCGGCGAACGCCAGCACGAGCTTGGGCGATTGCTGCGGCTGGACGAGCGTCTCGAAACGGTCTCGCGCGCTGCCAGGGAAATGATCGAGCCATCGGTCTACGGTCAGGCGATCATCATCCTCGTCTATGTGCCGCTGCTCACATTCACCGGCGTCGAAGGCAAGATGTTCGAGCCGATGGCGCTGACGGTGATCTGCGCGCTTGCCGCCGCCTTCGTGCTGTCGCTGACCGCCGTGCCAGCGATGATTGCGATCTTCATCAGGGGCCGTGTCGAGGAGAAGGAGAACCGGCTTGTGCGGAGCCTGAAAGCTGCCTATCGCCCGGTTTTGGGTTCGGCAGTACGGCGCCCATTGCCCTATATCGCGCTCGCCGTGGCGCTGTTCGGCGCATCCGTTTTCGCGTTCGGGCGGCTCGGACAGGAGTTTGTCCCGACACTCGACGAAAAGAATCTCGCCATGCACGCGCTTCGCATCCCGAGCACATCGCTCACTCAATCGCAGGCGATGCAAACTCGCGTGGAGAAAGCACTGAGCGCCGCGCCGGAGGTCGCTTTCGTCTTCTCGAAGACCGGCACGGCGGAAGTTTCCACCGATCCGATGCCGCCGAACGCGTCTGACACCTTCATCATCCTGAAGCCGCGCGCCGATTGGCCCGAGCCCGCGCTTTCAAAGGACGACCTCATCGCCAGGCTGAACGTGGCCGTCTCGCGTCTTCCGGGCAACATCTATGAGTTCACGCAGCCCATCCAGATGCGTTTCAATGAGCTTCTTGCCGGTGTGCGCGGCGATCTCGCGGTGAAGGTGTTCGGTGAAGACCCCGAGGCGATGCTGAAAGCGGCGAACAAAATCGCCGGCATCCTGCGCCAAACGAGCGGCGCGGTGGATGTGAAGGTCGAACAGGCTGAGGGGCTTCCCTTCATGGATATCTCGATCGACCGGAATGAAGCCGCGCGCCTCGGTATCTCGGTCGGAACCGTTCAGGACATCATCGGCGCATCCATCGGCGGCCGGAAAGCGGGTGTTGTGTTCGAGGGCGACCGTCGCTTCGCGATCGTCGTGCGCCTGCCCGAAGCCGTTCGCGACGATCTCGCCGCGCTCGAAAATACGCCGGTTCCGCTTCCCCAGGCGCAGGGCGCCCCGCCGCAAAGCGTGCCGCTCAAGCGCGTGGCGCGGTTCGAGTTCTCGGAGGGGCCGAACCAGGTGAGCCGCGAAAACGGCAAGCGGCGCGTCGTGGTGCAGGCAAATGTGCGCGGTCGCGATATCGCCTCGCTCGTTGCCGAAGCGCAGGCCCGTGTAAAGGCGGAAGTGGTGCTGCCCGCCGGTTCGTTTATTCAATGGGGCGGTCAGTTCGAGAACCTCGCGCTAGCGAAACATCGCTTGTCTCTGGTCGTGCCGGCATGCCTGCTGCTGATCTTCCTGCTTCTTTTCTCCGCGCTCGGCTCGGCGCGCGACGCGGCCCTCGTCTTCACGGCGGTGCCGCTCGCGCTCACCGGCGGCATCGCGGCGCTGTGGCTTCGCGACATGCCGTTCTCGGTTTCGGCGGCGGTGGGCTTTATAGCGTTGTCCGGCATCGCCGTGCTGAACGGCCTCGTCATGTTGAGCTACATTCAGAAACTTCAGAAGGACGGGATGCCCCGGCGGGATGCGGTCGTGACCGGCGCGCTCGGGAGGTTGAGGCCCGTCTTCATGACGGCGCTCGTCGCTTCGCTCGGCTTCGTGCCGATGGCGCTCGCTACCGGCACGGGCGCGGAGGTGCAAAGGCCCCTCGCAACCGTCGTCATCGGCGGGGTCATCAGCGCGACGCTTCTGACGCTTGTCGTGCTTCCGGCGCTTTACGCGCGGTTTGGCAGCACATTCGTGACCAGCCTGCACAGGGAGCGAAAAATCGGGACCAAGGAGCCGCAGCCCGCGGCACCCGTTTTGTCACCTTGTGGACAGCCGACTATTACTGAAAGCTCAAGGCACGATATGGATTAGAACGTTTTCGTCTTCGCTGCCTATGGTGCGCTATCAAACATGACGGCATGCGGTTATCTGCATAGAAGGCTTAATCAGCGAGCAGCAACCGACAATTCCAGTCGGGTTGTTGGTGTGGCCCATGGATGGTCGAAATCATCCGTGCGAGTTCGAAAGTTCGTCCGTTCAACGATGATTCCTCGCACAACCAACGTAAATGCCATGTATTTGCATCGGTCTGCATGATCGTTTCGAGGTTGCCCCGAAGACCGCCTTCCAACGCGACGTCAATCGTCTCGCCAGTCCAGGCTCCGGGCAACGTAATGTCATGGCGGTGCTGAATATCTGAGCTTCGCAACTTTAATTTCATACCTGAATCTCCTGAAATGGTGCCCGAGACGCAGGGCGACGATGGCAACACTCATATGCTATTAGCACTCAAGTGTCGAGAGTGCCAAAATTCCAAGGAGGGCAATTTCAACTTGTGTCGAGTATGGACGGCTCGTGGTCGGCCGGACGCGGTGCGCGACTTCAATCACGAGGTGTTCGCAGTTACATTCTGCCCGGCGCAACAAACGTTATTGATATCAAAGCGTTAGCATTTTCAACCTGAAAAAATCTGTCCTTTGACTTGCATTGTTATCCGGAAATATCCCAAACCTTTTGCTTGCTGATCGGGAAGGCCTTCATTGCTTGTCGTGGGCGGTGCCGGTGGTGTCGGTTCGATCTTGATCCAGCTTGCGCGGCGCCTTACTGGGTTGACGTCGATATGAGCACGATGTGGCGACCGGAAAATGCCGTCACCGCTTCTCGCAACACCGATCGCCAACCCAGATAGGAAAGGAGATATTGACGGCCGCGCGCGTGTCGTGCCCTTCGTAGCCTCGTTCATACACATCGCGGGTGAGTTTCAGCTGGACGATGGCTGAGCCGAAGTCATAGCCGACGAGTGGCCCTAACGCCAACTGGCTGAGGCCGTCGCGTGCTCCGAGATCGGTCGAATAGAACGCAACGGCGCCGAGTTCCCACGGACCGAATTTCCGGGTGGCGGTGAGATCGATATTGAGCCAGTCCGAATAGTCAACGCCGCCCGCCGTTCCGCCGGTACCGTAAATCACCGATGTCGAGAGATTCCAGCCGTCCTTCAAATAGCTGAGCGCCGCGATCCCTTGGAAGGACGTCAGATCGCGCCCGACCGCTGTTCGCGACGGCAGGTACACGCCCGCCTGAAAGCCGCCGTAAAAACCGCCGCCGAGATCCCATTTCAGCTGGGCGTCGAAGATCGTGTTGGCGAAGCCGCTCATGGAGGGGCCGTCCTTCACGGCGAGATCGACATAAGGCGTCGCCGTATCGAAAAGAAGGCGGCCTCCCGCGATCGTCCAGGGCGTCGACCAGATCAGCCATGAGGGAACGACCGCACCGAGATCGTCAATATTTCCGGGGGAAGAATTTCTCGACCCGTAATTGCCGATCACGACATCATAGACACCAGGCGGAAGTTGGCCAGCCGCGCCGAGAGCGATGCCGGTCGTGAGGCCCGGCTGAAGTTCGGAAGGGGTGCCGGCATGAACGGCTGAAGTGGCCGAGGCAAAGGCAAACGCTACGCACGCGATGGCTTTTTTGGTCATGATGTCCTCGATAGAAAACGCGCGGCGCGGGTCGATCCCGATCCAAACCTGACGTACTCGCCGGATCAGGATGTCCGCCGAGAGCGGGAAAGCGTTCAATCTTCCGGCCTCGTCCAGATGATCTTGGTACCGAAGCCAAGCCTGTTGTCGGTGAGCTTGAGAATTTCGGGATCGATGGTCCAGATCGGCGCGGGGCGAAGGCGGGCGAACGAAAATTTTCGATAATAAATCGCCCTTCCTTGCTCCGCGTCATCTCCCTCAAGCTGTCGGCTGGTTCCGGCAAATTGCAGTCCTCGTATCATCGCGACGGCGGACTGCTGTGCTGATACGGTTCCCGCCACCTTCGCGTTTCGGACCATTTCGGCACCGTGGCGCGTTTCGAGGCTTGTGAGGATCAGGAACCGTATCCGATTGAAGTCGAAGGCGTAAAAGCAACTGGCGGCCCAGGGTGTCCCATCGTTTGCACTGCAAACCGTCAGGACGTGATTCCTTGAGATGAACGAAATGATTCTCTGCAGGTCGGTCATTTCTCTGCGCCGCTTGTGCTTCGGAGATCCGCCTTGCTCACCCCCCGATACCAATGACATAGCGCGCCCACATCGCCGAAATCGGCATGATGAAAAGAAGCCCCGGAAGCATGTTCGCGATAGGGAAGGGCTTAATCCCGCAGATACGGAAGCCGGTTGCGAACATGATCGCGCCGCCGCAGGCTGAGAAGTCGGCGATCATCTCCGGCGTGGTCAGCGGCAGGATCTGCTCGGCGCCGAGGAGAAGTCCGGCCTGAATGGCGAATTGAGGAATGGCGATCACGGCGACCGAGAAGCCGAGCGCGGTGGCGAAAATCGCCGAGGTGAACAGATCGAGCACCGACTTGGCGATAAGAAGGGAGGGATCGTTCGTCATGCCCTCGTTCATCGAGCCGAAAATGCCGGTGCCCGACGCGCAGAACAGCACGGTGAGCGCAACGAACTTGTCGAGAAACTCTTCGTGGGAAACCCCGTTGCTGCGGGCGGGGGTAATCGCGTCGATCAGGCGGCGCGCCTTCGCCGCAAACTTCTGGATGCCAGCTTCGAGCGAAATCAGCTCGCCGATCAGCGATCCAAGCAGCAGCGCCAGAATAACGGCCGGGATAAACTTGATCTTGACGATGAGCGCTATGCCGAGCGCCATGGAAGCGACGCCGAAGGTCATCGGCAGCGCGTTTCTCACCCGGGCTGGAACGCGTTCTCCCAGTGCGCCGCCGCTGATGCTTCCGATAACAACGGCCGCGCCGTTGACGATTGGTCCAATCATGATGCTCTCCGTGCTCCCATCGCTGGGATTGTGTGTTCGATATCGGCTCTCGCGGGCTTGTCAGGCGACCATCGCCTGAGCGACTTCACATCCAGATCGAACATGTCGAGAGCCCTGCCGACGGTGTGCGAAAACAGGTCGTCGATTGACCGGGGTTTGATGTAGAAGGCCGGGACAGGCGGGAAGACGACCGCCCCGATTTCCGTCACGGCGACCATGTTGCGCAGGTGACCGAGATGCAGCGGCGACTCGCGTGTCATCAGCACGAGCCTGCGGCGTTCCTTGAGAACGACGTCGGCAGCTCTCGTCAGCAGATTGTCGCTGATGCCGGCAGCGATAGCGCCCAAGGTGCGCATGGAACAGGGAGCGACGAGCATTCCCATCGTTCGAAACGAACCGCTGGAGATCGTTGCGCCGAGATTGCCGATGGGATGTACGACATCCGCCAGCGCATGGACGTCTTCGCTCTTGAGATCCGTCTCGTAATGCCGGGTCATTTCGGCGCCCTTGGACATCACGAGGTGGGTTTCGACACCAAGCTCCCTGAGTAATTCGAGCGCCCTTATTCCAAACTGAAATCCGGTCGCACCGCTGATTCCGACGATCAGGCGTCGCTTTTCCATGTGTTGCTCCTTGACGAAGGAATAAGGATCGGTTCTCGCGTTCCCCTCCTCCAACGATGGAGGAGATGCGGAACCGATCCTCGCCCCCGTTCTCCCGCCAGGAAGAGGGGTATTTCGCTCCTTACGAGGCCGGATCGAAATCCGGCAGGAAACGCTTCACGTCGACTTCCTTGAACTTGCTGCGGTGGAAGTGGTCCTTCAGATGGAACGGCACCGTGCAGTCAAAGATGACCTTGCAGGAATTGCCCGCCTGGGTGATCGAGGGGCTGAATTCCGGCGTGGCCGACGGATCGAGCGGATGGCAGCGAACATTCGGTATGAAGACCGTGCTGACGTCGCCCTGATAGCGTGTCGTCATGGCCCAGAGCACATCGTTTGTATCGAAGAGGTCGACATCCTCATCGACGATGATGACATGCTTGAGTTCCGAGAACGCCGAGAACGCCAGCAATGCCGCCTGCCGTTGCCTGCCTTCGTCGGCCGGAGCCGATTTCTTGAATTGCAGGATGGCGAGATATTTGCCGCCGCCCGAGGTGTGGGCGTAAACGTTCAGCAGCTTGCCCGGCATGGCGCGTTCCACCATCGACAGGATGCTCGCCTCGGTCGGGATGCCCGCCATGCTCACATGCTCTTCCGAAGGGCCGATCACGGTCTGCATGATCGGGTTGCGGCGGTGCGTTACGGCCTTCACCTTGATCACCGGGAGAGCTGCCTTGGAATCGCCGGTGTAGCCGGGAAATTCCGGCATGGCCTTGCCGGTGTTGGTGTTCTGGTCTTCGCGAACCCGGACGTTCGGAAGGATTTCGCCTTCGATCACGATTTCGGCGTTCGCGATGCCGCGCGCAGGAACCGTGAGGCAATCCACGAGTTCGACAGGCCGTTTACGCAGCGCGCCGGCGATGGAAAGTTCGTCGAAGCCGAGCGGCGTTGTGGGCGGCTCGAAGCAGGCGCCGATTTCGATGGCCGGGTCGACGCCGATGCTGATCGTAATGGGCAGCGGCTTGCCCGCCGCCTCCGCCTTCATGCGGAACGCGTCGATGTGCCGTCCGGGAACGAAATAGATCGAGAGTTCGTCGCGGCCCTGTACGCAGATGCGGTGGATGGTGACGTCCGACTCGCCGGTCTCGGGGTCCGACGCGTAGACCATGCCCATCGTGAAATAGGGCCCCGCGTCCTCCTCGGTATTCGTCGGCGCAGGAAGCAATTTGCGGATATCGAAGTCTGGATTTGAAGCCAGATGAACGACTTCCTGGCAAACCGCCTTTTCACGGCCGACGACGACCGGCGGTATCGCGTGCTGGACTGCGTCGTTCAAAAGAAAGCCCAGACGTTCAGGTGTACATCCGAGCATGAGTGCAACACGCTTGCGGCTGGCAAGAAGGCCGATAAGGACGCGAGATCCTTCGTAGCCCTTGATCTTGTTGAAGATCATCGCCGGACCGACCCGGGTGGGGCGCTTGACCGTACCCGAAGCGCCAACATAACGATAGACGCCCGACAATTCGGCGAGCGGGTCGACCGGTACGTCCGTGGTAACCAATTGCCCCGGATTCTGCTCCAGTAAAGCGAGAGCCGACCGCAAGTCGATTACATCATCAGCTTCTATTGTTCCGTCAGAGAACATATTATTCTCCCTGCTAGGCAATGTTGATCCTTGACGCCTCGCAGGACGTAGCCGGAACAACCAAGATAATTTGGGATTCATTTGACTATTCTGTCGTTGTTTTCTAATTCGTCTGCGCCGTCATGCCTCATTTTCTCCTTCATGCCTTGGTCCTATCCATAGGCTTAGCGGCACAAGAAAGGGAAATACCATTGCGATATTTTCGGCATATCGAGGGGGTATGAGCGTGGATTTGAAACGATTACGGTACTTTTGTGCCATCGTAGACCATGGGCAGATCAGCAAGGCAGCGGCCGCGCTGAACATGGCGCAGCCGCCGCTCAGCCTGCGTTTGAAGGAACTGGAAGAGGAATTCGGAGTGAAGCTCATCGAACGCGGCACCCGCTGGTGCCGTGTGACGGAGGAGGGACGTCTTCTCTATGAGCGCGCGAAGCTCATCCTCTCGGAGGTCGACGCACTTTCCGAGGAGATGAAGGCAAGCCAATGCTCCCCGGTCTGGGTCGTGATCGGCGTTTCTTCGACATGTGCGTCATATCTCATGGAGCCGCTGCGGGAGATTTGCGGCCACTTCCCGAACGTGAAGCTCAGGGTGGTGCTTGGCGACAGCGACTGGCTCGAATCGATGCTCGGCCAGAGATGCATCGATTTCGCCATTATGCAGGCGCCGCCGCCAGAAGCCGGGTTGATCGTCGATCTCCTGCCGCCATCACGTGTTTCGGTGATAGTCCCGAAGTCCCTCGTACGCCCGTCTTGGGGAGAGACGCTGCGCATGGAGGATATCGCGCCCTTTCCCCTGATGCTCCTGCGTCGCCCCTCGGGAGGCGGAAGCTACGAAAGGTTCATCCGCTGGTTCCACGCGCATGGCATGTCCGCGCACGTCGCCATGGATTGCCCCGATGTGCGTATCATCAAGGATTTGTGGCGCGCGGAGACGGGGTCGATTGCGATCCTGCCGGAGTCCGAGACGCGAGATTATCGCCCGGATCAGGCCTGCATATTTTCCCTGGACGAGCCCGCAATGGGCTTCCACCCGGCAATCGTCCGACCAAAGGGGATGCAACTCAACGCCGTGGCAGCATCGGTGATCGCCCGGATAGTGGCGGCATCCGAGGAAGAGGCCGAGGACGGCGAGTCCCGGGAAAAGCTCTCTCTCCCGCGTGCCCGAAAACGCGCCTGAACTCCGTTCTTTGCCCAAATGACGGTCTCAAACGCCGGTCTCAAGACTCGCATTGCGACCGCGCGCCATGCCCCCCGACGGCTCCGTTGACGCTATCGGTCCGATATATGTGAAATATCGCAATGGTATTTTAAATTCCGTTCCGCCGCTCCTACGGTGCTCCCATCGTAACGATCCGGAGAACGGTCAGGTTGAGAGCAAATCCCGCCGGCGCATGAGAACCACTTAGATCCAATGAGGCCAAAGATCACTTGGCTTAAATTTGGATAAATGGTCTGAATGTTGTCAGAATTGCATGAGGCCTCCCCGTATTTTACTGAAAAGCTTCTCCTCGTCTGACGGTTGTTAGCCCTCAGATCGGTGAAGCCCGATGAAACCGAAGGATCGCGACGCCGTCACCCGATGGGTGACGATAATCGGTCCCGAGGAAAAATCTCGTCGGGCGGTTCACTTGGAGGAGAAAATGGGCAAACTGAAACGCGCCTCCGCGATTTTCGTTCTGCCGCTGGCACTGTTGGGCCAGCAAGTTCAGGCCGATCCGGCGGTCGAAGTCCTGAAAGTCACTCGTTACGGCGACGATGGGGGCACGGGAACGCTCCGTTGGGCTCTTGAGGAAAACAACAAGAACCCCGGCCATTATCAAATCGATATAGATGCCGTCGGCCCCGCGCCCTACGCTATCGTCGTGAAGTCCGAACTCCCGCCCATCAAGGGGCCGGTGAAAATCAGCTTCCCGCTCCATGACGAAAACGGAAGTTTCGTTGCGATCGACGGCTCAGGCTATGTCGGCCCGAGCGCGAAGGATTGCCCAGGCGCAGTGCCGGGCCAGTTTGGCACCAACGTGCGCACGACGACGAAACCGGGGATCGTCCTTCAGGATACGCAGGACGTCGAGATCGCCGGCATAGAAATCCGTAATTTCTGTATCGGCGTGCTTATCAACCGCGCGAGCCGCAATGTGATCCGCGACAGCCGCATCGTCGGCAATCATGGCGGCGCAGGCATCATGATTACAGGCGATGACGGAAAGGGCGCCTCGACATCCACCACCACGAACAACAACAAGATCCTTCGCAATTATTTCTTCAACAACGGCGATGCGATGGAACTGACGCGCGGCGCGGCGTTCAACCTCCTCGCCGACAACTTCATCACCAATGACGGCACGATCGAAGAGCCCTCCCAGGGACTCGAAATCCTGTGGGGCAACGATAACAGCATCGTGCGCAACCACTTCGAAAACCAGTCGGACGGTGTGCAGCTGAACTGGGGGAACCGCAATTACATCGCGGCGAACACCTTCACGAAGCTCTCCTCCGCCGTGACGCTCTCCGGTACGGGCAACATCGTCGATGGCAACATCATGACGGGGAACCGCGTTGCCGTTTCGGTCCGTCCCCAGGCTGCTCCTGGCCCGAACGGAACCCCCGGCCGCAACCGTATCACCGGCCCTGCCGTGAACCGCATCACGGCCAACTCGATGTTCGACAACGGCAAGGACATCGAGCGCTGCTTCGCGGGCGGCGCTTGTCTCCCGGAGCACAAGGGCGCCATCGTGTTCGGCGTTCCGGGCCTTGAGCACGACGTCTTCGTCGGGAACCGGGGCGGCGGTATCGATGGCGACACCAGCAAGATGGAGAAGATCTGCGCGCCGGGCGTGACCGCTCCCGACTGCGAGCCGATGCCGAACCATAACCAGTCCGCGCCGAAGCTCGTCGCCGCGAACCCAGCCGCCAGCGGCGTCGAAATCAAGGGCGAGGTCGAAGGTCAGCCAAAGACCCTTTATCGGATCGAATTCTTCGCCAATACCGACGCCTCCTCGAAGGAAGCCGAAATCTACCTCGGCTTTGCGAATGTGCCGCTGGACGCTTCGGGGAAGGGTTCCTTCACCTATGTCGCCGATGCCGCAAAAGCCGCCAACGCGGCGAACTTCACGGCGACGGCTACGACCGTGGACGGCGCGACCTCCATGCTCAGCACACCGCTTGCCAACGCGGTTTCTCGAAACAACTGATTTCGCAAGCGAGTGAATCCAATGCCTAACAACATCTTATCCGGCAAGGTGGGACGCCGTCTGCTTCTTACCACCGGTCTCGTCACCGCCGCCGTAGCCGCAACGGGGCTGCCCGCTATCGCTCCTTCCGCTGTCGCCAAGGAAGAAGCGGTCGCCAAAGCAGCGCCCAAGCAGACGAAGCCGCTGGTGATCCGAAACATCGCCATCGGCGAGGGCAAGCCGAAAACCATCGTCCCGATCACGGCGAAGGATCCCGCTTCCGTGCGGAGCTTCGCTACGAAGGTCGGTGCCGATCCCTCGATCGATCTCATCGAGTTCCGGGTCGATTATCTCGAAATCGCGCTCAACGCCGATGCCGTCGCGGAATTGTCGAAGGACGTTGCCGGCGCGATCAACGGAAAGCCGCTTCTTCTCACCTTCCGGACCAAGGCAGAGGGCGGCGTTACGGCAATCGATGACAAGGCCTATGCCGATTTTTACGAGACGATCGTCAAAAAGGGCAAGGTAGACCTGATCGATGTCGAACTGGTGCGCGACGAGAAGGCCGTGCGCCGCATCGTCAAGGCAGCGCATGCAGCCGGTGTGGCGGTCGTGATGTCGAACCACGACTTCCATGCCACCGCGGATGCGGACGAACTCGTTCGTCGGCTTCGCAAGATGGAAGTTCTCGGCGCCGACGTTCTCAAGCTGGCGGCGATGCCGAAGGATGCGGGCGACGTGCTGAAGCTTCTCACGGCCACGTGGGAAATGCGCAGCCGCTACACCGAAAAACCCATGATCACCATGGCAATGGGCGGCACGGGCGTCGTTTCCCGCCTGACCGGCGAATTGTTCGGATCGGCGGCCACGTTCGGCATGGTCGGGCAAGCGTCCGCACCGGGACAGATCGACGTGCACGCTCTCCAGTCCGTGCTGGAGACCATTCACAAGGCCATCACCGGCGCTTGATGGCCAGTCCGGATGCCGCATGGGACTGCGGCATCCGGACCGTTTGCTTGATGTCGGATCGAAGGGTCCGGCTTGCTTTCACTTGAGGGGGGTTAAAATGTCTTCACTTCGCAGGCGTCGCCTGCCTATTACCAATCTTATCTGCGTTGGAACGCTGGCGCTCGTGGGTACGACCGTGATGCCTCACGGCGTATCCTGGGCAGCGGATCTCCAGGCGTCGAGCGCGCCTGCGGCAGGCCCCGTGGACGGCCTGTTCGGTTCTTATGCCGTCGGCGATCCGCTCGACGACAAGTATCTGACGGGCGGCTGGAACGGGCGGCGCTCCAAGCTGGTGTCGGAAGGCATCACCTTCCGCGGCGACTATGTGTCCGAGACGATGGGCGTCGTAAGCGGCGGCCTCGATCAGGGATTCCGCTATTCGCAGCAGGTGAAGCTTGGCGCCGACTTCGATATGGCCAAGCTCGCCAACTGGACCGACGGCCGTTTTCACGTGACGCTCAACGACCGTATGGGCCGCGGCACCTCATCGGAACTCGCGGGCAACCGCTTCCCGATTCAGGAAAACTATGGCGGCCAGTGGACGCGCATCACCGAAGCCAGCTTCGATCAGAACATTCTCGACGGCAAGGTGAACTACAAGCTGGGTTATTTCCCGATGGGCAATGACTTCGGCATGACCCAGTTGCTGACGAACTTCGTCAACGCCGCCTTCTGCGCCCACCCGCTCGCACAGTCCGCGAACACCGGCTGGTATAACTATCCGAATGCCCGCTGGAGCGCCGAAGTGACGTACAAGGTAACTCCCGAGGTTTATGTAAGAACGGGTTTGTTCCAGGTGAACCCGAGCCTCGGCCTTGAGAAGAACGCCTTCAATCCTTTTGCCGAAGGCACGACGGGCACGCTCCTTCCGGTCGAAGTCGCGTACGAACCCGGCAAGGGCACAGCCTATCCGGGCCACTACAAGGTCGGCTATGTCTACGACAATTCGAATGTGAAGGAACTCGGCCTCAGCGACTATATCGGTCAGAGGCAGGGAACCTACATCATGATCGATCAGAAGATCACGACTGTTGCCGGCGACGACAGCCGGGGACTGAGCGTGTTCGCGCAGTACATGTGGTCCAACCCGGAAACGGCGGTGCTGAGAGATTGGTGGTCGGCCGGACTGGTTTACCAGGGTGTCTTCGATTCACGCCCGAAAGACGTTCTCGCGTTCGGCTATGTGCAGGCAAGCGTCAACGAGCAGCTGCTTGAAAACGCAAGGATCAAGGCAGCCGCCACGACCGGCGCTTTTTCCGATTTCACACTCGCGGAAAAAGCGCTGGAACTGAGCTACACCTACCAGATCAACAAATGGGCCTCGATCCGTCCTGACGTTCAGTACATCATGGATCCCGGCAGCTTCTACTTCAAGCATATCGATGACGTGGTCGCTGTCGGAATGCAGTTGAAGGTCGTTTTCTAGAACCGCCTTCGTGTCAGCTCCGACCTGCGCCGGGGCTGACACGTGCGAGGCACGGGAAATCCCAAGACGACGGGCGGCGAAAGCGCGCCCGTCGAATTCGCGTCAGATGCAAAAGTCGCGAGGGAAGGCGGTCGGGGCGACGATGGCGGCCTCCACCATGGGCGAACCACCCGGAGTTCGACGGGGTACCCGGTCCCGCTCCCATATCGAGGGGGTGTTGTCCGACTGCTCCGATAGCCACGGCCCGGCGCTTCTGCCCGCAAAGTCAGGTCGACGATTTTTCCTTCGTCGTGGAAATGAAGGGCGAAACTGTGCTCGGTTTGCATGGCAAAGCGTAATCGAGAGAGAGCCGGTTGATGCCCTCGGCGCATCGACACCACCGCAGCGTGTCCTCACCCCGGCCGTGTTCTGCAACCTTCGGACTGGTCGTAACCGGCGAAGTTGCGTAAACCTTGCAAAGCTGCCATTTTAAGCGGCCCTCACAAACATGCTTCGCGGTCCGAAAAGCTGCTTCAGCCGTTTAAAGGCTGTCAAAGCTTTAGCTGTCTGCTCCCACTCGCCGCTAAGGGTGACGTTATCATCCTGCCGCCTCTAAATTGAGAACCGAAAGCGCCTCACATGATGGTTATTGATGGAGTGTCTCCCCTGTTCGCGGAGGCGCTTGCCAAACAAGGGTATACGACGCTGACCGACGTGCAGCGCGCTGTCCTTGAAGGGGATGTCGGCGAAGCCGATCTTCTCGTTTCCGCGCAAACAGGCTCCGGCAAGACAGTCGCTTTCGGTCTCGCCATGGCTTCCACCTTGCTGCGCGGTCAGGAACGCTTCCCGGCCGGTTCGGAGCCGCTCGCCGTCGTCGTTGCGCCTACGCGCGAACTGGCGCTTCAGGTGCGTCTCGAACTTGAATGGCTGTACGCACCCGCAGGCGCGAGAATTGCGTCATGCGTCGGCGGCATGGACATGCGGCAGGAACGCCGGTCGCTCGCGGGCGGCGCGCATATCGTCGTCGGCACGCCCGGACGCCTCCGCGATCACATCACGCGCGGCTCGCTCGACATGGCGGCAGTGCGCGCGATGGTTCTCGACGAGGCCGACGAAATGCTGGATCTGGGCTTCCGGGAAGATCTGGAGTTCATCCTCAAGGCCGCCCCGCCAGAGCGTCGCACTCTCATGTTTTCGGCAACCGTGGCGAAGCCGATCGAAACGCTCGCCCGCCGCTTTCAGAAAAACGCCATCAGGATTTCCTCCAACAGCGGCGCGACGCAGCACGCCAACATCGATTATCGCGCCGTTGCCGTCGCTTCGGGCGAGCGGGAAAACGCCGTCATCAATATCTTGCGCTATTTCGAGGCGAGCAGCGCCTTCGTCTTCTGCACCACGCGTGAAGGCGTGAAGCATCTTGCAAGCCGCCTCGGCAATCGCGGATTCGGCGTCGTTGCGCTTTCGGGTGAACTCAGCCAGACCGAGCGCACCCGCGGGCTTCAGGCGATGCGCGACGGCCGGGCTCAGGTTTGCGTCGCAACGGACGTGGCGTCGCGCGGCATCGATCTGCCGACCCTCGACCTCGTCATTCACGCCGATTTGCCGAAGGATAGCGAGGCGCTTCTGCATCGCAGCGGGCGGACCGGGCGCGCGGGACGAAGCGGCGTCAGCGTTCTCATCACACCGCACAGCAAGCGCCGGAGCGTCGACAAGCTGCTGCAGGCCGCGAAGGTGAAGGTGTCATGGATGCCGGTTCCGAGCGCCGAGACGATCATCCAGCGCGACCGCGAACGGCTCATGAACGATCCTTCGCTTGAAGGTCCGCTCACCGATGAAGAAGCTGATTTCGCGCGCGATCTGCTCGCCACGAAGAGTCCGGAGCAAATCGCGGCGGCGTTCTTCCGTCAAAATCAGACGCGTCGCCCGACACCGGAAGAGTTCGTGAACAGCGGACGGGATGCCAGCGAAGTCGAAGCCCCGCGCGGCGATTTCGAAGGCGGTGTCTGGTTCCGGGTTTCGGTCGGCCGGAAGCAGAGAGCCGAGCCGCGCTGGATCCTGCCCCTAATCTGCAAGGCGGGCGATGTCACCAGCCGGGACATTGGCGCCATCCAGATACTTGAGGGCGAAAGCATGTTCGAGGTGAGTGCGCGGGCCGCGCCGGACTTTACCCGCGCCCTGATGCGAACCGGAAAGCGCGATGACACGATCACCATCGTGCCCATGAACGGGCGCCCCGAGCCGCGCGCAAGCTACGGGGACTCGCCCCCCCGGTCGGGCGCGATGAAACGAAGCCGGAAGACGACGAGCGGCCGCGGCAGAAAAGCGCCGCAAGCTTCGGCGGGCTCACGCAAAGCCTGAACCGCTTTTGCATGGCTCGAACTTTCGCGCGCCGAAACGCGACGCTACACCCCGAACCCGTCGCGCCTCAGCCTGACCACCGCGAGATCGAGCGCCGAAAGAAAGTTGGCCCGGTCGCGCGGCTGGAACGGTTTCGGTCCGCCGATGACCTGCCCACCCGACCGCAGATCGGCCATCAGGTCACGCGTTGCGAGCACCATACCGATCGAGGCATCCGTAAGAGCGCGGCCGGTCGGCGAGATGACGTCCGCACCGGCCCTGACGCAGCGATGCGCAAGCGGCACGTCGGCGGTTATCACGATGGCTCCGCGCGACACACGCTCCGCGATCCAGTCGTCGGCGGCATCGGAATTGCTGCCGACGAGCACGCGCTCGATCAGGGGCGATTTCGGAATCTGGATCGCACTGTTGCTGACGACGTAGACCTTGAGCGCGCACCGCTCGGCCACGCGGTACACTTCCGCCTTCACCGGACATGCGTCGGCGTCGACATAAATTGCGATCGGCTTGGCGGGCTCGGACAAGTGCTGCTCCCTGATCATGGCGCCGCCAAGCGGCGAGGCGTGCGCCTGTCGCTGCGCGCCGGCAATCAGTAACAATAATTCTGGACGTCGCCCACAGCAGATTCAAGATCGTCCTGAGCGGACCTGAGCCGCTTGAACTCTTTCGAGCAATCGTCGGTCCCCTCGCTCTCCGCGAGACACTGCCTGTAGGCGGCCATTTTCTCGGCGACGTCCTCGACCTGCTGATTATAGAGGTCGGCTGCGACATCACATTCGGGCCGCGCGGCGGAGGCGGCTGAAGCAAGGACAAGCGAAGCAAGCAATACAATCGTTTTGACAGGAAAATTCATCGGCTTTCTCTCATCGACAAAATACGCAGCCGAGAAAACCGCTTCATTGTTGATATTGTCAAGCTCGACGCTCTTATGCTCCGTAAAGGGAAAAGGAGAACCGGCCATGGCGGAAAACGGTCAAAGCGCGGAATGGAATGGACGCAAGGGAGAAATCTGGGTCGTCAACCATGAGCGAATCGACCGCATGCTTGCGCCGCTTGGCCGCGCCGCGCTCGATGCCGCCGCGCCGAAGCCGGGCGAATTCGTTCTCGACGTGGGCTGCGGCGCCGGCAGCACGACACTTCAACTCGCGAAGGAAGTCGGCGCAACCGGCAGCGTGCTCGGCGTAGACATCTCGGAACCGATGCTGACCTTCGCGCGCAAGCGTGCGGCGGCGTCTCCGGCGGCCCTGCCGGTCCGCTTCGAACTCGCCGACGCCGCGACACATGCCCTGCCACGCGCGCATTTCGACCTCATGTTCTCGCGCTTCGGCGTGATGTTCTTCGCCGAACCGGTCGTCGCATTCGCGAACCTGCACGGGGCCATGAAACCGGGCGGACGGCTTTCTTTCGTGTGCTGGCGTCCGGCAGCGGAAAATGAGCTGGTCAGCATACCGGCCCGCGCGGTGAAAGGGCTCATACCGCCCGCGCCGCCAGCCGAGCCAGACGCACCGGGGCCCTTTTCCTTCGGGAATCCCGCGCGCGTTACATCGATCC
This sequence comes from Rhodomicrobium lacus, assembly GCF_003992725.1. Taxonomy (NCBI): domain Bacteria; kingdom Pseudomonadati; phylum Pseudomonadota; class Alphaproteobacteria; order Hyphomicrobiales; family Hyphomicrobiaceae; genus Rhodomicrobium; species Rhodomicrobium lacus. The sequence continues at coordinate 1,458,148 of NZ_RZNF01000012.1, read as the reverse complement.
TGTCCGGCGCCGGATTTTCGCACGTCGTGCTCGAACCGTTCGGCTGTCGCATGCTTTACGGCGTCGGAGAGACGCGCGATGCCGCCATCGAGGATGCGGTTGAGCAGGCGTTTGAAACCGGCCCATTCTCGCGTGTGCTCGGCGAATTGCGGGGCGAAGTGCTTGAGCAAGCGAGGAGGGCGGTGCGCGCGGCGTTCGCGGATCGCGCCAAGAATGGCGGCGTGTTCATCGAAGGCAACGCATGGATCGTCACCGCGCGTGCGTAATCCCCCGACCATAGGCTCGGTAGAGCGCATCATCTTCGCGGTATAAACTGCCCCTCGCCACGGCAGCGCACCAAGACGCGCCTGGTCAGGGAGGAATGAATGGCCGTAGTGCTGGAAAAGGGGCACGCGCGCGACGGCGTCGCTGCGCTCAAAAGCGATGCGCAGGGTGAGGCTCTCGCAAAGCCGGCAAGGCATGCAGGAGATGTGATCGCGGCCTCGCTCAAGGCGCAGGGCGTGACGGCGGTCTTCACGCTATGCGGGGGGCATATCTCGCCGATCCTCATCGGCGCGAAGGATGCGGGCATTCGCGTCGTCGACACGCGCCACGAAGCCACGGCGGTTTTCGCCGCCGACGCAATGGCCCGGCTTTCCGGTGTGCCGGGCGTTGCCGCCGTTACCGCGGGGCCGGGCCTTACGAACATCGTCACGCCGCTCAAGAACGCGCAACTTGCGCAGTCGCCGCTGATCCTGTTCGGCGGAGCGGCCCCGACGATGCTGCAAGGGCGCGGCGCGCTTCAGGACATCGACCAGCGTCCTGTCGTGGCGCCGCATGCGAAGATCGTAAAGCAACTGCGCCGCGTACGCGACATCGCCCCGGCGCTGGAGGAGGCGTTTGCCGTGGCCCGCGAGGGCGTGCAGGGTCCGGCGTTCATGGAATGCCCCATCGACCTGCTTTATCCTGAAACGCTGGTGCGCCAGTGGTACGCGGAGGCAGGCGGCCGGGGGCGGTCGCTTGGCGCGAGGGCGCTGCGGTTTTATCTCAACCGGCATCTCGAAAGAATGTTCGGCGGCGCGAGGGCGACGACTGCTCCACGCCCGCTGAAGATCCGCGTTCCCAGCCCGGCGTCGTCGAGCGTGAACGCAGCGGCTGCCGCGCTCGCGAAAGCGGAGCGACCGCTCGCCATCGTCGGCAGTCAGGCCCTGGCAACGGGCACGGACACGGAAGCGCTGGCCGGGGCAATCGTGCGGCTCGGCATCCCGGTCTTCCTGTCGGGCATGGCGCGCGGACTCCTGGGGCGCGATCATCCGCTCCAGTTGCGGCATCAGCGACGCAATGCGCTTAAGGAATCCGACTGTGTCATCCTCGCGGGCGTGCCGTGCGATTTCCGGCTCGATTACGGCAAGCAGATCCGCGACACGGCCACGCTGATCGCGGCCAACCGCAGCCGCAAGGACGCGCGCCTCAATCGCCGCGCCACCATCGAGGCTATCGGAGATGCGGCTTTCTTCCTGCGGGCGCTCGCCGAGAGGGGACGCATACACCGCGAAGACTGGCTCGCTTCTCTTCGAAGGCGCGATGCCGCGCGAGAGGCCGATATCGACACGCAAGCGGCCGGCGAGGGAGCGCATGTGAACCCCATCGCCTTCTTTCGCACGCTCGACCGGCAAGCGGGCGAGAACGCAGTTTTCGTTGCGGATGGCGGCGATTTCGTCGCGACGGCGTCTTACATCCTGCGCCCGCGCGGGCCGTTGGGCTGGCTGGATCCCGGCGCGTTCGGCACGCTTGGCGTTGGCGCGGGCTTCGCGCTGGGAGCGGCCTTGGCGCGGCCGGACGCGGAAATCTGGGCGCTGTTCGGCGACGGCGCCTGCGGCTACAGCCTTGCGGAATTCGACACCTTCGTTCGCCACGGCATTCCGGTGATCGCGGTCGTGGGCAACGACGCGGGCTGGACGCAGATCGCGCGGGAACAGGAAAAGGTGCTCGGCGACGACGTTGGAACCGTTCTGGCGCGGACGGCCTATCATGAGGTTGCCGCGGGGTTCGGCGCGGAAGGCATTCTGGTCAAGACGAATGCCGAGGTGCCCGAAGCGCTTCGACGGGCGCGAGCAGCCGCAAAAGCCGGGAAGCCTGTGCTGCTGAATGTCTGGCTCGACCGGACCGGCTTCCGCGAAGGGTCGATCTCCATGTGAGGAAGGCAAAGCGTCGGCATACCGCCGAGCGTGCTACCGAGGGATGAAGGTTTGCGCACGCGCAAAAAAGGCGGCCCCGAAGACCGCCTTTTTGGTTCGCCATTCGCGGAGGAGGCAGCGACTCCGCCTCCCGCATCTTTTTTGAAAGGGCTGTATCAAAGATATTTGCCCGTGATCTCGGCGACTTCAAAGCAGCGCGCCTGCGGCTTGTTCTCGACGTAGACACCGAACTTGCCATCGAAGACGGTGGAGTGGCTGAGCGTGCGGAAGTCCGACTTGTTCGCGGCGGTGCAGGGCTTGTCGGACACGTTGATCTTCACGGATTCGATGGCGACGCCGTTGCAGGCGACCGGCTCGGCGAGAACGGCGAAAGCGCCGCCGCTCTTGAGCGCGACATTGCATTTCTCGGCAGGAATGACCTGAACGCCGGATGCAACCTTGAGGGCCGCAGGCTGGACAGCCTTGGGCGCTTCGACAACCGCCGTCTTGACGACGGTAGCTTGCGGAATGACGGCGGCGGAAACGCGGCCGTGCTGGGATTTGACAAGCACTACTAACGCCACAAAACACGCTAACAGGACGACGATCGTCCGGGTGTTAATCTGAGTCATAGCAATTCCCCGTGTGTTGCGTTTGGCTGATGCGGCGCGGCGACGATACCGGTGAGCTTCAGAATAGGACCCCTCCTAACAACAACTGAACTGGTTACTATTTCGTTAATTCCTCATTTTTGCGGAGAGCAAATTCACGAAAGCTCTAAATGTGTGAGAAAGGTGCAATAGTATGCCCATCTATACACACATGTGCATGTTTATACACACACCAAGCGCAATTCAGGGGGCAACCCGTCAAAAAGAGACGTTAGCACAATCATTTCTCGGCAACCCTGCGTGGAGCTGACGTCAAAAGCGAGATCAACACCTGCCTTGCTACGCCAACGCGGCAATTACGCGGCCGAATACTTCGCGAAAAAAGTTCGGTTGCGACAAAGCGGTAACGGCAGCGCTCATCGACGTGCGTCGAAACGCGCATGAGCGCGAGGTGCGGCTCTTGCCACGCGCCCATGTGTTAAATCGTCATGAAAGGCAGGTTGGGGAAGTTTTGGCCAAGTAGTTCGGGGCGGAAGGAGCCGGACCGCGATCCGCCCCGCCGCCTGCGGCATCAGCCGCGCTCGCGCATGAGGCGGCCCTTCTGGCGTTCCCAGTCGCGGTTCTTTTCCGTCTCGCGCTTGTCGTGCAGCTTCTTGCCTCGCGCGAGGGCGAGTTCGAGCTTCGCGCGGCCACGGTCGTTGAAATAGATCCGCAGCGGCACGAGCGTCATACCCTCGCGCTGGATCGCGCCCATGAGCTTGTTCGCCTCGCGCTTGTGCAGCAGAAGCTTGCGAGGACGGCGCGTCTCATGGTTCAGGCGGTTCGCCTGCAGATATTCGGGGATATAGGCGTTGATCAGGTAGATCTCGCCACCCTGCTCCGTCGCGTAAGACTCGGCGATATTGGCCTTGCCCTGCCGCAGTGACTTCACCTCCGAACCGCCGAGCGCGATGCCGGCTTCGAACGTATCGTCGATGAAGTAGGAGAAGCGCGCCTTCCTGTTTTCGGCGACGACTTTTCGAACCGATGTCGCTGCGGGGGCTGCCATGCTTAAGCGGCCTCGCGCTGCAAGAGGCCGACCTTTTCGAGCGCGGCGTCCACGCGCGCCTTCGAGGCTTCGGAAAGGGGCGTCAGCGGCAAGCGCGTGTCAGGCTTCGAAAGGCCGAGGCGCCACGCCGCATACTTCACCGGCACGGGATTGGTTTCGACGAACAGCGCTTCATGCAGCGGCATCAGGAGGTCGTGGAGTTCCAGCGCCTTCGCGTAATCGCCCGCGAGGCAGGCGTTCTGAAAATCGGAGCACAGCTTCGGCGCGACGTTGGCCGACACGGAGATGCAGCCATGGCCGCCATGCGCATTGAAGGCAAGCGCGGTGCCGTCTTCGCCGGAAAGCTGTATGAAGTCCGGCCCAAGCACGGCGCGCTGCTGGCTCGCGCGGACGGGCGAAGCGGTCGCGTCCTTCACGCCGACGATGTTCTTCAGGTCGAACAGCCGCGCCATGGTCGCAACCGACATATCGATCACGCTGCGGCCAGGGATGTTGTAGATGAAGATCGGGATATCGATGGCGTCGTTGATCGCCTTGAAGTGCTGATAAAGCCCTTCCTGCGTCGGCTTGTTGTAATAGGGTGTTACGACCAGCACAGCGTCGGCGCCTGCCTTCTGCGCATGCCGCGACAGCGCGATCGCTTCCGCCGTGCTGTTGGAGCCGGCGCCCGCGATCACCGGCACGCGACCCTTTGCGGCGGCGATACAGGTCTCGACGACGCGGTCGTGCTCTTCGTGGCTTAGCGTGGGGGACTCGCCCGTCGTGCCGACCGGAACCAGCCCGTGTGTGCCCGACTGGATCTGGAATTCAACGAGGCGTTCGAAGGCATCATAATCGACGCCCTCACCATCGAAGGGCGTAATAAGCGCCGTAAAAGAGCCCTTGAACATCTCTCCATCCTCACCTGACTGCTGTCATTCTTACGGAATTGCTTAACGGCGCGTTAACCAGGGCCTTGTTTCCCCGAATTTGAGTCTTGAGCCGCGGCGGAGCTTGTCATTGTATTGCCGGATTAAACGCCCATCAATCATGACAGCGTATGCAGGTAGCCTTGTAAAATCCTTGACGAGGCAAAACCATAGGTTTGATGGGACGCGCTGCCAACGAAAATCCGCCACTCGAATAGGGAAATGTCAACGCCGGACCCCCAATCAAACGCGCCCGCCGATCGCTTTCGCTTCGTGAAAGCGATCATCATCGGCTCGGCGCTTGGCTTTTTTGCGGTGAGCTTCGTACCGTATCTTCTGCCGTCGCAAAAAGAGCCCTCCATCTCCGCGTCAACAGCGTCCGATCCTAAAACGGCGGCAGAGGCCAAGCCCTCGAAATTCTCTGGGACGATGCCCGCGCCGACGCCTGCGGTCAATCGTGGGCTGAGCCTGAAGCCGACGCCGGTCGCGGTGCAGGCCGCACCAGCGAGCCGTTCGGAAGGCGTACCGCCAGCCACGGAGCCGAGAAAGGGCGAGACCTCTCTCATTCCGGCCGTCGATCTCAGGTTCCCGAAGCCTTTCCCGAAAGAGGACATGACGGCATCGCTTGACCCGGTGCTTTCCTATCGGCTCAGCGATGGGGATGCCGCCGCGATCAAGGACGCGCTCGCCGCCGCAGCCAAGGGCAACGATTCCAACGCACGCGACGCGATCAAGAAGATTTCAGACCCGTCCGCCCGCACATTCGCCGAATGGCGGAGGGTGCGCGCGGCGTCCGACTTTGACGACACGATGGCGTTCCGCACCGCGAATCCGTTGTTTCCAGAACCGCCCGTCGATCCGACCATCGAAAAGAGCCTCTTCCTCGCAAACGCGCCCGCCGCCACGGTGCTGAAGTTCTATACGAACCGCAAACCGGTCTCCGGCGCGGGCACGGCTGCCCTCGGCGGCGCTCTGATGGATACCGGCGAGCGCGAGCGTGGCGCCGCCCTCGTGCGCTACGCCTGGGCCCGCTACGCGTTCGACGCTGCCGCGCAGGACCGCTTCGAGCAGCGCTTCGGATCGCTTCTCACCGACGATGACAGGCGCCAGCGAACGGCAATGCTCGATGCGCGCGCGCGCGCCAAGGACGACCCCGGCAGCAAGGTGGCGGCGAGCGAGGCCAAGGGTATCAAGGGCGCGGCGCGCGTCCGCGCGAAGCGTTCCGGCGGCAAGGCGATCCACGGCCGCGGCGGGCGAAAGGGAAAATCGACGGGCCGCGCGAAGGGCAAGCGTCACAGCGAGACCGCTCCCGTCGCGGCGACACAGCACGCCGCGCTCCCGGACAAGATACGCAGCCAAGTGGCACCGCATCTGCATCTCGCGGCGATGAAGACAGAAGAGCCGAGAGCCGCCGACAAGAACGCCAGCGCCAAGAAGACCGACGAGCCTGCAACGAAGGCGGACAGCAACGCCGAGGCCAAGCCCGAATCGAAGACAGACGCAAACGCCAAGCCGGAGGCGAACGCCAAGCCAGACGCGAACGTTAAGCCGGAAAACAGCTCTGCGGACGCGAAAACGAACGACAACGCCCCCGCCACCGCCAAAGACGACAAGGCCGCCAAATCGACGCTCGAAGAAAAGGCACGCGAGGACGCCCTCGATCTTCGCAAGGAGCTTTCGCGCGGTCCGCTCTCGCTCCTGGCGCGGCTTAAGTCGGTGCGCAAGGCGAAGGAGGACGACCGCCTGTGGTCCATCCTGCGCTCGGTCGATCCCGAAAAGGCCGATTTCGCCGACCCGGACAAGTGGTGGGATTTCCGCCGCACGGAGGTTCGCCGCGCGCTGAATGACGACCGGGTGGGCACAGCCTACGCCATCGCGTCGAAACACGGTCCGCTCGGCGCTGAAGATCTTTCAGAAGCGCAGTTTCTTTCCGGCTGGATCGCCCTGCGCTTCCTCAAGGACACGAAGCTTGCCGAGAAACATTTCGAGGCGGCCTATGCGATCAAGGGATTCTCGCGGGACGAGGCGCGCGCCGCTTTCTGGCTCGCCCGGACAAGGCTGGAACTCGACAAGCGCAAGGACGCCGAGCGCTTGTTCAAGGAGGCGGCCGACCGCGCGCATACTTATTACGGCTCGCTTGCACGGCAAGCGCTGGAACGGCAGCCCGCTTGCGAGTTCCGCGCGCCGATCAAGCCATCGAAGGAGGCCATCGCGGCGTTCTCGAAGGAAGACGCCTTCAAGGCTCTCGTCATCGCGAAGCAGCTCGACATGACGTCCGTTCTCGTGCTGTCGTCGCTCGATCTCGCCCGCCAGCTGAACGACCCGGAGCAGATCGTTCTGATGCTGGAGCTTCTCGAACGGATCGCGCCGCCGCACGTTGCAATCCGCGCGGCGAAGATTGCGCTTCTGCGCGGTTATCCGGTGGAAGCCTATGCCTTCCCGACGCTGCTCCCGAAGTTTGACACGCTCGGCGGCAGCAGCAAGCTTGAGGTTTCGCTTCTCAACGCGCTGACCCGCCAGGAAAGCGAGTTCAACACCGGCTCCGTCAGCAGTGTCGGCGCGCGCGGCCTGATGCAGCTCATGCCGCAGACGGCGAAGCTTGTCGCGTCCGCGAACAGCATGAAATACGACCTCGGGCGGCTCGTGTCGGACCCGTCGTATAATGTGACGCTCGGTTCCGCCTTCCTCGCCAAGCTTTACGACGGTTACGACGGCTCTTATGTGCTGACGCTCGCAGCCTATAACGCCGGGCCGGGGCGCGTGAAACAATGGATCAAGGATTTCGGCGATCCGCGCGCGCGCAACGCAGACCCGGTCGACTGGGTAGAGCGTATTCCGTTCACCGAGACACGAAATTACGTGCAGCGGATTCTGGAAAGCGTGCAGCTTTATCGTTGCCGTCTTGAAAGCGGAAAGGCAAAATTCCAGCTTGTGGAAGACCTGCATCGCGGACGGCCGGGACGTATTCCGCATATCGCGGATCTGAGCGGCAGCACCAGCGATGACGATGAACCGGCGGAGAGGGACGACGCTCAATGACGACATACGGATCGGCTGGCGCCGCGGTTCCGCAAACGGAAGACATCTTCTACCGCAGCCATGACGATCTCGTTTTGTATGTCCGCAAATACGGCAGCGACGATGCGCAAGCGCGGCCGCTTCTGTGCCTTGCCGGGCTGACCCGTAACGGCCGCGACTTCCACGACCTTGCGGCGGCGCTGTCCACGCATCCAACCCATCCGCGCACCGTCTACTGCCTCGATTATCGCGGGCGTGGCCGGTCCGAATGGGACAGGAACTGGCGGAATTACTCGGCGCTGATCGAGTTGCAGGATGTCGAGGCGTTTCTCACGCTGCGCGGCCGGTCCGATGTCGCCGTGCTCGGCACTTCTCGGGGCGGCATCATCACCATGTTGCTCGCCATCACGCGCCCCGCCGCGATCGGGTGCGCCATTCTGAACGACATCGGGCCTGCAATCGAGACGGCCGGTCTCGCGCGCATCATGGGTTACACCGGAAAGATCCCGGTGCCCGCCGATTGGGACGAGGCCGTGCGCGTGGTTCGGGACATCAACAAGCGCCAGTTCACCGCCCTCGACAATGCGGGCTGGCGCTCATGGACCCGACAGCTCTTCAACGAAGATGCCGAAGGAAGACCCGCCCCGGCCTACGACCCCAATATCGGCAAGGCGCTCTCGGAGATCGACATTTCAAAGCCGGTCCCGACAATGTGGGAGCATTTCGAATCCTTGCGATCCGTCCCGGTCATGGTAATCCGCGGCGAACATTCCGACCTGCTGTCGGCTGCGACCGTGCAGGAAATGCAGGCACGTCACCCGCGCCTGACGCCTGTGCTCATCCCGAACGAGGGGCACGCGCCACTCTTGAAAGACCGCTTCAGCGAGCGCCTTATCGCGGATTTCCTGATCGACGCCGACTCGACATGGCGTGCTTTGCCGCGCCCACCGCTTCCCGAGCCGCAAGAGATTTTTTCGGTTTGAGGGTTGCGCGGGAGCCCGTGAAGAGCGCGATCAGCCATCGCTCTGAAGATACGCGCCTCGCTTACGTTGCAGCAGGACGACCCCGGAGCGGACGCGGCATTGGATAATGCCGCGGGTTGCTTCCCTCTGGCGAAGCCTGCTCACGATGCGGGCGCTGTGCCGACACGCACCATGGATATCATCGACCGGCGCATAAAGCCGCGCGTCGAGGGTCAAGGATTGAAGGATGCGCGCGCCTGATGAGCTGCGAAGTTCATGTCCTCAGCTCGCGCAGCGGGGGCGCGGGCAACCGGCTCCAGGATGTTGGTTTCGAGCGTGAAGCCTTCCGGCAGTCGTTTGCTATAAACTTTCAGCAGGTCGACCATTGCAGGCGACGAATAGATTCCGTCGATCTTCACCACCGTATCGGTGATGGCCACGTTACCGGAATAGAGCAACGACAGCATTTCAAGCGCCACCTTCGTGGCCTCGATCCAACCCTTCGGCTCGCCCTTGGCCACTTCCATGCTGCTGTTGATCGTCAGGCTCTGGAACAGCACTTGCGCGTGGCCGAATATGACCTTGTCGCACTCTGGCGGGACATGGCCGCTAAGATGAATAGCGCCCTGCTGCAATTGTGCCAGCCAGACGAAAGAACGGACATCGTGCGGCTTAAGCGCCACCTGCAGATTCAAGCCTTTCGGAGCTTCCTCGCGAACCTTCTTCTGGATTACGGCAAAATCATCGTCCGCGTTCGTCACGCCCTCGATGATGATTGCGGAATTCCTCAAGGACGCAGAGCCGGTGTTAAGCTTTCCGATCTGGCGAAGGGCAAATGTCATCGCCGCCAGCCAGACGTCGCGATTCGGGACACCGGGATTGATGCGCGTCTTGTCCACGACCGAGGCACCCGGCGCGATGGCGGCGGCAACGCCTTGCAGCACCTTGAGATCGCCATCGGAAGGGACATTACCGCGGAGCGTGATCGTGCCCGCTTCTTTCGTTACGCGGCTGAAATAGGCTGAATCGACATTTTGCTGCTGTTCCGCCGCGCCGTTCGACATCTGCACCGAGGGCGCCTCGCTATTGACGAGCACGCGCATGACGTGATCGAACGCGGCCAGATACCACGGCTGCGAAGGCACCGCTTGGGCGGGGGTGATCAGCGCGCCGACGCAAAGGACGGCAGACGCGAACACGGGCAGGCTTACGTTCCCTAACCTCATCGGAGGGGCGCTCCACCGAGTTGACTGTTTCTGTCCTGCATATGTAGAGGCCGAAGTCTCACCAGGATTAATCGAACGCTTCCGTTTAGTTCCCCGCCCCCGACCGGTGCCGCCAAACACCCCGATGCAAAGCAGCATCATCTCGTCGGTAAATGCGACTTTAACGGAAGGATTCAGATATTCCAAGGGATTGAGGGCTCTTTTTCGCCGCTTTTTTTGCTTGCACCGTGTCAGAATCAAAAAGCCCGGCCATAAGCCGGGCTTTTTTCGTCCTTTAGGCGGTCGTTTATTCGACGACCTGAACCTCGCGCGGCAAACCCGGGGCGACTGATTCGCCGTCCTGCGCGACAGGAAGCGCCTTTGCGCTGGCCTTGTTCCGCTCCTGAAGAATGAGATCGTCGCGGTGGCTCGCCACACGGCGAAGCTGGCTGATCATGCCGCCGGTGCCCGCCGGGATGAGGCGGCCCACGATGACATTTTCCTTCAGGCCGTCGAGCGTATCGACCTTGCCGTTGAGCGCGGCTTCGGTGAGGACGCGCGTCGTCTCCTGGAACGAGGCCGCCGAGATGAACGACCGCGTCTGCAGGCTGGCCTTCGTGATGCCGAGGAGCACCGGAACCGCCGTTGCCGGACGTCCGCCTGCCTTTTCGACCATCGCGTTCATCTCGTCGAACTCGATCTTGTCGACCTGCTCGTTCTTGAGGAACTCGGTGTCGCCCGCGTCGGTCACTTCCACCTTCTGGAGCATCTGGCGCACGATCACTTCGATATGCTTGTCGTTGATCGTCACACCTTGCAGGCGGTAGACCTCCTGGATTTCGTTGACGAGGAACGATGCAAGCTCTTCCACGCCCTTGATCGCCAGGATGTCGTGCGGCGCCGGGTTGCCGTCGAGGATGAACTCGCCCTTTTCGATGCGGTCGCCCTCCTGCACCGCGAGGTGCTTGCCCTTCGGCAGCAGGTATTCGACCGGATCGAGCCCTTCCTCATCCGGCTGGATAAGGACGCGGCGCTTGTTCTTGTAATCGCGCCCGAAATGCACCGTGCCGGAGATTTCCGCGATGATCGCGTGATCCTTCGGACGCCGCGCCTCGAACAGCTCGGCCACACGCGGCAGACCGCCCGTGATGTCGCGCGTCTTGGCGCTTTCGAGCGAGATACGTGACAGCACGTCGCCCGCCTTCACCTTCTGCCCCGGCTCCACGGAAAGGATCGCTTCCACGGAGAGCAGGTAACGCGCTTCGCCGCCGCGCGCCAGCTTGAGGATCTTGCCGCCGACCTTGTCCTTGATCACGATGGCCGGGCGCAGAGCCGAGCCGCGCGGGTTGGCGCGCCAGTCGACGATGACGCGGTTCGTGATACCCGTCGTTTCGTCGGACTGTTCGTTGACCGAGATACCATCCAGCAGGTCTTCGAACTCGACCACGCCATCGGTTTCCGTAAGGATCGAGCGGGAATACGGATCCCACTCAGCCAGACGCTGCCCACGCTTGACGACATCGCCGTCGTCCACCTTCAGGTGCGAGCCCTGCGCGATCTTGTGAACGGCGCGCTCGCGACCGTCGTCGTCCTTGATGACCACCGCCATGTTGCGGCCCAGAGCGACCAGACGTCCCTGGCTGTCGCGCGCCGCGTTGCGGTTGCGGATCTCCACATTGCCCGCGAAGTTGCTTTCGATGAACGAATTGTCGGCCACCTGAGCCGTGCCGCCGATGTGGAACGTGCGCATGGTAAGCTGCGTGCCCGGCTCGCCGATGGACTGCGCCGCAATGACGCCGACCGCTTCGCCGATGTTGACCGAGGTTCCGCGAGCGAGGTCGCGGCCATAGCACTTGCCGCAGATGCCGCTCTTGAGTTCGCAGGTGAGAGCGGAGCGGATGCGCACCTCTTGCACCTGCGCTTCATCGAGAAGCCGGGCTTCCACTTCGGTAATGATCTCACCGGCGGGAGCGATGACCGCGCCCGTCGACGGATGCACGACGTCGTCCGCAGGCACGCGGCCGAGGATGCGGTCGCCGAGCGACACGAGCACTTCGCCCGCGTCGATCACCGCTCCGAGCTTGATGCCTCTGTCGGTGCCGCAATCGTGTTCCGTCACGATGCAATCCTGCGCCACGTCGACGAGACGGCGGGTGAGGTAACCCGAGTTCGCCGTCTTGAGCGCCGTGTCCGCGAGGCCCTTTCGCGCGCCGTGGGTCGAGTTGAAGTATTCGAGAACCGACAGTCCTTCCTTGAAGTTGGAGATGATCGGCGTCTCGATGATTTCACCCGACGGCTTGGCCATGAGGCCGCGCATACCGGCAAGCTGACGCATCTGCTTTTCGGAACCACGCGCGCCCGAGTGAGCCATCATGTAGACCGAGTTGATCTGCTTCTCGCGGCCGGTTTCCTTGTCGTATTGAACGGCGGAGATACGGTCCATCATCTCCTTTGCGATGCGGTCCGTACACTTCGCCCAGGCGTCGACGACCTTGTTGTACTTCTCCATCTGGGTGATGAGGCCGTCGTTGTACTGCTGTTCGTAGTCGAGCACGAGGGCTTCGGTGTCGCCGATGATCTTCTTCTTCGTTTCCGGAACGAGCATGTCGTCCTTGCCGAAGGAAATGCCGGCCTTGTACGCGTGGTGGAAGCCGAGCGCCATGATCCGGTCGCAGAAGATGACCGTTTCTTTCTGACCGCAGGAACGGTAGACGGCGTCGATCACCTTGCCGATGTTCTTCTTCGTCAGCAGCCTGTTCACGAGGTCGAAGCTGATGCCGGGCTTCTTGGGCAGCATTTCCGCGAGCATGAGGCGGCCGGGCGTGGTGTCGTAGACCTTCGTCTGCGGCTTGCCATTTTCATCGACGCCAGTGTGGCGGCCCTTGATCTTGGCGTGCAGGGTCACCGCGCCGGCGGCGAGCGCGTGCTGGATTTCGGCGACGCTGCCGTAGATGCCGCCCTCGCCCGGCTCCTTCTCCTTGAGGATCGAGAGATAGTAGAGGCCGAGCACGATGTCCTGCGACGGCACGATGATCGGGCCGCCGTTCGCCGGGTGCAGGATGTTGTTCGTCGACATCATGAGCACGCGCGCTTCAAGCTGCGCTTCGAGCGACAGCGGCACGTGGACGGCCATCTGGTCGCCGTCGAAGTCGGCATTGAACGCAGCGCAGACGAGCGGGTGAAGCTGGATCGCCTTGCCTTCGACAAGCACCGGCTCGAACGCCTGGATGCCCAGACGGTGAAGCGTCGGCGCGCGGTTGAGCAACACCGGATGCTCGCGAATGACCTCGTCGAGGATATCCCAGACTTCGGGACGCTCCTTCTCCACGAGCTTCTTCGCCTGCTTCACGGTCGCCGAATAGCCCTGCGCATCGAGCCGCGAATAGATGAACGGCTTGAACAGTTCGAGCGCCATCTTCTTCGGCAGGCCGCACTGGTGCAGCTTGAGTTCCGGGCCCACCACGATCACGGAGCGGCCGGAATAGTCGACGCGCTTGCCGAGTAGGTTCTGGCGGAAGCGGCCCTGCTTGCCCTTCAGCATGTCGGCGAGCGACTTCAGCGGCCGCTTGTTGGCCCCCGTGATGACACGCCCGCGGCGGCCGTTGTCGAACAGCGCGTCGACCGCTTCCTGAAGCATGCGCTTCTCGTTGCGGATGATGATGTCCGGCGCGCGAAGCTCGATCAGGCGCTTCAGACGATTGTTACGGTTGATGACGCGACGATAAAGGTCGTTCAGGTCCGAGGTCGCGAAGCGGCCGCCGTCGAGCGGCACGAGCGGGCGCAATTCCGGCGGGATCACCGGGATGACCTTCATGATCATCCATTCCGGCCGGTTGCCCGACTGGATGAACGCCTCGATCACCTTGAGCCGCTTGGCGAGCTTCTTCGGCTTGAGTTCGGTCGTGGCTTCCGCGATTTCCTGGCGGATCTGCTCGCGCATCTGCTCAAGATTCAGCGCCATGAGCATGTCGCGAACGGCTTCCGCGCCGATGCCCGCCTGGAACGCGTCCTCGCCGTACTCTTCCTGCGCCTTGTTGAAGTCTTCCTCGGTCAGAAGCTGGCCCGCCTTGAGCGGCGTCAACCCCGGCTCGATGACGACGTAGTTCTCGAAGTAGAGCACGCGTTCGAGATCCTTCAGGCCCATGTCGAGCAGAAGGCCGATGCGCGAGGGCAGCGACTTCAGGAACCAGATATGCGCGACCGGCGAAGCCAGTTCGATATGGCCCATGCGGTCGCGGCGCACCTTGGTGAGCGTCACTTCCACGCCGCATTTTTCGCAGATAACGCCTTTGTACTTCATGCGCTTGTACTTGCCGCAAAGACATTCGTAGTCTTTGATCGGGCCGAAGATCCGCGCGCAGAAGAGGCCGTCGCGTTCGGGTTTGAACGTGCGGTAGTTGATGGTTTCCGGCTTCTTGATCTCGCCGTAAGACCACGACAGTATTTTTTCCGGACTTGCGATCGAGATGCGAATCTGGTCGAATACCTGAGTTGGCACCTGCGGGCTGAAGAGATTCGTGATCTCTTGATTCATTCGTCGCTCCTATGAGCCGCTTCCGCGGCTTCTCCGACCGATGTCCGCCCCGTTTGGCGGACTGCGAAGCTGTGCCTCGCCAATTTCCCTGAAACGCCGACGCGGGCACCAGCCGAAGCCGGTACCCGCCCTTGTTTCTATTCTGCGGCCTGCGGCGTCTTCGGCCGCTTCGGCAACTGGAACTGAGGAGGCCGTGGCGTTGCCTCCGGCGCTGGCTCCGCCCCGCGTGTCTGCTTCAGTTCCACGTTCATGCCCAGCGCTCGCATTTCCTTCACGAGCACGTTGAAGCTTTCCGGCACGCCCGCCTCGAACGTATCGTCGCCGCGCACGATGGCTTCGTAGACCTTCGTACGGCCCGCGACGTCGTCCGACTTCACGGTCAGCATTTCCTGAAGCGTGTACGCCGCGCCGTAAGCTTCCAGCGCCCACACTTCCATTTCACCGAAGCGCTGGCCGCCAAACTGGGCCTTGCCGCCCAGCGGCTGCTGCGTGACGAGGCTGTAAGGCCCGATCGAGCGGGCGTGGATCTTGTCGTCGACAAGGTGGTGCAGCTTCAGAAGGTACTTGTAGCCGACGGTCACCTTTCGGTCGAACGGCTCGCCGGTGCGTCCGTCGTACAGCGTCACCTGCCCCGACGTATCGAGACCCGCCGCCTTCAGCATCGCGTTGATGTCCGCTTCGCGCGCGCCATCGAACACCGGAGTTGCCACCGGCACGCCCTTGCCGAGATTTTCGGCGAGTTCGACCAGTTGTTCGTCCGAGAGCTTCGGCACCGACGGATCGCCCTTGTAGGCCGTCTCCACCGCGCTGCGCAGATCGTCGATGCGCTGCTGTTCCCGATAGACCGCAAGCCCCTTGTTGATCATCTGGCCGAGACCGCGCGACGCCCACCCAAGGTGGGTTTCGAGGATCTGGCCGACGTTCATGCGGCTTGGCACGCCGAGCGGGTTCAACACGATGTCGACATGCGTACCGTCTTCGAGGAACGGCATGTCCTCGATCGGCACGATGCGGCTGACCACACCCTTGTTGCCGTGGCGGCCCGCCATCTTGTCGCCGGGCTGGATCTTGCGCTTCACCGCGACGAAGACCTTGACCATCTTCATCACGCCGGGCGGAAGCTCGTCGCCACGCTTCAGCTTGTCGATCTTGTCCACGAAGCGCTGTTCGAGCCGCTTCTTGGCCTCGTCGTACTGACGGCGAATGGCCTCGATGCCGGACATCGCCTGCTCGTCCTTGAGCGCGATATCCCACCACTGGCTGCGCGGAACTTCGGAAAGAAGCTCTTCGTTCGCCTCGGTGCCCTTGCGCAGACCCTTCGGGCCGCGGGCGACCTCCTTGCCGATCAGGATGTCCTTCAGACGGCCATAAACGTTGCGGTCGAGGATATGGAGTTCGTCGTCGCGGTCCTTCGCGAGGCGCTCGATTTCCTCGCGCTCGATGGCCATCGCGCGCTCGTCCTTCTCGACGCCGTGGCGATTGAACACGCGCACTTCCACCACCGTACCGGCGACGCCGGGCGGCAGGCGAAGCGACGTGTCGCGCACGTCGGAGGCCTTCTCGCCGAAGATGGCACGCAGAAGCTTCTCTTCCGGCGTCATCGGGCTTTCGCCCTTCGGCGTGATCTTGCCGACGAGAATGTCGCCCGGCTGCACTTCAGCGCCGATGTAGACGATCCCCGCTTCGTCGAGGTTCTTCAGTGCTTCTTCCGAGACGTTCGGAATGTCGCGCGTGATTTCCTCCGGTCCGAGCTTCGTGTCACGAGCGGACACTTCGAATTCCTCGATGTGGATCGAGGTGAAGACGTCCGTCGACACGATGCGCTCGGAGAGCAGGATCGAGTCCTCGAAGTTGTAGCCCTGCCACGGCATGAAGGCGAGGAGCACGTTCTTGCCGAGCGCCAGATCGCCGAGTTCGGTCGAGGGACCGTCCGCGATGATGTCGCCCTGCTCGACGCGATCGCCGACACGCACCAGCGGACGCTGGTTGATGCAGGTATTCTGGTTCGAGCGCTGGAACTTGCGCAGGTTGTAGATATCCACGCCCGACTTCGACGGGTCGGTCTCGTCGGTTGCGCGGATCACGATGCGGGTGGCGTCCACCTGATCGATGATGCCCGAGCGCTTTGCCGCGATGGCGGCACCCGAGTCGCGCGCCACGACGCTTTCCATGCCGGTGCCGACGAGCGGCGCCTCGGCGCGGATGAGCGGGACGGCCTGACGCTGCATGTTCGAGCCCATGAGCGCGCGGTTCGCGTCGTCGTTCTCAAGGAACGGGATCAGCGCGGCGGCCACGGAAACGACCTGCTTGGGCGACACGTCGATGAAGTCCGCCTTCTCTTTCGCCACGAGCGACACGTCGCCCTGGTGACGGCAGATGATGAGGTCTTCGGCGAAGCTGTTGTCGTCGTTGAGCTTCACATTCGCCTGAGCGATGTGACAGCGCGCCTCTTCCATCGCGGAAAGGTAGATGACTTCGTCCGTCACCTTGCCATCCACGACTTTGCGGTACGGGCTTTCGATGAAGCCGTACTTGTTGACGCGCGCAAAGGTCGCCAGCGAGTTGATCAGGCCGATATTCGGACCTTCCGGGGTTTCGATCGGGCAGATGCGGCCGTAATGCGTCGGATGCACGTCGCGGACTTCGAAGCCAGCACGTTCGCGCGTAAGACCGCCGGGCCCAAGCGCCGAGAGACGCCGCTTGTGCGTGATCTCGGAGAGAGGATTCGTCTGGTCCATGAACTGCGAAAGCTGCGACGACCCGAAGAACTCGCGCACGGCGGCGCTCGCCGGCTTCGCGTTGATGAGATCCTGCGGCATCACGGTGTCGATGTCGACCGAGGACATGCGCTCGCGGATGGCGCGCTCCATGCGGAGCAGGCCGAGGCGATACTGATTTTCCATCAGCTCGCCGACCGAACGGACGCGGCGGTTGCCAAGGTTGTCGATATCGTCGACTTCGCCGCGACCGTCACGAAGATCGACCAGCGTCCGGATGACCGCAATGATGTCGTCCTTCGTGAGGATGCGCATCTCGTCCGACTGCTTGATGTCGAGACGGATATTCATCTTCACGCGACCGACCGACGAAAGATCGTAACGTTCTTCGTCGAAGAACAGGCTCTTGAACAGCGCGCGCGCGGCGTCTTCCGTGGGCGGCTCGCCCGGACGCATGACGCGATAGATGTCGAACAGCGCGTCCTGCTGATTCTGGTTCTTGTCGAGATGGAGCGTGTTGCGGATGAACGAACCGGTGTTGACATGGTCGATGTCGAGCACGGGAAGCTCTTCGACGCCCACTTCGCGCAGCTTGTCCAGCACCTTCGAGTCGAGTTCGTCGCCCGCTTCGGCGTAGATCTCGCCCGTCGACATGTTGACGATGTCTTCGGCGAGATAGCGGCCGAAAAGCGCCTCGTCCGGCACCGCGATGAACTTCACGCGCTCGGCGAGCTGACGCACAAGGCGCGCATTCAGCTTCTTGCCCGCCTCGATGACGACTTCGCCCGTGTCGGCGTCGTAAATGTCTTGCGTCGCCTTCAGGCCGCGCATGCGCTCAGCCACGAAGGCCGTGCGCCAGCCCTGCTTCGTCGCCTCGAAGGAAATGCGATTGTAGAAGGTTTCGAGGATTTCCTCGTTGTTCATGCCGAGCGCGTAAAGCAGCGTCGTCGCCGGAAGCTTGCGCTTGCGGTCGATACGCGCATAGACGATGTCCTTCGCGTCGAACTCGAAGTCGAGCCACGAACCGCGATACGGAATGATGCGCGCCGCGAACAGGAGCTTGCCCGAGGAATGGCTCTTGCCGCCGTCATGATGGAAGAAAACGCCCGGAGAGCGGTGCATCTGCGAGACGATGACGCGCTCGGTGCCATTGATCACGAAGGTGCCGTTCGACGTCATGAACGGGATATCGCCCATATAGACGTCCTGTTCCTTGATGTCGCGGACGGACCGGGAGCCGGTCTCTTCGTTGACGTCAAAGGTGATCAGGCGTAACTTTACCTTCAGCGGCGCGGCAAAGGTCATGCTTCGCTGCTGGCACTCGTCCACGTCATATTTCGGCGGCTCGAAGTCGTAGCGGACAAATTCGAGTTGTGCTTTGTCCGAGAAATCCTTTATGGGGAAGATCGAGGCAAAGACCGCCTGCAAACCGGTGTTCGGGCGTCCGCCAACCGGGTCTTGCACCATAAGAAATTGATCGTAGGACTGCTTCTGCACCTCGATCAAATTCGGCATTTCGGCGGCGTCGGCAATATTCCCGAAGCGCTTGCGAATACGTTTACGGCCGATAAACGTCTGCGCCATTTGATCTCCTCATTTTCACCGGGCGGCGGCTTGTCCTGCACGCCTTAGCGATTCGGGCGTCGCGATAGAGCCAATTTCTTGGGAAGCCACCTGATATGGCATCCCGTCAACGATTTTCAAGCCCTGTCGGGCGCCCCTCTCCCGCCGTCGATTTAAGCGAGAACCAGGGCGCCCGAGGGCCATTGCAGTCCAGAAACGAGGGCCGGACGAACCGGCCGCCGCGTTCTTACTTAATGTCGACCTTGGCGCCAGCCGCTTCGATCTTCTTCTTGATCTCTTCGGCTTCGGTCTTGGAAACGGCTTCCTTGATCGGCTTCGGCGCGCCTTCAACGAGATCCTTCGCTTCCTTCAGGCCGAGACCCGTGATCGCGCGGACTTCCTTGATGACGTTGATCTTCTGAGCGCCGGCGTCGGCGAGAATGACGTCGAACTCAGTCTTCTCTTCCTCGACCACAGCCGCCGCCGCGCCCGGGATCGGGCCGGCGAACACCGGAGCAGCCGCAGCCGCCGTCACGCCCCACTTGTCTTCGAGCAGCTTCACCAGCTCGGAGATTTCGAGAACCGTCAGACCCGACAGCTCCTGATACAGCTTTTCAAATTTCTCGGACATTTTGACCTCAGTGCATTCGATGATTGGTTGGTGTTGGGAGACCCTGCCTCAAACCATCACGCCGCTTCTTGCTTTTCCTGCTTTTCCTTATACGCCGTAAGGACACCCACAAGGTTCTGAGCGGGAGCATTGAGCTGCCGCACGAGATTGGAGCCTGGCGCAAGGAACACGCTGAGCAGCTTGGAGCGAAGCTCTTCCATGGACGGGATGGCGGCCAGAGCCTTGACGCTGTCCGCGTCAAGCGCCTGCTTGCCGAGAAGGCCGCCGACAATCACGAACTTGTCGGTCGTCTTGGCAAATTCGGCTGCCACCTTCGCCGCCGTTACGGGGTCCTTCGCATAAGCGATGCCCGTCGGCTCAAGGAAGAGATCCGCGCCAGCACCGTCAGCGGTGTTGGCAAGTGCAATTTTGGCGAGACGATTCTTGATGACTTTAAACTGAGCCCCGGCGCCGCCCATGCGACGGCGAAGTTCAGTCATTTGCGCTACGGTCAGACCTTTGTAGCGCGCCACCACGACAGAGCCGCTTGTCGCGAAGATGTCGTTGAGAGACTCAACCATCTCCTTTTTTTCAGCTCTATCCACCGCTTCTCTCCGTTAAAGACGGACCGCATCACTGCGGGCCGCCGCTACGATCACGCCGCGCGCCTCGAAGGAAGGCGAGCGACCGCTCAGTCCTGTCCCGAGGCGTGATAAGACGCGATCCACCAACCGGAAATCCGGCCAAAGAGATCACTCATAATCCATTCCCCGTCTCATGCAGGCGATTATTAAGCCTCGGGCCGAAACCCTTGGCGCCAGCAATCTTGGACAGGCTGCCCCCGCGTGAGCGGAGACAGCGCCGAAGCGTCGCCGCCTCGGCATTCCCGGACGGCGTGCCGCCCGAAACCTCTTGTTACTGCGCTGCGGCCGCGCCCGCGCCGATCAACGTCGCGGTATCGACCTTCACGCCGGCCCCCATCGTGGAGCTGAGCGCGATGCGCTTCACGAATGTGCCCTTCGCGCCCGAAGGACGCGCCTTGACGACCGCGTCGGCGAACGCCTTGATATTCTCGACGAGCGCCGTTTCGCTGAAGCTCGCCTTGCCGATGCCGGCGTGCAGAATGCCCGCCTTCTCGACGCGAAATTCCACCGCGCCACCCTTGGCGCCGCGAACGGCTTCGGCGACGTCCGTCGTCACTGTGCCGACCTTGGGGTTCGGCATCATGCCGCGCGGGCCGAGGATCTTGCCGAGACGACCGACGAGCGGCATCATGTCCGGCGTGGCGATGCACTTGTCGAAGTTGATGTTGCCGCTCTGGACCTCGGTGACCAGTTCCTCAGCGCCGATGACATCGGCTCCCGCGGCCTTTGCCTCGTCGGCCTTGGCACCGCGCGCGAACACAGCGACGCGTACCGTACGGCCCGTGCCGTTCGGCAGCGCGCATACGCCGCGCACCATCTGGTCGGCATAGCGCGGATCGACGCCGAGATTGATCGCGATCTCGATCGTCTCGTCGAACTTCGCCTTCGCACCGCCCTTCACGAGCTTCACTGCCTCATCGATGGCATAGAGCTTCTCGCGATCGACGCCCTTCTTGATTTCCTTCAAACGCTTTCCATCGGCCATGGCGCTTATTCCTTCACCGTGAGGCCCATGGAACGGGCGGAGCCAGCAATAATCTTCGCAGCTTGATCGATGCTTGTGGCGTTAAGATCCTTCATCTTCTTTTCGGCGATCTCGCGCACCTGCGCCCATGTCACCGAACCGGCATCAGACTGACCGGGCGTCTTCGACCCGCTCTTGATACCCGCCGCCTTCTTCAGGAAGTGGGACGCCGGCGGCGTCTTCATCGCAAAGGAAAACGACTTGTCCGCGTAATAGGTGATGACCACCGGCACGGGCGAGCCGGGCTCCATCTCCTTGGATGCGGCGTTGAATTCCTTGCAGAACATCATGATGTTCAGGCCGCGCTGACCGAGCGCCGGACCGATCGGAGGCGACGGATTTGCCGCGCCCGCAGGCACTTGCAGCTTGATATAGCCTATAATTTTCTTAGCCATTTAAGCCTCTCGGGAGCAATAAGCTCCGGGGTTGAGGATTGTGGTTCGGCCATTGACGTCACGCCTGGCGAGCGAAACGCCGACCTCCCACACGAAAGCCAAGACTTCCAAGATCCGCGCGCCGCGCTAGACCTTTTCCACCTGGGCATATTCCAGCTCGACCGGAGTCGCCCGGCCGAAGATGGAAACCGCGACCTTGAGCCGCGCGCGCTCTTCGTCCACTTCCTCCACATGCCCGCTGAAGGATGCAAAGGGACCGTCCGCGACGCGCACCTGCTCGCCGATCTCGAAGGAAATGGACGGCTTGGGCCGATCCACGCCTTCTTTTACCTGATTGAGAATACGCTGCGCCTCGATTTCGGAAATCGGCTGCGGCTTGTTGTCCGCGCCAAGAAATCCGGTGACCTTCGGCGTATTCTTGATCAGAAGGAACGCCCGGTCGTTCATGTCCATCTTGACAAGAACATACCCCGGGAAAAACTTCCGCTCTGTGCTGACCTTTCGTCCGCGCCGAACCTCGACGACTTCCTCCATCGGCACCACGATGTCCTCGAAGCATTCTTCGAGACCCGCAGCCGCGGCGCGCTCACGGATGGAATCCGCGACCTTCTTTTCGAAGTTCGAATAGGCGTGAACGATATACCAGCGCTTTGTCATCAGTTTTGCTGCTTTTAGTTACGAAAATTTTAAGCGCTTAATGGCCGAGCCGCAAAAGATGGGCGATACCCCAACTGAAGAACTGGTCCGCGAGCAGGAAGAAAATGGACGCCAGCACCGCCATGACCACGACCATGATCGTGGTCACAATGGTTTCGCGCCGCGAGGGCCACACGACCTTCGCGGTTTCGGCGCGCACCTGCTGCAAATATTCGAATGGACCGGTTCTTGCCATATTTTCTCAACACCGATGCGGAAGCACTTCCGCTTTCGCTATTCAAACGTCTTCTTAATGTCTCGAATGCTCGATTTTCGAGTTTCTCCGCCACCGTGAAGTGGCAGGAGTGGAGGGACTCGAACCCCCAACCCCCGGTTTTGGAGACCGGTGCTCTAGCCGATTGAGCTACACTCCTCCATCCATCCGGTTAAGGGCAAGCCGCCGGAAGGAATGGTTCGAACCAATACCTAACCGCCTGCTACGGTCCTAACCAGTAGTAGGGATTTGATTGCTATCACGCAAGCCGACGCAATGCCAAGCATTTTTCGCGGCAGCGCGGAACAATTTGCGCTTGTCAAGCGGCTTCGAAAAATGTGGATCGCGCCCCGCCGCCGCTTTTTTCGTTGAGCGCCGCGCCAATCTTGCTAATGTGGCGTTCGCGCGGGTGTAGCTCAATGGTAGAGCAGCAGCCTTCCAAGCTGAATACCCGGGTTCGATTCCCGGTACCCGCTCCAGCCCTCCCAACTAAGCCTTTGCGACGAATCCGCCAAGCTGGCCCCGCACTCACGGACGCGTGAGGAAAAGGGTTTCGCACCCGTCTGCTTGCTTGTACAAAAAATGAAAGCACAAGCGGAGGGTTAGTGAGCGCGTCCATCAACATGCAAGCCTACAGCGACGCGCTCGTCGTGCTGGGTACGGCGGGGATCATCATCCCCATGGTCCATGCGTGGGGCCTGAACCCGGTTCTCGGCTGGCTCGGCGCCGGCGTTTTACTGGGCCCCCTCGGGCTTGGCTCGTTCATTCACGAAGCACCGTTCCTTTACTGGTTCACCGTCGTCGATCCAAGCCACATTTCCGGCTTCGCCGATCTTGGCGTGGTGTTCCTTCTCTTTCTCATCGGCCTCGAATTGTCCTACGAGCGGCTGATCGCCATGCGGCGGCTCGTGTTCGGACTCGGCGGCCTTCAAGTTCTCATCACGGCGGCGATCATCGCGATCATCGTGAAGTGGCTCGGCTATTCGAGCGTCGTGGCAGCCATTCTTGGCGGCTGTCTCGCGCTGTCTTCCACAGCCATCGTGCTGGAGGTGCTTTCGCGGCAAAATCGCCTGCGAACGAGTTCGGGGATTGCGTCGTTCTCGGTGCTGCTCGCGCAGGATCTCGCCGTGATCCCGATCCTGATCTTCGTGTCGATCCTTGGCGCGCATGGCGGCTCCGTGATCGAGACAGCCCAAAACGCCATCGTGCACGCGCTTGCGGCCATTGCGATCATCATTTTCGTCGGGCGTGCGTTTCTTCGACCGCTGTTTCGACAGGTGGCTCGCACAAAATCGCGGGATCTGTTCATCGCGGCAACCCTGTTCGTGATTGTGGGAACGGGTGTCGTGGCGGCGCTCGCCAACCTCTCCATGGCGCTCGGCGCGTTCATTGCGGGGGTGATGCTCGCGGAAACAGAATACCGCCACGCCATCGAAACGGTTATCGAGCCCGTGAAGGGCCTGCTGCTCGGTATGTTCTTCTTTACCGTGGGCATGGGCATCGACTTTCGCGAGCTTTTGCATTGGCCGATCTGGCTGCCCGCATGTGTCGTGGGGCTCATCGCACTGAAGGCCGCCGTTCTGATCCCCCTCGCGCGCGCATTCGGCGTGCCCTGGGCGGCTGCGATCGAAACCGGCCTGCTGATGGGGCCCGGCGGCGAGTTCGCATTCGTCGGCATCACCCTTGCCGCTTCTCTGGGCGTGATCAATCGCGACGCTTCGAGCTTCTCGCTCGCGCTGACGTCGCTCACCATGGCGCTGATCCCGCTGCTTTCGATCCTCGCGAACCGTATCACGCCGCTCATCGTGAAGCCGCGGCCGGTGAACCCGGCGCTCGCCGCCGAGCCGCAACCACAGACCCGGCATGCCATCGTGGTGGGATATGGACGCGTCGGCCGGCTTGTCTGCGAAATGCTGGAGAAAAACGGCGTGCCTTACACGGCAGTCGACAACGATACTGCCGCGGTGACGCAAGGCCGTGCTGTCGGGCATTCCGTTTATTACGGCAACGCCATCAACCCGCCCTTCCTCAAGGCGTGCGGGGTGATGGAAGCCTCCGCGGTCGTGGTGACCATTCATGTCCAACCCATGATCGACGACATCGTGGAGGAAGTGCGGCGACTGAGGCCCGACGTGCCCATCATCTCGCGCGCCAGAGACGAGGGACACGCGCGCCATCTCTACACCATCGGCGTGACCGATGCCGTGCCGGTCGTCACCGAGGCGAGCTTCCAGCTCGCGGAATCGACGCTTCTATCGCTCGGGCTTCCCGTCGACGCGGTCGAGAAAACGATCCAGACGCGGCGCGCTCAGGTGCGCGCGGAGTTGCAGCCGCATGCCATGGCGGCGCGGCTCCCCATAGCTTCCGCCGTTCCTGCTTCGCGCTCCGAGGTCGTTTGACTGTTTCGCTGTTGAATGCGAGCCTCGGCACAACGCCCTTTATCGCGGCGGCGGAAAACGCTACATTTCCAGGAGCGCCGCATGGCGCTCTTTTTGTTTCAGCGAGATTTTCACGAATGCCGAAGCCGGTAGCAGAGCGGGCCGCAACCAGCGCGCCCAAGGTGGGATTTGTCAGCCTCGGCTGCGCGAAGGCGCTGGTCGACTCCGAGCGCATCCTCACCCGCCTTCGCGCCGAGGGCTACGTGATCTCGCCCGACTATGATGGCGCGGACGTCGTCGTCGTGAACACCTGCGGCTTCCTCGACAGCGCCAAGGCCGAAAGCCTCGACGCCATCGGCGAGGCCATGGCCGAGAACGGACGCGTGATCGTGACGGGGTGTTTCGGCGTCGAAGATCGGCGGATTCGCGATTCGTTCCCGGATGTTCTGGCCGTCACCGGCCCGCACCAATACGACGCCGTGGTGAACGCGATCCACGCCGCCGCGCCCGCGCCGCACGCGCCGTTCCTCGACCTCGTGCCGCCAGCCGGGCTGCGCCTCACGCCGCCCCATTACGCCTATCTCAAGATATCAGAGGGCTGCCATAATCGCTGTTCGTTCTGCATCATTCCGCAGCTTCGCGGCGACCTCGTCAGCCGCCCCGCCGCCGATGTGCTCGCCGAAGCCGAGGCGCTCGTCGAAGGCGGCGCGAAGGAACTGCTCGTCATCAGCCAGGACACGAGCGCCTACGGGCTCGACCTGAAATACGCCGCGAGCGACTGGCGCGGCGCGCCGTTGAAGGCGCGGCTCACGGAACTCTGCAACGCGCTCGGTTCGCTCGGCGCATGGGTGCGCCTGCACTACGTCTACCCCTATCCCCATGTGGACGAGCTTCTGCCGCTGATGGCCGAGGGCAAGATCCTGCCCTATCTCGACATCCCGTTTCAGCATGCCTCGCTGAACGTGTTGAAGGCCATGCGCCGCCCCGCCAATCAGGAAAAGACGCTCGAAACCATCCGCCGCTGGCGCGAGGCCGTGCCTGACCTCGGCCTTCGCTCGACGTTCATCGTCGGCTTTCCCGGCGAGACGGAGGAGGATTTCGCGGTCCTGCTCGACTGGCTTCGCGAAACGAAACTGACTCGCGTGGGCTGCTTCAAATATGAGAATGTCGAAGGCGCGCCGAGCCGTGCGCTCGATGGGCATGTGCCGGAAGAGGTGAAGGACGAGCGCTTTGCGCGGCTGATGGAAGTGCAGCGCGAGGTGAGCGCCGCCGTGCTCGCGGGCCAGGTCGGCAAGACGATCGACGTCATCATCGACGAGGTGGATGAAGACGGCGCGACCGGGCGCGGTCCGTGGGACGCGCCGGAAATAGACGGCTCGGTGCTGTTCGAGGACGCGGGCGACATGGAGCCGGGCGACATCGTGCGGGCCACCATCGTCGAAGCGGACGACTACGATCTTTGGGCGGAGCCGGTCGCGGAATAGCAGGCGCGCCGGTCCCGGACACGCATATGCAAGCGCCTCGCGCTGACCGCGCTGGCGCTGTTGCCGTCGGAAGGGCACGTGGCAAAACTCATGCGAAGCGGCCACCCGTTCGCATGACGAAAGGCGTCGGATCAGCGCTTCTGCGTGAGCAACGCGCGGTAGATCACCTGAAACTGCTCAAGCGTCTTGTAGCGGATGATGACCTCGCCCGCTTCGCCGGAACCGGGGTTCATCACCACGGAAAGCCCGAGCGCATCGGACATGTCGCGTTCCGCCGCGCGCGCGTCGGCGTCCTTTGAAGGCGCTGCGGTCTTGCCCTTTGGGGCCGTGCCCTCGCTTGCCTTCTTGCCCATCACGAGCGCTTCCACATCGCGCACGTTGAGGCCCTTTTTCACGATATCGAGCGCGACGGTTTCAGCGTCTTCGCGTCCGATCAGCGCGCGCGCGTGTCCCGCCGAAAGCGATCCGTCGCGAACCAGCGCCTGCACCGGCTCCGGCAGCTTCAGAAGACGCATCGTGTTGGCGAGATGGCTGCGGCTCTTGCCGATGATCCCGGCAAGCTCTTCCTGCGTATAGCCGAAGCGTTCCACGAGTTCCTTGTAGCCGCCCGCCTCTTCGATGGCGTTCAGGTCGGCGCGCTGCACGTTCTCGATGATCGCGAGTTCGAGCGCTTCCTGGTCGCTGAGCGAGCGGACGATGACGGGAACGGTGTGAAGCGAAGCTCGCTGCGCGGCGCGCCAGCGACGTTCGCCAGCCACGATCTCATACGAGGTTTGCGCCGCATCGGACGGACGGACGACGATCGGCTGAACGAGGCCCTTTTCCCGGATCGAGCCGGCAAGCTCATCCAGTTCCGCTTCGTTGAAGTTCTTGCGCGGATTGAAGGCGCTCGGCCGAACGCGGTCGATCGGTACCTGACGGATCTCACCGTTTGCCGCGATGACGCGAGGCGTTCCAATCGGCGTCGCATCGCCGATAAGGGAGGCAAGGCCCCGCCCAAGACGGCTTCCCCGAACGGGCGATGGTCCCGTCGCTAAAGCGCCCGATCTTGTTTCCATGTCGCTCTCCAGTCGCAAATGGTCATCATGTCATGCCGCCCGTGGCGGCAGCCCTCGACATACTCACCCACGCAAATCACCGAATGCGGGCCGCGTCGCAACGGCCCCCGCACCCGTTACGCCGCCTTTGCCGCCGCCGCCGCCTCGCGCGTGATCATCTCTGCGGCGAGGTCCATGTAGGCCTTGCTGCCCGCGCTCGTGTGATCGTAAAGGAGCAGCGGCTTGCCGTGAGACGGCGCTTCCGCGATGCGCACATTGCGCGGGATGATGGTGTCGTAAACCTTCTGGCCGAAGAAGCTTCGAACTTCGGCCGCGACTTCATTGGAAAGACGCGTGCGGCCGTCATGCATGGTCAGCACGACGCCGTGGATTTCGAGGCCCGGGTTCAAGCTCGCCTGCACGAAGTCGATGGTTTCCTTCAATTGCTGGATACCTTCGA
The DNA here is from genome assembly GCF_003992725.1 of Rhodomicrobium lacus. Taxonomy (NCBI): domain Bacteria; kingdom Pseudomonadati; phylum Pseudomonadota; class Alphaproteobacteria; order Hyphomicrobiales; family Hyphomicrobiaceae; genus Rhodomicrobium; species Rhodomicrobium lacus. The sequence continues at coordinate 1,430,484 of NZ_RZNF01000012.1, read as the reverse complement.
GCGCGAAGAACTCGCATTGCACCGGCACGAGCGCCGCATCGGAGGCCGCGAGCGCGTTCAGCGTCAGGATGCTGAGCGAGGGCGGGCAGTCGATGAGCACATAAGAAAGACGGTCGGCGGGCGCGCGGTCGAGTTCGGAGGCGCGGAGCGACGCGATGGCGTCGCGCAGGAAGTAGGCGCGGTTCGGCGCCGCAGCGATTTCCGGCTCAAGACCGGCGAGGTCTCGGGTGGACGGGGCAACGAACAGGCCGGGGATCGCCGCCGGCGTCATCGCTTGTTCCAGCGCCGCCGCACCCGCGAGCACGTCGTAGGTGGACACATGGCGCGCCTCTTCCGGCACGCCGAGGCCGGTGGATGCATTGCCCTGCGGATCGAGGTCGATCACCAGCACTTTCTCGCCAGCCGCAGCCAGCGCCGTGCCGAGGTTGATGGCCGTCGTCGTCTTGCCCACGCCGCCTTTCTGATTGGCGACCGCGAAGACGCGAAGACCTGCTGCCTGGTTTCTCTTTGTCACTGCCCGCCACCTTGTCTGAGCATCGGCTTGCCGATTTCCAAAATGCGACCCTCTGCATCGCTGAGGCTGGCGTGGCTTCTGACTTCGAAAGCCCATCGCTTCTGCGCGTCAGCGATTTCCACTTCGGCCTCGCGGCCTTTAAGAAACAATCCGGTTGACGCATTACCGAAGAACGGGTGGGCCAGATCCAGCAGCGCATCGAGCGAAGCCAGCGCACGCGATGTGACGACGTCGGCAACGGGTACCGCGCCCGTTGCGGCGGCATCGGCGATGCGCATGTTGTGCACACGAGCGGGAGCCCCCGTCCGCCGCGCGACCTCGGAAAGAAACGCACACTTTCTTGCGTTGCTCTCCACAAGATGCACACAGGCGCACTCTTTCTGATTCGCGATCATAATAGCAATCGCGAGTCCGGGGAATCCCCCGCCGGAACCGAGGTCGACCCACGTTCTCGCGCCGGGCGCGAGCGCGACGAGTTGGGCCGAATCCGCGAAATGTCTTTGCCATATCTGAGGAATTGTCTTCGGGGCGACGAGGTTCACCGCCTTCTGCCACTGCACGAGCAGCCTTTCGTACAATTCGAGTTTTTCCACTGTTTCATGTGAAACACGAAAGGTCCGGGCAAATTCGGCGGCGCTGTTCACGTTTGAAGCACTCATGAATGGTATCCGTACAAGTGGGGGCGCTTTGGAGATTGCAGCATGCTGCCGCGCGTTCCCATGGCCCTTCCCACGCTTCTTGTTGCGCTGCTTTGCGGCATCGCGCAAACCGAGGCGTCGAAGTTGTTCACAGATGAGGCCGAGTTTCTCATCGCTCCCGTTCCGTCCGCCGATTGGACCGTTCAGGAAACCGAAACCCGCCCGAAATTCGCCGAGGTGGATTACCTGCCGAACGGGCAGACCTCCGACGACTGGAACCGCCTCGTCACCGTGCAGACATGGCGCGACCCCGGCTTCCGCTACGACGCCCTCGCTGAGACGATGAAGGAGCAGGTCGAGGCGACGCAGCCCTGCAAGTCCACCGCCATGCAGAAGCTCGCCGACCGCAAGGTGAGCGGCTACGACGCCGCGCTCTATGCGCTGTCCTGCCCGGAGAACAAGACGACCGGCAAGGGTGAATATACGCTCATCCTCCAGATTCAGGGCCGGGATGCGGTTTACGGCGTGCAACGGTCGTGGCGCGGCGCGGCCTTCGAGCCCGGCGCGATCCCCGTGCCCCATGAGGAGGGCGAGGAATGGCTCGCCTGGTTCGACCGCATCCAGCTCTGCGATAACCGCCTCGCGGGCAAAGGCTGCGGAGACGCCCTCGGCAGGGCGACCGCCACGGCGCGGAAACGCTGAGGCGCCCGGCCTGCCATCGGTGGACGCGTTCGCAAGGGGCGTGGCGCGAAGCCGAGCGTCGAACGCTTAGTGCGCCTTCTCCAGAGCATCGATATCGGATCCGCGTATCGCATCGAGATTCCGCGTGATCTTCTCAACGGACCACTCCCACCATGCGACCGCCTGGAGACGCACTATGATATCGTCATCGAACCGGCGGCGCATCAGCCGGGCCGGGTTGCCGCCAACCACGGCGTAAGCCGGAACATCGGATGCGACGACCGAGTGCGCGGCAATAATTGCGCCATCTCCGATGTTGACGCCCGGCATGATGAGCGCTTCCATTCCAAGCCAAACGTCGTTCCCAACCATCGTATCGCCTCGAAAGCCAGCCTGGATCGTCGCGAAATCGAAGCCCTCCCGCCACGCGTCGCCGAAGATGTTGAACGGAAAAGTAGAGAAGCCCGTCATGGCGTGGTTTGCGCCGTTCATGATGAACCGCACACCCGTCGCTATGGCGCAGAATTTCCCGATGACCAGACGATCGCCGATAAAATCGTAATGGTGGAGAACGCAGGCCTCCTCGAACCGCTCAGGCCCGAGCGGATCGTCGTAATATGTGTAGTCTCCCACAACGATGGTTGGGCGGGTGATGAGCGGCTTGAGAAAGCCGACTCGCGGATGCTCGGCGATAGGATAAGGGCGGGTTGGGTCTGGCGGCATCATGACGGGCATCCCATGATGGGCGGTTCAAGCGAAGCCGTGTCGCGCCCTTTTGTCGAGTTTACTTTATAGCGGGTCAATCGAAGACGGTTACAAAGATTTGCCGGCTTTGGATCGCGCTAACGCTCGGCAGCGGGTACAGCCTATCCTCACGCGGCGCGCGCCGTCTTCCGGATATGAGCGAGCAGCACCATCAGCGCGGCGGGCGTCATGCCGTCGATGCGGGCCGCCTGCGCGAGCGTCGCCGGGCGATGGCGGTCGAGCTTCTGCCGCACCTCGTTGGAAAGTCCCTGGATCGCCGTAAAGTCGAGCGCGGAAGGAATGGCCACGGCCTCGTCCTTGCGGAAGGAAACAATGCTCGCCTCCTGCCGGTCGAGATAGACGGCGTAGCGCGCATCCACTTCCAGCCGCTCCACGGTTCCGCGCGGCAGGTCGGCCAGCTCCGGCCAGACGCGGGCAAGCGCGCCGACCGACTGTCCCGGCAGTGCCAGCAGGTCGAAGGCCGAGCGGCGGCGGCCGTCGCGGTTCAACACGATGCCGTGGCGCGCCGCCTCGTCGGGCGTGAGCGTGAGCGTTTCGAGCAGCCGACGCGCCGAGCCGAGGGTCTCCGCTTTTGCGGCATAGGCAGCCTCGCGCATTGAACCGACGCAGCCGACACGAGCGCCCAGCGGCGTGAGCCGTTCATCCGCGTTGTCGGCACGGAGCCGCAAGCGATACTCCGCGCGGCTGGTGAACATACGATAGGGCTCGGACACCCCGCGCGTCACGAGGTCATCGATCATCACGCCGATATACCCATCCGTCCGCGACACGACGAAATCCGGCACGCCGCCGCCCGCCGCCAGCGCCGCGTTGACGCCCGCGACGACGCCTTGCGCCGCCGCCTCCTCATAGCCGGTCGTGCCGTTGATCTGCCCCGCGAGGAAGAGCCCCGGCAGCCGCTTCGCTTCGAGCGTGGGGCCAAGTTCGCGCGGGTCCACATAGTCGTATTCGATGGCGTAGCCGGGCCGGATGATTGTCACATTCTCCAGGCCGGGGATCGTCGCGATGAACGCGCGCTGCACGTCCTCCGGCAGCGAAGTGGAAATGCCGTTCGGATAGACGGCCGGATCGTCGAGGCCCTCCGGCTCCAGAAAGATCTGGTGGCTCTCGCGGTCGGCGAAACGCACCACCTTGTCCTCGATGGACGGACAATAGCGCGGGCCGACACCCTCGATCTGGCCGGAGTACATCGGCGCACGGTGGATGTTCGCGCGGATGATGGCGTGCGTCTCCGCCGTCGTCGCCGTGATGGCGCAGGCGATCTGCGGCGTCTCGATGTGATCGGTCATGAAGGAGAACGGCACGGGCGGCTCATCGCCGGGCTGACGGGCGAGGCGCGCGAAGTCGATGGTGCGTCCGTCGAGGCGCGCGGGCGTGCCGGTCTTGAGGCGCCCCATCCGAAGGCCGAGCGCATAGAGCCGGTCGCTGAGGCCGATGGACGGAGCCTCCCCCACACGGCCCGCAGGCGTTCGCGTCTCGCCGAGATGGATGACGCCCTTGAGGAAGGTGCCCGTGGTGATGACGACGGCTCCGCTGCGCAGCTCGCGCCCGCTCGCCGTGACGACGCCTGCCACGGCCTCGCCCTCGACCAGAAGATCCTCGACAGCGTCTTCCACCACGGTCAGCCGGTCCTGGGCGGCGAGCGCGGCCTGCATCTCGCGGCGATAGAGCTTTCGGTCGGCCTGCGCGCGCGGCCCCTGCACCGCCGGACCCTTGGAGCGGTTCAGCATGCGGAACTGGATGCCTGCCTTGTCGATGACCCTGCCCATGAGCCCGTCGAGCGCGTCGACCTCCCGGACGAGGTGCCCTTTGCCGAGACCTCCGATGGCCGGGTTGCAGGACATCTCGCCGAGCGTCGCCGCCTTGTGCGTGACGAGCGCCGTGGCCGCGCCCAGACGCGCGGCGGCAGCTGCGGCCTCGCATCCCGCGTGCCCGCCACCCACCACAATCACATCGAAAGCCCGCTCGGCCATCGCTCACATCCTGTCGTCTCGGGGAAGATGCTGCCGACGTGGAGAACCCCCACTCGGCGCGCACCGAAGATAGCAACGCCGCGCCGCAATTGAAATGGCGGCATGGCTTCACGTGAACGCGGCGCTTGCTGCACTTGCGAAAAGACGCGACACTTTTTTGGGATCGTCCGGCGACGCCACCGCTAGCAAAAGGGCGCCTCTGCGATTAGGTCCAGTCATTCGTTGATGAATTCAAGGAGAGAGCGATGCAGGCGCGAGATGTCATGACGAAACCTGTCATCACGGCGACGCCCGACACCGACATCCGCAAGATCGCATCCATCATGATGGAGAAGCAGATCGGGGGCTTGCCCGTGGTCGACTCCAGCGGTGTCGTCGTCGGGATCGTCACAGAAGGAGACCTCCTTCGCCTCAGATCGCCGGACCAGCAGAAAATTCACGACTGGCGTCTCTCGCTTCTTCTGGACCCGAAGGCGCTCGCGCAGCCTCTTCTCGACAAACTTCAGGCCCGCCTCACCGCGCGCGACGTGATGTCTGCTCCTGTCATGACCGTGCCGGACGGGGCCGAGGTGCTGGAGATCTGCAAGATGTTCGTGGACACGGGCATCAAGCGCGTACCGGTGACGCGCGAGGGGCGGCTCGTCGGGATCGTCAGCCGCTCGGACATCATCGCCCGCATCGCGCAGATGAAGCCGGAACCGCCGCAGGGCGAAGGCATCTTCGGATGGACGTTGCACTTCGATCCTTTCGACCGCGACAAGGACAAGACGCCACCCACGCCCGCCACACCGGAGCCGCGCCCCGATGCCCCTTTGACCGCCTCCGACTTCCGCCTCATCGCCCAGGAGGCAGCAGCGAAGAAACTGCGTCAGCGCGCAATCCAGGACCACGTCAAAAGCGACGACCGCATGGCGCGCGTGAAGCAACTCGTGGACACCCACCTGTCGGAGGACGAGTGGCTCACGGTCCTGCAAAGGTCGCGCGAGGCGGCTGAACGCGGCGAGCGGGAATATCTCGTGCTCCAGTTTCCGGCCGAGCTTTGCAGCGACGGGGGCCGCGCGATCAATGTCGGCGAGCCGGGCTGGCCAGCGACCCTTCGCGGCGAGGCGGCCGAGACCTTCCTGCGCTATGAGCGCACCCTCAAGGATCGCGGCTTCCACATGATAGCGCGCGTGCTCAGCTTCCCGAACGGCTATCTCGGCGACATCGGTCTGTTCCTGCACTGGGGCGGCATCATGGAGTAGTGCGAGCCGGAAGGCCCTCGCATTCGGTCTGCGGTCCGCGGCCTGCCTTCCTTCGCGCACAGGCTTCCGCACGAGCCGGTTGGGGCTGCTTCGGGCTCACCGCCTTTCAGTCGCCGATGTTTCATGTGAAACAGTTTGTTTACTTCTTCCGGCCGACGGGCGGGGCTTCCCGTCGCTGCGGTCACTTCCCGATGCAGAACTCGCCGAAGATCTGGCCCAGCACATCCTCGACATCGAGGCGACCGGTGAGGCGCCCGAGCGCGTCGGCGGCTTCGCGCAGATGTTCGGCGGCAAGCTCCGGCGCCTCACCCGCTTCGACGCCTTCGAGGAACCGAGCAAGAGCAAGCCGCGCGCGCCCGATCTCCTGCCGATGCCGGAAGCGCGTTATCGCCGGCGCTTCGCCTCTGCCATAGGTCTCGCCAGCAAACCGCACGAGCGCCGCCTTCAGAGCATCGAGCCCGAGACCGGTCTTGGCGGAAATGTAGACCGCCTCGCTGCCGAAGTTTCCGGGCGCGGGTGACGGAGCCACGTCCACCTTGTTCACGACGAGGAGCCTTACACCGGACGATGAGGTGACGGTGGCACCCTCGATGTGCGCGGATGGGGGCGAGGCGGCTGCCTCTCCGCCGGCTTTGGCCTTCGCCGTGCCCGCACCTTCGCGCGAACCGTCCACCATCGCGAGAACGACGTCGGCCGCCTCGGCTGCGGCCAGCGCACGGCGGACACCCTCCTGTTCGACGGGGCTCGTCGCCTCGCGGATACCGGCCGTATCGCGCAACACGAACGGATAGCCGTCAAGATCGAGCGACACTTCGATCACGTCGCGCGTGGTTCCCGGCTCGTCGTAGACGATGGCGGCCTCGCGTCCGGCGAGCGCGTTGAGCAAGCTCGACTTGCCGACATTCGGCTCGCCGACGATCGCGACCGATATGCCCTCGCGCAGGATCTCGCCCCGGCGGCCATCGGCCAGCGCGCTCTCAAGATCGGCGACGAGAGCGCGGGCCTCCGGCACGGCTTCCCTGAAAGCACCGTCCGCGATGTCCGCCTCGTCGGAAAAATCGAGGCTCGCCTCGACGTAAGCCATCGCCTTGAGAAGCGTGCGGCGCCATTTCTCGTATCGCGCCCGCATCGCGCCCGAATGCTGCGCCAGCGCCTGCCGCCGCTGCACTTCGGTGTCTGCGTTGATGAGATCGGCCAGCCCCTCGGCCTCGGTCAGATCGAGCTTGCCGTTACCGAAGGCGCGGCGCGTGAACTCCCCCGGCTCGGCCAGCCGCAGACCGATGTCGGCCAGAGCATTCATGACCGCCGCCACGACCGCGCGTCCGCCATGGACATAAAGCTCCGCCATGTCCTCGCCGGTGAAGTTCGCGGGGCCGGGAAGCCAGAGCACCATCGCCTCGTCGAGCATCTCGCGTGACTTTGGATGACGCAGCCGCCGGAAGCTCGACACGCGCGGCGCAGGCAGCCGTCCGTTGCAAAGCTCGTACAGCGTCTTTCTCGAAGCACGCCCGGAAATCCGGATCACGGCGATCCCGGCCCGGCCCGGCGCGGACGACAGCGCGTAGATGGTCATGAACGTTTCCTGCTTCTTAAGGCTTCAAAGACAAGTTGCACGATACATTTTCGAAATTTGGGTATAATCGTCCCGAGGGCTTGCCGTGCTTCTGGCGGACTTTCATTGGGCAAAGCAGTCAACAAGGTTGCCTCATGGCGTTAAATCGTTTGAGCGAAGAGACTAGTCCCTACCTTCAGCAGCACAAACACAATCCGGTCGAATGGTGGCCCTGGTGCCAGGAGGCCTTCGAGGAAGCGCAGCGGCTCGACAAGCCCGTGCTGCTCTCGGTCGGCTATGCCGCCTGCCACTGGTGCCATGTCATGGCGCACGAGAGCTTCGAGAAGGAGGATACCGCCGAGTTGATGAACCAGCTGTTCATCAACATCAAGGTGGACCGCGAAGAGCGCCCGGACGTCGACACCCTCTATATGACCGCGCTTCAGGAACTGGGGGAACAGGGCGGATGGCCGCTCACGATGTTTCTCACGCCCGACGGCATGCCCTTCTTCGGCGGCACGTACTTCCCCGACAAGCCGCGCTTCGGCAAACCCTCCTTCAAGGACGTGCTCGTGAACGTCGCGCGGGTCTACGCGCAGGAAAAGGAGACCATCGCGCAGAATACCGCCTATCTGAAGCAGCGGCTCACGCCCCGGCTGAACTACGGCGCGGCGCCCGAATTCTCGGAGGAGCAGCTTGCCGCCATCGCGGCAAAGTTCATCGGCGCCATCGACCCGACGAACGGGGGCCTTCGCGGCGCGCCAAAATTCCCGAACACCACGATCTTCCAGTTCCTCTGGCGCGCGGGCCTTCGTTACAATCTGAAGACCTGTATCGAGGAGGTGAAGAACACGCTCCTGCATATCTGTCAGGGCGGCATCTACGATCACCTCGGCGGCGGCTTCTCCCGCTATACCGTGGATGAGCGCTGGCTCGTGCCGCACTTCGAGAAGATGCTCTACGACAATGCGCTTCTCATCGAGTTCATGACCGAGGTCTGGAAGGAAACGCAGTCCGACCGCCTCAAGACGCGCGTGGCCGAAACCATCGGCTGGCTCAAGCGCGACATGATCGTTCCGGGCGGCGCCTTCGCCGCTTCCTATGACGCGGACTCCGACGGTATCGAAGGCAAGTTCTACGTCTGGAGCGCGCGGGAGATCACCGACATTCTCGGCCACGGCGAAGAGGCCGCGATCTTCGCGCAGACCTACGACGTGACGGAAGGCGGCAACTGGGAAGGCAAGACCATTCTGAACCGCCTGAAGGCGCTGGCGCTGCTCAACGGCAGCGAAGAGCGCGCGATGGATGAATGCCGCGCCAAGCTGCTCGCCGAGCGCGAGCGGCGCGTGAAGCCGGGCTGGGACGACAAGGTGCTGGCGGATTGGAACGGCCTCGCCATTCGCGCGCTGGCCCGCGCCGGCGACGTCTTCGTCCAGCCCGACTGGATCGCACTCGCGGTGGATGCCTATGGCTTCGTGAAAAGCCGCATGATCGAGAACGGCCGCCTGTTTCACTCCTGGCGCGACGGCAAGCTGAAAGGCCCCGCCACGGCCGCCGACTATGCCAACATGATTTCCGCCGCTCTCGTCCTCCATCAGGTGACGGGCGAGGCGCGCTATCTGGACGACGGGGTGGAGTGGACTGCCATCATGAACCGTCACTACGACGCGGAGCAGGGCGGCTACTATTTCGCGGCGGACGACACGAGCGACCTCATCCTGCGCCCGCTCTCGGCGAGTGACGACGCCGTGCCGAACGCGAACGCGACCATGCTGCAGAACCTCGCGGACCTCTATACGCTGACCGGAGACGCCGCCTATCTGACGCGCGCCGACGGTCTGCTGACCGCTTTCCAGGGCGCGGCCCAGACGATGGCCATCGGATACACCGGCCTTCTCTCCGGCGCGCTTACGCTGATATCGCCGCAATCCATCGCCATCGCGGGCGACCGTGCCGGTCCCGACGCAGCCGCGTGGCGCAGGGCTCTGGCGGAAGTGTCCTTGCCGGGCGCAACCGTGCAGTGGGTAAGCCCGGACGAGACGCTCCCGGCTTCCTCCCCTGCCTTCGGAAAGAAGGCTATCGGCGGCAACACGACAGCCTACATCTGTTTCGGACCGCGGTGTTCCGAACCGATCACAGATCCCGCTACCCTGAAGGAGCGGCTTAAGGAAGAGCGTGCCGTTTCTGTGCAGGTGGCCGCTTCGCCCGTTTAGCGGAGCGCCGCCGGTTTTATCTGGAACGCAACGCGGCGCGATACAGGGATTGCGTCGCGAGCCGCGTCCCACCGTGCCGGCGCTGGAAACGGGGCTTTATGACCCCCAAGCCAGGAAACCTCCACGGTATCGTGCTTCGGATGGAACGGATACCCTTCCGGTTCGAGCGCGCCGACGCGCTGAGCCGCGCGGCGCTGTCCTGCATGCGAAGCAGGCTGTGAGGGCCTATCCGGCCTCGAACGACTGAACCCCTCGAATGACTGCAAGGCCAGGAGCGGGGGAGCCGCTCCGGGAGCATCGTTGCGCGACATCAGGGCTTCTTTAGTCCCATAGGAATTCGCAGAAGGCTCCAGACAAGCTCTTTGGCCCAGAATGGGATGGGTGCCAGAACACGCATGCGATTTGCCTTAAAGTGCGTACGATGTCATAGTAGCTGCTTGCTTTAGTCGGTACCGGAACCGGGTCGGTTTCGGCTTCGCAACGCCTATTTCCGCTTTTTCGTTTGATGCCCACTCATTCAACTTATCTGCGCACTCCTAACTCTTGTGCACAAACCTGCTTTAGGAATTCGCCATGTCGAGTGGCATAGCCACAGTATTATCGGACCTGTTCGATCAGATTGCCGTCGCTGTTTTTATCATTTCCGGTAGCGGGAGCCTCCTTTTCTCCAATCGCGCCGGCCAAGCCATGATCGACGAGGGTTGGCCGGTCCGTTTCACCAACGGCGTTCTCACGGGGATCGACACCCCCGCCTCGGAGGCTTTGAAGAAGGCTCTCGACAAAAGGCATGCCGATGGCGCGAGCGATCAGGCCATTTGTCTTGCCATTGCGGGACAGGGAAGGCCGAGCGCCATCGGATATCTGAGGGCCATCCCGGGGGCCGATACCTCGGCTTCCATGTTGCTCGTCACGCAAACCGGACGATCGACCGCCTACGGAATAGAAGGTCTGGCCAGCAGCTATAACCTCAGCAAGGCCGAAACGCGCATTCTCAAGCACGTCGTGGAGGCGCAGTCGCTCCCCGAGGTCGCGCAGCGCCTCAATCTGTCGCTTCCTACCGTCAAGAGCCACATGCGCCGGATTCTGAGCAAAACGCAGTGCTCACGGCAGGCAGACCTGCTTCGCATCGTGGAGGGGGCACGCGCATATTTTTATCGTCCCCGCAGCGAGAATTGAGAAGTCTCACATCCGCGTTGGCGCACCGCTCCGAGGATGCGACAACGGGGGCGGCGGAACAGCTTCCCCCACTCACGGGCGGGGAAGCACGCCATCCACGAACGCGCGGATCAGCGAATGCGCCATCGAAATTCGCGGCGGGACGAACAGCCCTTCCGGGTGAGAGAACGCAAGCATCGAGGCAAGTTCCACCCGGTCGAACCAACGCGCATCGGACAACTCCGTGCGGTCGATCGTAATCGCCTCGGTGAGAGCCTCGCCCCAGCAGCCGATCATCAACGAGTGCGGAAAGGGCCAAGGCTGGCTCGCCACATATTCGACCGCACCCACCTCCACGCCCGTCTCCTCCTTCACCTCGCGGCGAACGGCGTGCTCGACGTCGTCGCCGGGTTCGACATAACCGGCGAGCGTCGAATAGAACTTGTCCGGAAAGCGAAGCTCATGGCCGAGCAGCGCACGGTCGCCGCGCGTGACGAGCATGATCACGGCGGGGTCGGTTCGCGGCCATGTGCTTTGCCCGCACCCCGCGCAGGTTCGGCACCATCCGCCCTCGATCGCATGCAGCGGACCGCCGCAGCGCGAGCAGCAGCGTTGATGGGCATGCCAGCCGAGCAGCGCCCGCGCTTCCGCCGCGATCAGCAAATCCGTTTCATGTGAAACACCCTGAAGCGCGAGCGAGCGCAGATCGACAAGCGGAGAGAGCGCCTTTTCCACCGCCGCGAAGTCTCTGTGGTAGGGCGGCACGTTGCAGGCGAACACGCTGGCCCCCGTCCCGTCCTCACCCAGAAACGCGAAGTCGGCCGGCGCGGCGAGGGCCTGCACTTCCGGCACACTCAGCCAGCGAATGGCGGGCGGCGCGCGGTCCGGCGTCGGATGGATGGGAATCCGAAGGTCGGCGAGGACCAGAACCCTGGTGCCGGGAGCATTGAACCGGGCGTCGATGAAAGCCGCATCGCGCCGCACCTCCGCGCGGCGGTTGAGGCCCTTTTCAGAGGTAATCGTGGGTAAATGGAGAAGCGGCATCGCTCAAACCTTAACGACTGAAGCGACGGCCTTCAATGAAGAGACATCGCTTCAGTCAGCAAAGCGGGCGGGTGCTCACAGCTTCCGCAGCGCCACCGTCTCCACGCGATGCGAGTCGCCCTTCGACAGGATGAGGTTGGCGCGCTTTCTCGTCGGCAGGATGTTCTTCTTCAGGTTCACGAGGTTGATCGTGCGCCAGAGCTTCAGCGCCTGCGCAATGGCCTGTTCCTGCGTCAGCTTGGAATAGCGGTAGAAATAGGCGTCCCTGTCGCGGAACGCGGTGCTGTAGAGGCGCAGGAAGCGGGTCACGTACCACTTTTCGATCACCGCCGGTTCCGCGTCGATGTAGATCGAGAAGTCCAGAAGGTCGGAGACGAAGGGCACCGCGTCGCCGTGCTTCGGCAGCTTCGCGGGCTGGAGCACGTTCAGCCCCTCGATGATGAGGATGTCGGGCCGGTCGACGACGATCTTTTCGCCGGGAATGATATCGTAGGAGAAGTGAGAATAAACGGGCGCTTCCACGCGCGCCTTGCCCGCCTTCACGTCGGCGACGAATTGCAGTAGCCGCGCCTGGTCGAAGCTCTCGGGAAAGCCCTTCTTGTGCATGATGCCGCGCCGTTCAAGTTCGGCATTCGGCCACAGAAACCCATCCGTCGGAACGAGATCGACGCGGGGATGGTTCGGCCAGCGCACAAGCAGCTCGCGAAGCACGCGCGCCGACGTGCTCTTGCCCACCGCCACGCTGCCCGCGACACCGATGATGAACGGCATCTTGGCGTCGCCGTGATTGAAGAAGCGCGTCGTCGCGCTGTGCAGAAGCTGCGCCGCGCGAACGTAATAGTTCACGAGCTTGGCAACGGGCAGATAGATGTCCGTCACTTCTTCCTGCGAGATCTTTTCGATGAGGCCCGAAAGGCGCGCAAGATCGGCCTCGGACAGCGTCATGTGAACGCCGTCGCGCAGCTTCGACCATTCCTCGCGCGAGAAGGTACGATAGGGAGAGAGCTGCAGGGCCTGGGGCAACTCGAACTCCAGAACGGGGCTCGGCATGCTCATGACTGCGAGCCATCCTTCGGCCGCGACGCCTTTTCCGCATGTCCTGATTGAGCGGTGCGGCTGTCGAGTTCGGCGAACACCGCCTCGATCGGGACATTGCGCGCTTCGAGCAGAACCATCAGGTGATAGAGAAGGTCCGCGGCCTCCGCGCGGAGCTTTTCGTCGCTCTCCGCGACGCCTGCGATCACGGTTTCGACCGCTTCCTCGCCAAGTTTCTTGGCGCAGGCCGCCGCGCCCTTGTCGAGCAGCGATTTCGTATATGACGCGGAAGCAGTGGAAGCGCGGCGCGCCTTTATCGTCGCGGCCAGTCGTGCGAGCGTATGTTCACTCATGCCTAAGCCCCTCGGGCCGCCGTGACCGTCGCCGCAATCATCAATGAGCGGCTTTTCCGGATCAAGGCGAAATTAAATGCCGAACTTCACGAACTGCGGAAATGCGAAGTCGCGCTCAGCGGCCTCGGAAGAAAGATCATAACCGGTCCCGCCTTGGGAAAGATCCCGTGCTCTTTCTCCGCCCTCTTTGTCAAGATCCACGACGCTTATCCATACGGCGAACAAGGGTCGGATTGACACCTATCGACGTCGCATCATGGCGACAAGCGCGCTTGCGCTGCGATAGCCGACCCGGCGCGCGGTGGCCTCGGCCTTCGCGCCCTCGCTCAGCAGGGCCGCGGCGCTCATCGCGCGCAACCGCCGCCGCCATTCCGCGAAGGAAAGACCCGTTTCCTCCCGGAAGCGGCGCGTCAATGTGCGGCGGGAAAGGCCGCACCGTATCGCCCAATCGTCGATGTTGAGTGGAAGCGCGCAATTCTCGATCAGCGCTTCGCAAAGCGCGGCCAGCCTGCGGTCCCCCGGAAGCGGAAGCTCGAACTCCGCCCTCGCTGCGCGCGCCACCTCGTGGACGACGAGCGCCGCCAGCGCGCCGCCTCGTCCGCTCTCGTCGTAAAGTACCGGCTCTTCGAGAAGGGCGAGGATCGCTTCGCGCAGGAGGACCGGCACGGCGATCACCTTGCATTGCGTCGGGATGACGCCGGCTTCCTCCCCCCGGATGTAGGCGGTGCGAAGAGAAACGGGCACGCGAAAATCCACGCAATGAACCGTGTGCGCCGGTATCCAGAGCGCATGACGCGGCGGCACGATCCACGCCCCTTGCGCGGTCTTCGCCAGCATGACGCCCTCGACCGCATGAAGGAGCTGTCCGCGCGGGTGAAAATGCGGCTGCGTGCTGGCTCCCGCCGGATAGTCCTTCGCCATAACGGCGACCGCGCGCGGCACATTCTGGTAGTCGGCGCGATCGGTGCTGCGATTTTGGCCCGCTTGAGACAGTTTTCGGCCCCCGTGCGTTTTCAGGCCAGACTACGCTTTCGGCAGGTCCGCAAGCAAGAGAGGGATACGCCAACACCATGACCGCAAAGGGCGACGCGCCGCACAAGACGCTGCTTTTCGTGAACATCGCACACGCGCTGGATCATTTCGTTCTGCTGATTTTCCCGACCGCCGTCATTGCCATCGCGGCGGACCTCGGCCGCGATTACGGCGATCTCATCTGGCTCACGACCGGCGCTTTCGTCGCGTTCGGTTTCTTCGCGCTTCCGGTGGGCTGGCTCGCGGACCGCTTCGGGCGGCGCGCGCTCCTGACCGCCTTTTTCTTCGGCTACGGCGCGGCGTGTCTCGCGGTGGCGTCATCGACGAGCTTCCCGATGATCGCCGGGTCGTTGCTCATGCTCGGCATGTTCAGCGCGATCTATCATCCCATCGGGTCCGCCATGATTGTGGCGAACGCGACGAAGCTCGGCCGCGCGCTCGGCATCAACGGCGTATGGGGCAACATGGGCGCGGCACTCGCTTCCGGCATCACGGCGCTTCTGGCCGCGAATTTCGGATGGCGCGCGGCATTCATCGTTCCCGGCGTGATCCTTGTCGCGCTCGGCATCGCGTTCGTGGCGCTCGTCCGCGATGACACCATGACCGGCAAGAAGGGCGCCGCGAGCCACGCGCTCGTCATGAGCCGCCAGCGCCTTGTGTGGCTGCTGCTCGCTTTCATGACAGCAATCCTCGCGGGCGGCCTGACGTTCAACATCGTGACGATCGCCATGCCGAAGGTGATCGACGAGCGGCTCGGCTTCTCGCTCCCGCTGGAGCTGACGGGCTGGATCACGACGAGCATTTTCGTCTGCGGCGCGCTCACTCAGGTCACTATGGGGCGGCTCATCGACAAGCTGGAACTGCCGTTGCTGTTCGTTGCCCTGTCCGCGTTGCAGGCAGGTGGCCTGCTGCTCTCAGCGCTGACGACGGGCGTGCCGATGGCGGCGGGGCTCGTGCTGGCGACAGCAGCGATTTACGGACAGGTGGTGTTGAACGACGCCATGGTGGGCCGCTACGTCGCCGACGAATTCCGTAACCGCTTATATTCCGTGCGCTTCTTCGTCGGCTTCACGGTGGGCGGCCTCGCGGTGCCGCTCATCAGCCTTCTGCGCGCTCACGGCGGATTTCAGGAGGTGCTGCTCGTCTCGGCCGCCGTGGCGGCGGTCATCCTCATCTGCGCGCTTGCGACATGGGCGCTGGTGCATGGGAAGACGCAGCCCGCGGTGGCTCCGGCGGAATAGCGCCGGAACTGACGGCACTTGCGGTCGTTCTCCAAAAAGGGCCAACGGAGGAAACGACCATGCCGAGAAAGACCGTGGAACCGCGCACCGCGGCAAACAGGCTGCTCCCGGCTTTGGCGCTGGGAGCGGCCTTGGCGGCATTCACAAGTCTTCCGCTTCAGGCGGATGTCGACGCGCCGAAGCCGAAAGCCGCGCCCGAGGATACGCTGTCGAGCGATCCGAACCGCGTTCAGGTGCCGGTGCCTGACTTGCGGCCTGGCGAAACGCTGACCGAGCATCTCGACCGCAACGACGGCGTCATCCGCCCGCAGGAACGCAATACACCCAACATGTCGACCGTGATGCCGCCTGAGCCTCATCCGAACACGACGCCGGTCATTCCTCCACCGGGCACGCCGGGCGGCGATCAGAGCATCGAACCGAAATAGAAGATCGCCTCCGTTCGGGGACGAAAACCTTGCTCCATTTCTTGGGATGACGGCGACGTGCGCCTGCGAAGGCGTTGCAGTCGCGTGTGCGGCATGGTAGCTCACCGCTGAAGGCGCGCCGCCCGTGGCCAGCCGCAAAAGCGTAGACTCAGACATTCCGGAGAATGAGCCAATGGCCGAGACCAATGGAACGAACGGCGGCACCCAACAGCCCGAACTGAATCCGGGTCAGCCGCAAGTCAACGTCATCGGACAGTATATCAAGGATCTGTCCTTTGAGTGCCCGGATCCCACGCGCTTCTTTCGCGGCCCCGGCAACAACCCGAACCTGCAGCTGAACTTCAATGTGCAGGTGAACAACATTCAGGATGGCGTTTTTGAGGTTGGCCTTGCGCTCGAAGGCGAAGCCAAAAGCGATGAGGGCGTGCTTTACAACATCGAGCTGCTTTACGCGGGCGCGTTCGTTCTGAAAAATCTGCCGCAGGAAGCCGTTCAGCCCGTTCTGTTCATCGAAGCGCCGGCGCTGCTCTTCCCCTTCGTGCGCCGTCTCGTAGCGGACCTGACGCGCGAGGGCGGGTTCCCGCCGCTGCTGCTCGATCCGATCGATTTCGCCGGTCTCTATCGCCGTCGCGCCGCTGAAGGCCAGCAGCCGACCGTCAGCTAGAACTTGGGACGATGCAGCAGGAGGTTCGCCTTCTCTGCTCGACGAGCACCGCTCATGCTGGGCATCGCGCTTTAACAAAGTGCGGTGCTTTTTTATTGAGGCGGCGCGGCGCCGGATGGACCTGACCATCGGAAGTCCGCCCAGGGCCAAAGCATGCAACCGCTTTCGCCTTTGGCGAAGCGGTTTATCATGCCGACATGAAATCCCTCCGCCTGCGCGGAGTTGGTGTATTGCTGTGCGACGCAGCGCGCCGATAGCAGTCAAGGATTGGCGGGGGCGTCAACCTGGATGCGCATCATCTCCGACGACATCCACGACAACATGACGGCCAGGGCATCGGTCGGCTGCATTCCCTCGCAGAGCGCGGCCTCGAATGCGTTCGTCAATTGAGACTGAAGCATATCCGAGACGTGCTCCGCGATCAGCGGTTGCGGATTTCCCGGGAAGAGGGAGTCCATATCCATCGGTCTCAGCTCGTTACGTAAGGGCATCATGCCTATCCTGTTGCTATCGTGTCGAAAGTAATCGTGACGATCATGACGTCACGCTTGCCAATGAGTGTGCCTGCGAAAGTCCTGATCACATTTCATCTCCGCCTCGACCAGTGCCTTTGCGAGTTCGCTTAGGCCGGCACCTTCGGCTTCGCGGGAGAGATACCGCAGAGCTGCCAGTATACCGTTGACATCCTGCTGTTTCTTTTCCGAAAAAAAGCCGTCTTCGACTGCGCTGCTAGGCAGCGAGCTGCATTTCAGTGTGTTCGCCATAATTGAGGACGTTCTCATAAATACCCGTTTTCTCCCGGACCTTCTGCAGGACCGCCCTCGATACTGTCAGCGAACCTGCTATTATTTTGTAGCCTTCTTCACTTCTCGCTACGTCTCCCAGCCACTCGACTTCCCAACCGTTACGCACGAAGATATTGCGGCAGTACGCCGGGTACATGACGCCGACGATGCGGTTTATGCCCTGCGCAAGTCCGAACTCCAGATACCCGATGATGAGTTCCTGAATGATCCGCTTGCGCTTCTCGGTCGGCATCTTCTCGTCCACGCAGAAACGGCTCCCCTCCCAGACTTCGGCTGCTTTCGGGATGGCGATGTTGCTGACGAGATGGGGAAAAACCTCCTGCAGCATGTACGGGCGATCCGTCGGATAAAGCCGCGACGACCCCCGCGCTCTTCCCGCCTCATCCCGCCAGACGAGATACCAGGCGGCCGGATTGTCATACTGGTCGTATTCCATGTTCCGGATCGTAGGCACCTTCCAGTGTTGCCGCTGCACGATGCATTCGTGCCTAAGCCGGTGCTGCTCGTAGATAGGATTTCCCGCAAACAGGTGACTTGTACTGATCGAAATGCAGTCAATCATCAGCGCCCTCGCTACGCGTGAACAACGAGGGGCATAATCGCGGAACGGCTGCCGCTTCGCAGCTAGCAACCTTGACAGGTTCCTACGGGAATCAGCCGAAGAAGGAGGGGAGAATCAGACCGTGACGAATGGCCTTGACGGTCGCAAGTGTGCGCTCGTTAGCATTTAACTTCTTGAAAACATTACTCATATGAAAACGAACGGTGGAGTGGGACACCCCCAGGATATCGGCGATGACGGAGTCGCTCTTTCCTTCCGCCGCCCAGGACATGATCTCCCTTTCGCGTTCGGTGAGATAAACCTCGCCGATATCCTCCGTCAACGGAGACTCGATTTTTTCCAGCTCCGTGAAGGCAAGATGAAATTGAAAGGCAAGCGCCTGCACCTTGTGGAGCAGCGCCCTGTCCGGGTTTATGCCGCCATGGCTGCTTGCAATACCGAAGCCAGCCAGTTCACCGTTCACACCGCAGATGGGCACGGCGATGCCGTCGCACAGGCGCGCTTCCTCCGCCTCGTTCATGACCTTTATCTGGTCCGTGTGCCACTTGCGTTGAGTAAGCACCGACGCCCAGGTAAACGGCCTGCTCGCGCAAACCCCGAATTGCGGAACGGGGTCTTTTTTCTCGTACTGATTGATCCGGTAATGATCCATCCAATCGTCCGGGTAATTGCAGACGATACCGTGTCCCGCGTTCAATCCCACGGATGGATGATTGGTGATAAGGCTGTAGCAATAGCGATCATAGCCGAAGACTGCGAGGGCTTTTCCAAAAAGCTCGGAAACCTCCTTGCTCGACTTCGACGCGTTGGCGTCCTCGATGAATCGCTCTATCGCAAACCTGTCCATAACCAAATGCGCGCCGAATGGAGGTGAGGTCAGTGCATGAATTTATCGTAACACGCACAAACTCACTAGTGTAGCCTAAACATCACGGCAACCGGGGCTAGGATTAATGCGTGAACGTTTGGTTATGGCTTGAGCTTCAGACCCTTTCCAATATTAAGTAGTTGATATTATTAAATGGATCGCCAAAGACATCGGATCTTGCACCCTCGGCTAGAGCTTTCAGATCAGGCCGGCTCCGAAATTGCAGTCCCGGTCTTGAGAACAACGCCAGGTAGCCGCGTAAATCCGCTGTGGCGGCCACATTACAGACGATCAATTTCCCGCCGCTGGCTAACTGATTATTAAGGACGCCGAGAAGGCGGCGCGCCCGCCTGTCGGACAGGAGCGTCAGAAGCAAGGGGCCATAAATCAGATCGAAACCGCCCTTCTCGCGAAACAAGTCTTCAATGTCACCTGACGAAGGCTGAATAATCGTGATTTGGCTCTGATATTTGCGGCTGAGGAATGCACAGACCGCCTCGTCCCGCTCCAACGCGGTGAACTCCATGCGACTGAGGTCGAGGGGGCCGTCTTCCAGTTCACGAAGATGTCCCGCGCCGAGCGCAAGAATTCGAGGGCTGGCGCGGCGGGTGCTTACATCCTCGATATACGCGCGCGTCAGCGTTTTCAGGAGACGCACCGAAAGCGCGAAAGTGCTCGTCGTAAGCTGGTCGAAGATCATTGCGGCGGGCTTCGGCGTTCCCAGCGGCAATAAGCCACCATTGAGAAAGTCGAGGGAGACCGCGTAGCCGCCGGACTTCGTTGATGCATAGCTTGTGAAAGGGTCTTCACGGCAATGCCGGTACATCCGGTGCGAACGCGTTATGAGGCGAAGGCGGCTTAGGCATTGCAGTCTTTTTGCAAGGTCGAAGACCTCGGAAAGCTCCCGCTCCAGAAGCTTGTACGCAGCGGGAACATCGCCTTCTTCGAGAAGATCCGCCGAATCATCGAGAATGCCCTGCGCCAGAAACAGCAAGCTGTCCGGCGTGAAAGTGGCCAGACGCTGCTTGCTTCCCTGTGCTGCTGGATCCGCCGCAAGGGACAGGTTTTTCCCGGTTCTTCGCATACAATCCCGCGCCTCGCCATGGGCGAGAAGCCGCCCGCTCCACAAGGTAAACTGGCATTCTAGGGAGGATGCCTCCAATTTGCAGGATGGAAATGCATCCTGCATTTTTCGAAAAGCCATTGACTTCGCCCAAACCGAGCGGCTTCCTCTCTAAGGCTGATAAAACTGTATACGAATGGCCATGGTCGATTCCTTCGAAACACTCATCGACCTGATTTATGAGGCTGCGGAAGACCCGCTGAAGTGGGAACGGGTTCTTGCTCACCTGACCGCCGCCGTCGGCGGTTCGGGCGCGGCTTTTCATGCGAGCGAGGCGGACAACTCCGGTTTTGGCTTCGGAATGAGCTGGCAGGTCGATCCCGAAGCGCAGCGGCAATACGCCGATTACTATCACTCGGTTAACCCTCTGGCCGCCCCCCTGGCCATGGTCCCGGCCGGCGTTGCCATCGCCGATCACGCTCTCGTTCCGCGCGAGGCTTACAAGAAAAGCGAATTCATCCACGATTACTCGCGCCGTTTCGACATACGCGGTTCGATCACGCTGCTTGCCGCCCGAAACGCACAGCGCCTGGCCTGCCTTGGCGTAATCCGGCCCTACCACTCCGAGACCTTCGAGCCCCCTGAGGTCGCGTTCGTGCAGCGGGCTGCGCCGCATCTGACGCGAGCGCTTGCGCTCAACAGACGCCTCGCGCAACTCGACGGCGAGCGGCGGACCTTCGAGGAGGCGTTGGAGAGATTGGGCCAGGCGGTGGCCGTCCTCTCCGAAGACCGCAAGATCTGCTACGAGAATGAGGCCGCGCAGCGGCTTTTCCGCCGTGGAGACGTCCTTCGCATTGTTCAGGGACGGCTGGCTGCGGTCAGTCCCCTGATCGACGCCCGTCTGGCTGAGGCCGCGCGCGCGGCGCTTGCCCTCACGCACAGGCGCGGCGATATAGTCCTCGTGCCGCAGGAAAGCGGGTTGCGCCCTCTCATCGTCAGAATCATGCCATTCGGGCAGACTTCCGATTTCCCGCTCGGGATCGGAACGCGTGCAATTGTACTGATCACGGATCCGGGCGCGCCTGTACACGATGCGGCGACCGACGTGATGACTTCATTCGGTCTTACGCCAGCCGAAAAGCGGCTGGTTCATGAGCTTCTCGCAGGGCGCACATTGCAGGAAGCTGCCGGCATCCTGAACATCACCCGCGCGACGAGCCGAAACAGGCTGTCGCACATCATGTCCAAGACCGGAACACACCGGCAGAGCGAGCTGCTCCAGCTCATTCTGCGCAGCACCATGACAACAACGGGCTGAGAGCCCCGGAAACGATGGCTCAGGCCGCCGTCTGCACGGGCTGGGCGGGTGGCGCATCGTCATAACGCTTCCAGATCGCCTTGTCGCCGAGCGATGCGACGAAGGCGGCGTGCGCGGCGGCTTCTTCAGCGGTAAGCCTCGGCGCCAGCGGCTTGAGCCGCACCTGCACCGCCGCTGCCTGGCCCGCGACGGCAACTTCCGCCGAGCGTGCGCCCAGATCGAGCCCCGCCTGCTCCGCTCCGATAAGCCGCAGATACACATCCGCCAGCAACTCGCTATCGAGCAGCGCGCCGTGCTTCGTGCGCGTGGAATTGTCGATGCCGTAGCGGCGGCAAAGCGCGTCGAGATTGTTCGGGCTTCCGGGGTGCTTGCGCCGGGCAAGCGCGAGCGTGTCTGTCACCCGCTCCATGGAGATCGGCGGTGGATAGCCAAGTTTCTGAAACTCGAAGTTCAGGAAGCCGACGTCGAATGCCGCGTTGTGGATGATGAGGCGCGCGCCTTCGAGCACGGCCAGCATTTCCGAAGCGAGCGAGGAAAAAAGCGGCTTGTCGGCAAGAAAGGCGTCCGTCAGCCCGTGGATCGCGGTCGCCTCTTTCGGCACCGGCCGTTCCGGGTTGAAGTACCAGTGCCAGAAAACGCCGGTCGGAATGTAATTGTGCAGTTCGACGCAGGCCAGTTCGATGATGCGGTGGCCGTCCTTTGGGTCGAGCCCTGTCGTCTCGGTGTCGAGAACAAGTTCGCGCATGCTCGCCTGATGGACCCCGTATTCGATGCGTCAGATGTCTTGAAGGGCGGCCCAGCGTTGATATGCCAGCGGGGGCCGCGTCACGATATCCTTCAAGATTGCATCGATTTGCTGTCGGCTGTCCTCGTGCCCGACTTCCGTATCCACAACGTAGTCGGCCAGGGCGCGCTTCTCGGCGTCGGGCATCTGCTTTGCGACGATGGCTTCGAGCTTTTCGACCGTCATGCCGGTGCGGGCGAGAAGCCGCTCGCGCTGTGCCTCGGCCGATGCGCTGACCACAATGACGGCGTCGAACAGATCGCCTGCGCCGGTCTCGAAAAGGAGCGGGATTTCAAGGATCGCAAGCGGCGTGCCCTTGTCCTGCTCGGCGCGCAGGAAGCGCCATTCCGCCGCGCGAACGAGCGGATGAACGATAGCTTCAAGCCGTTTCATCGCTTCGGGCGAGCCGAGAACGCGCGCGCCCAGCGCCGGTCGATCGACCACGCCGCCCGCGGTGGTGCCCGGAAAAGCAGCCTCGATCAGCGGCACGGCTGCGCCCGCGTAAAGCTCGTGCACAACGCGGTCCGCGTCGAGCACGGGGATACCGAGCCCGCGCAAATAGGCGGCGACCGTGCTCTTTCCCATGCCGATGGACCCTGTCAGCCCGATGACGATCATCCGCCTGCCTCCCGCGCCGCGATGGCATCGAGCACCGCCGCGCGAAGTTCGGGCGTCACGCGCGGCCGCGCGCCGAACCAGCGCTCGAAGCCCGGCGCGGCCTGATGCAACAGCATGCCGAGGCCATCCACCGCGACAAGCCCACGCGCGCGGGCCTGCGCCAGAAGCGGCGTTTCAAGCGGGGTATAGACGATGTCGTTCACGGTCGCGTCGGCGGCGACCGGCGACAGGTCGATGTCGAGCGGCGGCTGCCCCTTCATGCCAAGCGTCGACGTGTTGACGACGAAGCGCGCGCGGTCGAGCGCCACCGGAAGGTCGGCAAGCGCGAAGCTCGTTGCGGGCGGGAATTCGGCGGCGAGAGCGTCAGCCGTCGCCTTCGTGCGGTTGACGATGCGGATGTCGGCGAAGCCGCGCTGGATCAGCGCCCACACGATGGCGCGCGCCGCCCCGCCCGCGCCGATCACCACCGCCGCGCCCGGCTTGTCCCAACCGGGAGCCTGCTCGTCGAGATTGGCCAGAAAACCGAAGGCATCCGTGTTCGCGCCGTGAAGTTTTCCACCATCGAGCCACAAGGTATTCACAGCGCCGATGGCCACCGCCGCCGCATCGCGCCGTTCGGCGAGCCGGAAGGCTTCAAGCTTATGCGGCACGGTCACGTTGCCGCCGGCAAGCCCCGCCGCCGCGAAGCCCCGTACGAAATCGGCGAAATCCTTCGGCTCGATCGCCGCCTTGCCATATTCACCCTCGATCCCGTGCTCGCGCAGCCAGAACCCGTGGATCACGGGCGAAAGCGAATGGGAGATGGGCCAGCCGATGACACAGGCGCGTTTCATAACCGCCCCCTACTTCTTCAGCACCGAAATGCGCCGCAACTCATCGAGCACCGGGACGATCGGCATGCCGAGAATGGTGAAATAGTCGCCTTTCACTTCACTGAAGAGGTGAATGCCGAGACCCTCGATGTGATACGCGCCCACGGATGTCTGCACGCCCTCGCCCGCCGTCTCCATGTACCAGTCGAGGAAGTCGTCGGTGAAGTCGCGCATCGTGAGCGTGGCCGTATCGACGAATTGCGCGACATGTCCCCCATGCAGCAAGACTGCAGCCGAATGAAGCTGGTGCTGACGGCCGCGCAGTTTCAGGAGCTGGCCGCGCGCTTCCTCCTGACTCTTCGGTTTCTGCAGGATTTCGTTGCCGACCGCGAGCACCTGATCGGCGCCGATGACGATCGCTCCCGGTTCCGTCTCAAGCACGTTATCTGCCTTCAACCGCGCAAGCGCGAGCGCCACATCGGGCGGCGCGATGTTGCGTGCGAAGTGCTTGTGCTCTTCCGCCTCGTCGACCATCGACGGCTGCGTATGAAAGCGCAGCCCCGCGCTCGCAAGAATTGCCGCGCGCGCGGGGCTCGCGGACGCGAGGATGATTTCAGGATAATCCGATTGCATGCGCCGATTAGGTACCTTTTCGAGATCCAGCCAAAGCGAAGTGCTATTTTTCTAGCGACGGCTCCCCTCATAGATCGCGATGATCTGAGCGGCGGTTTCCTCAATCGATTTTCTCGTCACGTCGACGAAATGCCAGCCATTCTGCGAGCAAAGTCTCTTCGTGAACGCTATTTCGTTCTTTATAACGTCGGTGTCGACATAATCTTCAAAATTATTGCTGTTCAGCGCAAGCAATCTGTTGCGCCTGATCTCGGAGAGCCTTTCGGCGCTTGCGACAAGGCCGATGACGAACGCCGTCTTCAAGCTCGTCAGGTTCGGCGGCGGCGGGATGTTCGGCACGAGCGAGACGTTCGCCGTCTTGTAACCGCGGTTCGCCAGATAGATGCTTGTCGGCGTTTTCGACGTGCGGCTCGCCCCCACGAGCACGATGTCGGCCTTGTCGAGATCGTCCGTGCGCTGGCTGTCGTCGTGCGCGAGCGTATAGTTCATCGCCTCGATGCGGCGGAAATAATCGGCGTCGAGCGTGTGCTGCGCCGCGACGACCGCGTGAGCCGGCATTTTCAGATAGTCCTCGAATGCCTTCAAAACGGGGCGGAGCACGGCCACGCATGGCACGCCAAGCTCTTCGCAGCGCGTTTCCAGAAGCTCCGCGAGATTCGGGTTCGCGAGCGTGAACAGCACGATGCCGGGCGACGCCTCGATATGCTGCAACACGACGGCAAGTTGACGCGGGTTGCGCACGAGCGGGTGCATGTGCCGGTTCGGTTTCGCGCCCGGAAGGCGCACCACGGCCGCCTTCGCCATGGTCGTCAGCGTCTCTCCGGAAGCGTCGGAGACGAGATGCAGGTGGAAGTGCTTTGCGGTGGGGACAGCTGTCAATTCCGGGGATAAAGCGCCCTCTTCGGCGCTTCGCTCGGGCTTGGCATTTTCCGGGGCCATTGAGTCCTCCACGCCAATTAAAAAAGAACGCACAGCTCGTGACGCTCTGGAAAAAAAGCCCTTGGTTCTTACCCGGCCCGCGACCTGCGCTGAGTCTTCACAGGTTGTCCCCTACGTTATTCATTGCTGAGAGGGGCAAAGCAAGGCTAAAGAGCAGGGATGAAAGCCCCCGCAAGCGCGATTTTTCAACAAGAACTCGTCGCGACGCATCGGCAGGAGAACGTGCTCTCCAAACAAGGGGAAGAACGCGGCACAACGCGATGTTTCCGCAAGTTGCCTCCCCTATAAGAAACAACAGAACCTTAAGATGGAATCTTATTGATGAACATCGCCGCTGACACGCCGAAGACCGATCCGAAGTTCATTGCCGCTCTGAAGGGCACCGCCCACAAGGCACCGCCCATGTGGCTCATGCGGCAGGCGGGACGCTATCTCGCCGAGTATCGCGAAGTGCGCGCTCAGGCAGGTTCGTTCCTGAACCTCTGCTACAATCCCGAACTGGCGGCGGAAGTGACTCTCCAGCCGATCCGGCGTTTCGACTTCGATGCCGCGATCATCTTTTCAGACATCCTCGTCGTGCCGCACGCCCTCGGCCAGCATCTCGAATTTCGCGAGGGCGAAGGCCCGCATCTCGATCCCATCACGAGCCTCGCCGATCTTTCGAAGCTCTCCGTCGAGAAGGCGAAGTCCACGTTTTCCATCGTGTACGAAGCGATCGACCGCACCATCACGGGGCTTGGCGATCGGACCCCGCTGATCGGCTTCTGCGGCGCGCCGTGGACGGTGGCGAGCTACATGGTCGAAGGCCATGGGTCGAGCGACTACCGCGCGGCGAAGCTGCTCGCCTATCGCGAGCCGGAGACCTTCAAGGCCATCCTCGATCTTCTCGTTGAAGCATCGGCGACGTATCTCATCGGCCAGGTCAATGCGGGCGCTCGCGCTCTGCAGATTTTCGACAGCTGGGCGAGCGCGCTTGCCGACAACGACTTCGACGCCTTCGTGATCGAACCGACCGCCGAGATCGTGAAGCGCGTGAAGGCCGTGCATCCGAACGTGCCGGTCATCGGCTTCCCGCGCGGCGCCTCGCCGAAATACGCCGATTACGTGGCCCGCACCGGCGTCGATGCGCTCGGCTGCGACACGGCCGCGCCGCTTCCGACGATTGCCGCCCAGCAGGACAAGGTCACCGTGCAGGGTAACCTCGATCCGCTGTTGCTGCTTGCCGGCGGCGATGCTATGGACCGCCGGGTGAACGCGACGCTGGAGGCTCTGGCCGGCAAGCCTTACGTCTTCAACCTCGGTCACGGCATTCTTCCGGATACGCCCGTCGAGCATGTCGAACGTCTCATCCGCCAGGTGCGCGGCTGAGGCCGTCGCACTTGTTCGGACGATCCGAACGAATCGAGCTATAGCGAGATCTGAAGCGCCGGGCTTTGCGGCGCTTCGAAAACCGCCCGTGAACGGCCTGCCATGATCAGTCTCATGAATGACGCCTATCTTTACCTGAAGTCCTTTCACCTGATCGCGGCCTTCGCGTGGATGGCGGGCATGTTCTACCTGCCGAGGCTCTACGTCTATCACTCGCAGATCGGGGTCGGCACGCCGCAATCCGAAACCTTCAAGGTCATGGAACGACGGCTTCTGAAGGCGATCATGAACCCCGCGATGATCGTCACCGTGGGGCTCGGCCTGTGGATCGCCTTCGTCACGGACTATATCGACTGGCGGCATGCGCCTTGGCTGCATGCAAAGATCGCGCTGGTGATCGGCCTGCTCGTCATCCATGGTTTCCTCGCCAAATGGCGCAAGGATTTCGAGGCCGACCGCATCCCGCACAGCACGCGCTTCTTCAGGATCATAAACGAAATTCCGACGTTGCTTCTGGTCGGGATCGTCCTGCTCGTCATCGTGAAGCCTTTCTAGGGGTGCTTTTGATCCCGACATTTGCTCGCAAGCGTGCTGAACGAATGCAAATGGCGGAAACGGGCCCGTCGAGGCCGTTCCGATCTGATTGAATCGCAATAAGATCGGTAAAGCGGTCTCTTCTTGAAGGTCAGAGGCGGATTCAACAAACTTGATCGGATCCGGCTCCACGTCTTCTTCTCACGGGAAAAAATGAGACGGGGCTTTTTCCCGTCTTTGCGAAGGGCGCAAACGCTGCTATATTGGCGCTTGTCGTTAAGCGTCCGACATTTGCCGTTCAAAGATCGGTCACCCCGATCCCGCATTTGAGTGAAGCAGCCGCGATCTGCCCTCCAGACAAGACAAGCGGCTCAGCGAACGTCCTCTCCTCCCCGGTTCGCGGGCTCCACTGTCCGCTCCAACTCATGCTCCCCCAAAAAAGTCGTCGACCATCATGCAAGAAATGAAGCTTCAAGACCTCAAAGTTAAATCCCCTACGGAACTTCTTGCGGTCGCCGAGGAATTCGCAGTCGAGAATGCGAGCGCGCTCCGCAAACAGGAGCTGATGTTTGCGATTCTCAAACAGCTCGCGGCGCGCGACATCGAGATCACGGGCGTCGGCGTTGTGGAGACCTTGCAGGACGGGTTCGGCTTCCTCCGGTCGCCGGATTCGAATTATCTTCCAGGACCGGACGACATTTATGTCAGCCCCAGCCAGATCCGCCGTTTCGGCCTGCGCACGGGCGACACGGTCGAAGGCCAGATCCGCGGGCCCAAAGAGGGCGAGCGCTATTTCGCGCTGCTCAAGGTCAACAAGATCAACTTCGACGACCCGGAGAAGATCCGCCACAAGGTCCACTTCGACAATCTGACGCCGCTCTATCCAAACAGCTGGCTGAAGATGGAAACCGACACACCGCAGTCGAAGGATCTGAGCCCGCGCGTCATCGACATCGTGGCGCCGCTCGGCAAGGGTCAGCGCGGCCTGATCGTGGCACCGCCCCGTACCGGCAAGACCGTCCTGCTCCAGAACATTGCGCATTCGATCACGGCGAACCATCCCGAGTGCTATCTCATCGTTCTTCTCATTGACGAACGCCCCGAAGAAGTGACCGATATGCAGCGCTCGGTGCGCGGCGAGGTCATCAGCTCCACCTTCGACGAACCGGCATCGCGACACGTGCAGGTGGCCGAAATGGTCATCGAGAAGGCCAAGCGCCTCGTGGAGCACAAGCTGGACGTCGTCATTCTGCTCGATTCCATCACGCGTCTCGGCCGCGCCTACAACACGGTGGTGCCGTCCTCCGGCAAGGTGCTCACCGGCGGCGTGGACGCGAACGCGCTGCAACGCCCGAAGCGCTTCTTCGGCGCGGCACGCAATATCGAGGAGGGCGGCTCGCTCACCATCATTGCGACGGCGCTGGTCGAGACCGGCAGCCGCATGGACGAAGTGATCTTTGAAGAATTCAAGGGCACCGGCAACTCCGAACTCGTGCTCGACCGCAAGGTGGCCGACAAGCGCGTGTTCCCGGCGATGGACATCGCGAAGTCCGGCACCCGCAAGGAAGAACTGCTCGTTCCGCAGGCCCAGCTTCGCAAGATGTATGTACTGCGCCGCATCCTGAACCCGATGGGACCGATGGACGGCATCGAATTCCTGCTCGACAAGCTGCGCCAGACGAAGTCAAACGGCGATTTCTTCGATTCGATGAATACGTAAAGCGCCGGGCGGCTTGCCTGCTGCCGCTTGCGTCAAACCATATCGCGATCGCAAAAGGGCCGGAGTTTCCGGCCCTTTTGCTGCACGGGAGAAGCTTTGAAAGCAGAGGGGGCAGGCATGATCGTTTACAAGGCGATGACGAACGACGACCACGCCGCGATCATGGCGCTTCTCGATGCCATGCCCGGCGTTAAGGTGCGCGATGCGGATTCGTTCGAGGGGTTCGCGCGTTACCTCAGGCGCAACCCCGGCCTGAGCTTCGCGGCGGAAGAGGATGGCGCGTTCGTCGGCTGCGTTTTCGGCGGCCACGATGGGCGGCGCGGCTATCTCTATCATCTCGCCGTCGCGCCGACGCACCGCAGGCGCGGCATTGCATCCGCCCTCGTGCGCAACGCGTTGGACGCGCTGGCAGCGGAAGGCATCGGCAAGGTTCACATCGATCTCCTGGCTGACAACGCCGATGGCCTCGCCTTCTGGCAGGCGGCGGGCTGGTTCGAGCGCCCCGAACTCGTGCGGCTGTCGTTCCTGCCGACCGGCAACCCGCAGGGGTGAAAGCGGCCGATGCGCCGCTTCAGATGGAACGCGAGGCCGACCCGCCTACCTCGCGGAAAAAAGCGGGTGGGGATCGTCGTCCAGCGGCGCCTTCTTCAGCGTCTCGCGAAATGGGCTCGCCGGATAGGTGCCGAGCACCACAAGCTCGGTCGAGTAGAACGCCAGTTCTTCCAGTGCGAGCCTGAGCGAGCGATCCTCCGGGTGGCCTTCAACGTCGGCATAGAACATCGTGGCGCTGAAGCTGCCTTCCGGCTGATAGGATTCGAGCTTCGTCATGTTCACGCCGTTCGTCGCGAAACCGCCGAGCGCCTTGTAGAGCGCGGCGGGCACGTTGCGGACACGGAAGATGAAAGTCGTCAGCGTGGGCCCGTTGCCGGACGCCGGCATCACCGCTTCGTCGGCAAGGGCGAGAAAGCGCGTTGTATTATGCGCCGCGTCCTCGATGTCGCTCTTCAGGATGCGCAGGCCGTAGATCTCGGCGGCGAGCTTGGAGGCGATGGCGGCCTTGGTCGGGTCGCCTTCCTCAGCCACCATGCGCGCGGCCCCGGCGGTGTCGGCCTCGGGAACGGGGCGCAGGCCGAGCCGTTGGATTGTGTTGCGGCACTGGCCGAGCGCCTGCGTATGGCTGTGAACCGTCTTCAGCGTGGCCAGATCCACGCCGGGCAGCGCCATGAGCTGGTGATAGATGCGCTCGAAATGCTCTCCGACGATATGCACGCCCGAATGCGGCAGGAGGTAATGCACGTCGGCGACGCGGCCAGCGACCGAATTCTCTACCGGAATCAGCGCATAGCGCACTTCGCGGTGCTTAACGGCAAGCAGCGCTTCCTCGAAGGTGGCGCAGGGAAAGGGTTCGAGCGACGCGTCGTAATTGATGCAGGCGATATGCGAATTCGCGCCGGGTTCGCCCTGATAGGCGATCTTCGCGGGCGTGGCCGTCGCGGCCGTTGCAATTGATGTCATCACTCTAACCTGTTTCGCCGGAGCGGCGCGCGCCTTCACCTTGCGAGGATATCGCGCGCTTTTTCAAGATCGGTTCGGTGTCCACCCCGAGACACGCGGTGTCAACCGCAGAAATTGGAATGGGCCGGGAACCGTCGGCTGTTGGCGGCGCGCGTCGCCTTGACCCGCAGGTCGCTTCGGTTGGGGCGTTAACCGCTCGTTAACGAAGGTTAACGCCCGTTAACTTTCGCCGCTTCATCAATGGGAGAGGATTTTCGAGAGGAAGAGCTGCGCGCGCTCGGAGCGCGGACTGCCGAAAAACTCTTCCGTGGGCACGTCTTCGACGATGGCGCCCCTGTCCATGAAGATAACCCGATTCGCCACCTTTCGCGCAAATCCCATTTCGTGCGTGACGACCATCATCGTCATGCCCTCGCGGGCAAGTTCGACCATCACGTCGAGCACCTCGCTAACCATTTCCGGGTCGAGCGCGGAGGTGGGCTCGTCGAAAAGCATGGCGATCGGGTCCATGGCGAGCGCGCGGGCGATGGCGACGCGTTGCTGCTGTCCGCCCGAAAGCTGGCCCGGATATTTCGGCGCCTGATCGGCGAGGCCGACGCGCTGGAGCAGCTTCCGCGCCTTTGCCTCCGCTTCGTCCTTGCCGCGCTTCAGCACCTTGCGTTGCGCGAGCGTGAGGTTTTCCATGATGGTGAGATGCGGGAAAAGCTCGAAGTTCTGGAACACCATGCCGATATGCGAGCGAAGCTTCGGCAGGTTGGTCTTCGGGTCGTTCACCTTCTGACCGTTGACGAGGATGTCGCCCTGCTGAAACGGTTCGAGCGCATTCACGCATTTGATGAGCGTGGACTTGCCTGAGCCGGACGGCCCGCACACGACCACCACCTCGCCTTTTTGAACCGATGTCGTGCAGGTGTCGAGCACCTGAAATTCCGGCGTATACCATTTGCTGACGCCGATCATCTGGATGACGGGCGCGCCAGGGGACTGTGTCGCGGCCGAAGTCGGCGTTGTCGTTGCCGTGGTCATGAGTGGAAGCCCTACCGAATGATTGCCGTGTGCGCCTGCAAGCGTCGGACCGCCTGCGAGGCCGCGAAGGAAATGAGGAAATAGACGAGCGCGGCGAAAATATACATTTCCGTAAGGCGTCCGTCGCGCTGGCCGATCTTGCCCGCGATGCCTAGGAAGTCGTTCAGAGACAGCACGTAAACGAGCGAGGTGTCCTGAAAAAGGACGATGGTCTGCGTCAGCAGCACCGGGAGCATGTTGCGGAATGCCTGCGGCAGCACGATGCGCCGCATCACCTGCGAATAAGTGAGGCCCAGCGCGTAGCCCGCCGCGACCTGTCCTTTCGGCAGGGACTGGATCCCCGCGCGCATGATCTCCGAGAAGAAGACCGCTTCGAACAGGCTGAAGGTGATCAGCGCGGTGAGAAACGGATCGATGGGGATCGGACGCGGCGAGCCGACGATCTTTTGCGCGATGAATGGCACGAGGAAGAAGAACCAGAAGATCACGAGCAGCAGCGGCAGCGACCGCACGAAATTCACATACGCGCCCGCGATCTGCGGCAGCGGCCATACGCCCGACAGGCGCATCAGCGCGAGCACGGTGCCAAAGAGAGTGCCGAAAATCGCCGCGAGAATCGTCAGCTTAAGCGTGAAGACCATCCCCTGAAGGAAGAGGTAGGGCAGCGCGTCGATGACGACCTGAAAATCGAAGTTCGAGAACATCGCCGCCTCACTTCGCAACAAGCATGCCGGGAACGGCGACGCCGCGCTCGATCCGCCGCATGACCGTTGTCACCAGGATGTTAAGCACAAGGTAGATCAGCGTTGCCGCCGTAAAGGCCTGAAAAGTCTGAAACGTGTAGCTGTCCATGTTGCGAGCGCTTTGCGTCAGTTCCGCCACGCCGATGGTCAACGCGACCGACGAATTCTTGATGAGGTTCAGAAGCTCCGACGTCAGCGGTGGAAACACGATGCGATAGGCCATCGGCAGCAGCACGTTGGTGTAGCTCTGCCGCGTCGTCAGGCCGAGCGCGGTTGCCGCCATTTTCTGGCCGCGCGGCATGGACGTGATCGCCGCCGAAAGCTGAACCGCGACGCGGGCCGATGTGAAGAGGCCCAACCCCACGGCGGCTGTGTAGAAATTCGCGTGAGGAATCTGCTTCATCCACATGCCGATATCGCGCGGCAGAAGCTCGGGCAGCACGAAGTACCAGAGGAAGAGCTGGACGAGCAGCGGGATGTTGCGAAAGAACTCGACATAGCCTCCGCTCAAGCGCCTTACCAGCGGAGAGGGAAGCGTGCGGCAAACACC
The DNA here is from genome assembly GCF_003992725.1 of Rhodomicrobium lacus. Taxonomy (NCBI): domain Bacteria; kingdom Pseudomonadati; phylum Pseudomonadota; class Alphaproteobacteria; order Hyphomicrobiales; family Hyphomicrobiaceae; genus Rhodomicrobium; species Rhodomicrobium lacus. The sequence goes on along the minus strand of NZ_RZNF01000012.1, from coordinate 1,398,093 downwards.
GACGATGGATCCCATCACGAAGGCAACCAGCGCCGCGATTATTGAAATTTCGAGGGTCAACTGAAGGCCGAGCAGGAGGGTATAGGCATAGGTGCCCGTTCCCTCCGCAGACTCCTGCCAGAAGATGCTGAACCAATCGACGATCTTGTCCACGGCCCCGTCTCCGCGCTGCGAATAAGAAGCGAGGCGCCGGAGCGCCTCGCGATGCGATTAACGAATGTACGCGTCAGGATCGGCCGCATCGAGCGGGGCCTCGAACTGCTTTGCGAGCGCGGGCGACAGCGGCAGATTGAGGTTGATGTTCTTCGGCTGAATCGGGCTCTGGAACCACTTCTTGTAAAGTTCCGGGCCTTCGGTCTTGTAGATCTCAGCCGTTGCGGCATCGACAACCTTCTTGAACGGCTCGTCGCCCTTCGGCAACATGATGCCGTAAGGCTCGGCCTTGGAGAACGAGTCCGTGGAAATCACATACAGGCTCGGATCCTTCGAGTTGGCGGCAAGGCCCGCGAGCAGGATGTCGTCCATCACGAAGGCGACCGCGCGATCGGTCTCGACGTTCAGGAACGCTTCCGCATGATCCTTCGCCGCAAGGATCGTCAGCCCGAGATTATCCGCCTGATTGCGTTCGTTGAGCTGCTTGATGTTGGTCGTGCCCGCCGTGGAAACGACCGTCTTGCCCTTCAGATCGGCAATCGAGTTGATGTTGCTGGCCTTCTTGGTGACGTATTTGCTTTCCGAGAGGTAATGCGAGTTGGTGTAGGAAACCTGCTTCTGGCGCTCGGCGTTGTTGGTTGTCGAGCCGCATTCGAGGTCTACCGTGCCGTTGGCGATCAGCGGGATGCGCGTCGAGGACGTAACCGCGACGTAGTTCGTCTTGATGGTGTCGTCCTTCAGCTCTTTCTTCACCGCATCGACGACCTTTTCGCAGATGTCCATCGCGAAGCCGACGGGCTTGTTTTCAGCGCCAAGATACGAGAACGGGATCGACGTTTCGCGATAACCGATGGTGATGGTGCCGGTGTCCTTGATCTTTTTCAGTGTACCCGTCAGATCTTGCGCCTGAGCGAGCCCCGGCATTGCAAACAAGGCAAGTCCGAGTACCCAGCGGGAAAGGGCCATGAATGCAAACTCCTTTGTTGGTTGGTTCGGCGGATTAGAGCGCATTGTCAGGATAGGCAAAAAGCCAGCGCGAGTGGCATTATATGTTTCATCTGCTCACAGTAAATCTGCATGTGAAACGGGCAAGCCTCATCTGTGCTCAATTTTACGCCATTTGCATAAGCGCGCGTCTCCGTGACGCACACCCTCGCGGCAGGCATTCGGTCTTTGCACTCACGCATTCGTTGCCGAGAACTTCGGTTGCACGCCAGAGTTTCCCCCTGATGCGCTCTATGGAGGCGCATTGGGAGAAAGCACATGCCCCGTCAGAACACGTGGTCGCAGCATGTGACCGAAACGAGCGACGCGTTGAGTCTTGAGCCCGATGTGTTCACGCTCGACGATCCGAAGAAAATCGCCGCCTCGCTGAAGGCATCGGCGGAAAGGAGCGAGCGCCGCAAGGCGCCTCCGTTCCGCTCCGCCATGTCGATGCTTACCTTCTACATCAACCGCGCGGGCCGCACACTTCCCGACGAACGAAGGCATGTGCTCGAACGCGCGAAGGACGAGCTTCGCAAGCTCTACGGGAAAGCCCCGCGCGAATGAGCGTCGGCACACCTGCACCCTTGCATTCCGATCGAGCGCTTAATCGGTATTGCGAAGCCTTGAAAGCTATCCCACCCATCGTCCATATTCTTCAAGGAATAGCAGGCATCTCCATTCCCTCGATCCGGCCGGTCTGTTGCGTCTCATGCGCAGTCCGAGCATTCGATGTCAGGAACGCACTTCATGACAAAAAAGGAATTCACGACCTGGATGTGGTTCGAGGCGCTCGACCGCCTTTCCCGCGCCCAGCGTCTTCACCAGCAGTTCTTTCAGGTTCATCATCAGGCGGGGCAACCGGCCTGGGAGCCGCCGGTCGACGTTCTCGAAACGAAGACCGAGGTGCTGATCCTGTGCGCGTTGCCGGGCGTCGATCCCGAAACCGTGGATGCAGTGATCGAGGGCGGCATGCTTACCGTCTCGGGCAAACGCTCGCTGCCGGAAGAACTGCGCACGGCTCTCATCCATCAGCTTGAGTTGCCGCAAGGACGTTTCGCGCGGCGCATTCCGCTACCGCCAGCGCATTACGTTTCTGTCCAGCGGCAGGCCGCCAACGGTTGCCTGCTCATCACCCTCGAAAAGAAATCTCTCTGACAAGGAAGCGGCACAATGGATCAATCCAACACCGGTCCGTCGCCGGAGGCCGAAACGCAGCCCGGCGAAACCGTGGCAGACGCCAACGAAGGCTCGAACTCGCTCCTGATCCTTCCGATCCGGGAGACGACGATATTTCCGGGCACGCTCTTTCCCATCTCCATCGGCCGGCCGATTTCCATCGCGGCGGTTCAGCAGGCGATGCGCGAGGAAAAGCAGATCGGCATCCTCATGCAGCGCGACAGCGCGAACGCCGAGCCCCACGGCAACGACATGCACCGCGTCGGCACGGTCGCGAACATTGCGCGCTACGTCACCGCGCCGGACGGCACCCATCACGTCATCGTGCAGGGCGTCGAGCGGTTCCGCGTGCTCGACTTCCCGCAGGAACGCCCCGTGCTCGTCGCGAATGTGCAGCGCATCGTCGAGCCATCGGAGGATGGAGCGGAGATCGAAGCGCGCATGATGGTACTGCGCCAGAAGGCGGTCGAAGCCCTGGAGCTTCTGCCGCAGGTGCCGACGGAACTCGTCAACGCGATGCAGAACGCGACGTCGGGCTCGATGCTGGCCGACCTCGTGACGGCGTATATGGACATCCCGAGCGAGCAGAAGCAGGAAATCCTCGAAACCATCGACCTGCCCATCCGCATGGACAAGGTTTCGCGGCTTCTGTCCGAGCGCATCGAGGTGCTGCGCCTCACGCAGGAAATCGGACGTCAGACGAAAGCGGTGTTCGACGAGCGCCAGCGCGAGGCCGTCCTGCGCGAGCAGATGGCCGCGATCCAGCGCCAGCTTGGCGAGGGCGACGGCAAGGCCGATGAAATCGCGGAACTCTCCGCAGCCATCGCCAAGGCGCAGATGCCGTCCGAGGTCGAGACGCAGGCGAAGAAGGAACTGCGCCGCTACGAGCGTTTGCCCGAGCAGGCTGCCGAAGCGGGCATGATCCGCACCTACCTCGACACGCTCACGGAACTGCCATGGGCGCTGCCGGATGAAAAGCCGATCGACATCGGTCAGGCGCGCAAGATCCTCGAAGACGAGCATTTCGGCCTCGACAAGATCAAGCAGCGCATCATCGAATATCTCGCCGTCCGCAAGCTCGCGCCGCAGGGCAAGGCACCGATTCTGTGCTTTGTCGGGCCGCCCGGCGTCGGCAAGACCTCGCTCGGCCAGTCCATAGCCCGCGCGATGGAGCGCCCCTTCGTGCGCGTCAGCCTCGGCGGTGTGCATGATGAGGCGGAAATCCGCGGCCATCGGCGTACCTATATCGGGTCGCTTCCCGGCAACATCATTCAGGGCATCAAGAAGGCAGGCCAGCGCAACGCCGTCATGATGCTGGACGAGATCGACAAGATGGGGCGCGGCATTCAGGGCGATCCGTTCGCGGCGATGCTCGAAGTGCTCGACCCCGAGCAGAACAATACGTTCCGCGACGCCTATCTCGGCGTGCCGTTCGACCTGTCGCGCGTGACCTTCATCGCGACCGCGAACATGCTGGACACGATCCCGGGCCCGCTTCTCGACCGCATGGAAATCATCCAGCTTTCGGGCTACACGGCGAAAGAGAAGCTCGAAATCGCGAAGCGCTATCTCGTGGTGCGCCAGCTTGAAGCGAACGGCCTCACCGCCGAGCAGGCGGCCATCGATGACGACGCCTTGACGGGCATCATCGAGGATTACACGCGCGAGGCCGGTGTGCGCTCGCTCGAACGCGAAATCGGCAAGGTGTTCCGCAACGTCGCGGTGCGCATTGCAGAAGCGCCCGGCGAAAAGGTCCAGATCCACCCGGGCGACCTCGTGGCCATCCTCGGCCAGCCGCGTTTCGAGAATGAAGTGGCGATGCGCACCAGCGTTCCGGGCGTGGCGACGGGTCTCGCCTGGACGCCGGTCGGTGGCGATATCCTCTTCATCGAGGCGACACGCGCACCGGGCAAGGGGGTGCTGATCCTCACCGGCCAACTCGGCGACGTTATGCGCGAAAGCGCTCAGGCCGCGCTTAGCCTCGTGAAGAACCGGGCGGCGTCGCTCGGACTCGATCCGACCGTTTTCGAGAAGAGCGACATCCATATTCACGTTCCTGCGGGTGCGACACCGAAGGATGGCCCGAGCGCGGGCGTGGCCATGTTCACCGCGCTCTATTCGCTGCTTTCGGGGCGCACGGTGCGCAGCGACACGGCGATGACGGGCGAGATCAGCTTGCGCGGCCTTGTGCTGCCGGTCGGCGGCATTAAGGAAAAGGTGACTGCGGCAGCCCGTGCCGGGTTGACGCGTGTTATGTTGCCCGCGCGCAATCGCCGCGATTACGACGACATCCCGGAAGAGACGCGCAAGAGCCTGGATTTCATCTGGCTCGAACGGGTGGACGATGTTATCGCGGCCGCGCTCGAAAGCGAGCCTCAACCCGAAGCTCCGGCCTCGGTGCATTGATTTCAAGGCTGCCCGCGAAGTCTCGGCGCGGCGCGCTCACAGGCGCGCAACGCCGGGTTCATCGGCAGGGGCTGGACGGGCGGCCAACAGCCCGGCTGGATCGATCAGGACGGACGAGGAAATTTCTCGACGTTCTCTTCCGTGAACTCCTTGTCGAGTTCGGCTTCGAGATCGAGCAGATCCTGCGGAGGCGTGTAACCGAAGGCGCGAGCCTGGTTCAGTTTTTCCTTCAACTGGATGTAGAAGCCGAAGCGGTCTTCCGGCGCGTCCGCAACCGTTTGCAGGAGAAGATCGAGTTCAGCTTTCAGCGCTTCGAAGGCCATGTCATTCTCCCATGAAACTGATCGCGGTTTTATGCGATGATGCAGTAAAATATCCTGAAAAGCATCAACAATTGCCCGAGCGGCGGCGCTTTGGCGCCGGGTCATTTGTTAACAAGAGGGGTCGGGGGGCCTAACCGTCAGCGAACGAAGAGGTCTTGAATGCTGGATGCGCCGAAAGAAACGAGCGCCTGCGACACGATACCGGAGAGCGAGCAATCCCCGTTCTATATCGCCTCGGCAGGCGCTCCATCGCGGCCGCGCTGCATTCTGAAGCAAAACGATTGCTTCGCGGTGATGGACAATTACGGCGACATCGGTTGCGCCAGCGATGAAGCCAGCGGCCTTTATTCGCACGACACGCGCCACCTGTCGAAGCTGTCGGTATGCGTCAACGGCGAGATGCCGCTTCTGCTCGGCTCGACCATGCGCGACGACAATCTGAACATGCGCGCGGACCTGACCAACCCCGACATCCATGTCGACGGCGAAGGGATCGGGCTTCTCAAGGACACCGTGCATATCAAGCGCACGATCTATCTTCACAATGGCGGCCTGGCGCAACGCAACGCGTTCGTCAATCATGGCGCGGAGCCGGTCTCGCTCGACCTTCTGTTTCATTTCGACGCCGATTTCGCCGACCTGTTCGAGGTGCGCGGTATGCGGCGTCCCGCGCGCGGCTCCCTCAAGAAGAAAGTCGTCGGCAAGGACAAGGTCACGCTTCATTACACCGGCCTCGACGGAAAGGTGCGCGAGACGACGCTTACCTTCCAGCCCGCTCCGGTCGAACTGACCGAGACGACGGCGCGTTTCAAGATTACGCTCGCGCCGCGCGAGACCGAGCGCCTCTATGTGGCGATCAAATGCGATGGCGAAGGGCAGCCCGCCGCCGATTCGTTCCTTTGGGGCCTGTTTCACGCGCGCCGCGATCTGGTGGGCAAGCCGCACGAGATTGCCAGCGTCACCACATCGAATGCCGTGGCGAACGAAATCATCTGCCGGTCGCTCGCCGACCTGCGCATGCTGATGACGAAGACCTCGGACGGCAAATATCCCTATGCGGGCATTCCGTGGTATTCCACCACATTCGGGCGCGACGGCCTCATCACCGCGATGCAGCTTCTGTGGTTCGACCCCTCCGTGGCGCGCGGCGTGCTGAAACGGCTCGCTCGTTTTCAGGCCACCACCTTCGACGACGCGGCGGATGCGCAGCCCGGCAAGATCCTGCACGAGATGCGCGGTGGTGAAATGGCCGCGCTCGGCGAGGTGCCCTTTGGTCTCTATTATGGCAGCGTCGATTCAACGCCGCTTTTTGTCCTGCTCGCGGGGCTTTACGTCGAACGTACGGGTGACCTCGCATTTCTGCGCGAGATCTGGCCGAATGTGATCGCGGCGCTCGATTGGATCGAGGGGCCGGGCGATGCGGACGGCGACGGCTTCGTCGAATACGCGCGCGCCAATCAGAACGGGCTCGTCAACCAGGGCTGGAAGGATTCGCACGACGCGGTGTTCCATGCCGACGGCTCGCTTGCGGACGGGCCGATCGCTCTGGTGGAGGTGCAGGGTTACGTTTACGCGGCGCTGAAGGCGGCGGCGGATTGCGCGAAGCTTCTCGGTGAAATCGAGCGCGCGGATACGCTGATCGCGAAGGCGGAGCTTCTTCGCCTCAAGTTCGAGGCCGCTTTCTGGTGCGATGACATGGGCACATACGCGCTGGCGCTCGACGGAAAGAAGCAGCCCTGTCGCGTTCGCACGAGCAATGCCGCGCATGCCATGGCAACCGGCATCATGATGCAGGAACGGGCGCGGCATGTGGCGAATGACCTGTTGCGGCCGCGTTTCAACTCGGGCTGGGGTATTCGTACCGTCGCTTCAGGCGAGGCGCGCTACAATCCGATGTCCTATCACAATGGTTCGATCTGGCCGCACGACAACGCCATCATCGCCATCGGCCTCGCCCGCTACGGGCTGACGCAAGGCATCGGCCCGATCTTCGACGGGCTGCTCCAGGCGGCGTCCTATATGGATCAGCGGCGGTTGCCGGAGCTGTTTTGCGGTTTTCCGCGTCGGCGGAGCCGGGGCCCGACGCTTTATCCTGTCGCGTGTTCGCCACAGGCTTGGGCGAGCGGCGCGGTGTTCCATTTGCTTCAGGCGGTACTCGGGCTGCATTACAGCTTGCCAAACCGCACAATCACATTGCGAAACCCGGCGGTGCCGATATCGCTCGGCGAAATCACGATTCGCAACATGAGGCTCGGCGATGCGTCGATCAGCTTCACGGTGCGGCCGGAGCCAAGCGGAACGGTCTCCGTCGGAGTGCTGGAACGGTCAGGGAAGATCAATATCGCCGTTCTTCTCGATGAGGGCGACAGCGCCGCCGCGTGAGTGCGGCGGGCAAAATGATGTGGCGGTCGCTCATGCACGCGATGAGCGACCTCGCGCCGGATTTTCGGCTGTTGTGTGCGCCGCGGTCCGCGGAAAGCGCGGCAATCACGAAAGCAGGAGCCGGATCGGGCGGCCGGTAATCGCCGGTTTGCTGCTTTCGACGGTCTCAATTCAGAAAAGCGACTGTCCCTTGGCGAGGTCTGAAGACTCGCCGTCGCTGCTTAAACGCAACGGATACAAATTCTGGAGCTCTGCATCGTTCGCCGTGCGAACCTGAGTATCGGTAGAATGTTCGATCTTGCTGATGTTTAGCGAAGCCAGAGGTTGGCGGGGTCGAGATCGAATTCTTCCTTGATGAAGGCGAAGATGGAAGAGAGGCCGTCAAAGAGAATATTCATGATGTGCTCCGTTTTGCTTCAGAGATGCAGGTCTTGCATCGATGAGAGGCTTTATAGGAACAAATCGTCACTTTTTTATTAACAAAGAATACACCAAGTCATGTGTAGAACGTGTTCAGGTTTTTTTGGTGGCAATTTCATTGTTTGAAAAGGCGCGAAAAGCATCGGAATATTGCGAGGTGTTCCACGGGGCGTTGCGTAGTTGCAACGGTTTGCGCGATCATGAAAAAAGAAGGGCGGAGACATTACCCCCGCCCTTCCTCGATCAGGATTTTTCCGGTCTGAGAAAGGCGGGACCACCGAACATCCCGCCTCAAATCCGTCAGATCACGGCATGCATCACGAGATGCGGATTGCCGTGCCCGTCGATCGTACGGACTTCTTCCTCGCTCAGGACTTCGTGCGCGTCCTTGCCGATGAGCTTCGCCGCCGCGCGCGCGATATGCGCCCAGGTCGAGTAGTTGGCGAACAGGAGGCCCGCCGCGTCGAGCGTGCCGCCGCGATTGACGTAGCCCAGCACGCGCAGGTGCTTCGGGCCGCCGTCGATGCGCCGAAGCACGCCGATGATGGGCTCAGGCCGCGTATGCGTGACGACGACGCGCGGCAGTCGCGCCGGGAACAGCGCTTCCAGTTCCGCATCGGACAGCACGAACTTGCCTTCGACGTGGTCGCGCGGCTCGCGCAGGCGGCCCGGCTCGACGACGATCGTAATCGCCACCTTGACGCCCTTCGCTTCGAGCCGCTTTCCGGCCTTGATGGCCTCAACCAGCTGATAAGAGCCAAGCGCGATCAACTGAACGTCCGCTGACGCGAGATCGCCCGAGTACGTCGCCGCGCCCTTCTCATAAAGCTTTACCGCGAGTTCCGGCGAAACGAGCGACGGCACCGGGCGCTTTGATACGACGAGCGTGCCGATGGTGCCATGGTCGCGATAGATCGTGCGCAAAGCCTCGACGGCGGTATTCGCGTCCACCGGGAACAGCACGCGCGACGTGTCCGACATTTCGCCGAGCAGCGCCTCGGCGAGCGTTGGATCCTGGTGAGACTGTTCGTTCTTGCCGTTTTCCCACGCATGCGACGTGGCGATGACCGGCACGCCGATCCAGCCCGGCTTCTTGCCGATATGCTTCTGGTGCCGCGCGAAGATGATGTCCTGGCGGAGCGCGCCGAGCATCTTGACTGCGAAGGCTTCGTAGCTGACCGAGAGATTGAGGCCGCCCTTGTTGCCGAGCGCCGCGCCGATCACGGCCTCTTCGTTAAGCGCCGTGATGATCGCGCCTTCGGTCGATTCCGGCACGCCCTCTTCCGGCACGTTCACACGGTGCTTCAGATGCGCGAGCGTCTGGCTCATCTGGTTCGAGCCGAGTTCGTCGGGGTTGCCGACGCGTGGGCGAAGGTTCGGGTTCGCCTTCACGAGATCGACGAAGAAGCGGTCGACAGCCGCCATCGGCGAGACGTCGCCACCGACCTCGGACCACACGGGTTCGGGGAAAGTCGGCGTTGCCACATTGCGCGCAGCAATCGGATGGTCGCCTTCCTTCGGGCGGTGCTGCTCGGCATGGACGTTGAACGCCGCGATGGACTCTTCGAGTTCTGCCGGCGGCACGAACAGAGCTGCCGCGCCCTCGTTGAACTCCGCGCGTGCGGCTTCGTCGTGGCGCGGATTGCCGATGAGCGGCGTTCCGTGCGCGCGATTCGTGCCGGCACCGGGGAAGCCGTAGCCCTTGATGGTGCGCGCGACCGTGTAAGGCAGACGGATCGGATAATCGCGCTTGCCCGCGAGCGTCAGCGCGCCGCGACCTTCGAGCTTGAACTCCGAAATGAGGATCGCCCAGGCGAAAGCGGCCGGGTCGGTTCCGTCGATATCGATCGGGTCGAAATTGTTGATGCGCAGATGGTCGTTCAGCCATTCGGTGCCGCCCTGCTGCTCGATCTCGCTGCGTTCCTCGATGCGGCGGCCGTTCAGGATCATGATCGGCGAAACGAGCCCGCTGTCGCCCGGACGCCACCAGCGCGGGGACCATTCGCTGCCGCGCTGTTCCTCGAAAGCGCCGTCGGAGAGGATCGCGACGAGCTTCTCGCCCTTCAGCGGCATGTGGACATATTCCACTTCCGCGAAACCGAGATAGCCGCCTTCCATCGTCGCGCCCGCCGTGTTCGGGTTTGCGTGGCTGCCGAGCGGAACGCCGGGCGAGCCGTCCGGTGCGATGGCGTAGGAGTAGAAGTCGCGCACGAGATTTTGCAGGCCCGCCGCGTCGCGCGTGTAGCGGTCTTTCTGCTGCGGCGTCTGATTATCGAGCAGAAGGTTCACGGATTCGATGGCGGCGACGGTGTGTCCCTGCCCCATGACCCATGAGCGCGTTTCGCCGGTCAGGGCATTCGCGAGGAAATAGCCGACATAGGCGGGCGCGACGTTGAGCGAGCCGCCGGTGTGGCCTTCCGGCGCGTGCTTGAAGTCCTCGGGAGCGAGGGGCCGGCCTTCGAGGTCGACGCGGGTCGCGTAGGTCATGTGAACGACGATCCACATCGCGGCGCTTGTCAGGCGGTCGGCCGCGATGAGCTTATGCAGGATCTCGTCGAGGTTCTTCGCCTTGCCCGCCTTGATCAGCGTCTCGGCCAGCCCGTAAATGCGTACCTGGGTAACGTCCTGGTGCTTGACGACACCATAGCCTTCGGCCCACTTCCGGAACAGCGGGTTCTGGCCGCGCAAGGCTGCAGCCAGCTCCGACACGTCGAGAGACGTGTGATTCGCAAGCTCGTATTCCGATTCAGACATGTATCATACCATCCGTTTGAGGGGGAGGAAGTTGGGTCATCGCGCCGGTTATTCGTTTGTTAGGATATGAACACGACAGCGTTTTAACAATGAAGGGGCGGCGCCTGGGCCTGTGAGGATTTCGATTTCGCCGGATTCGAGGCGCGGTTTCCCGTCGGCGTCGGGGAAGGAAAAAGCGTCCGTAGCCAGACGGAAATGCGCCGTAACGCGTTCGCCGGGAAGCGCTTTTATCCTGGTGAAGGCTTTCAGTTCGAGCAGGGGCCGCGTCACGGAAGCGAGCGGATCGCGGATAAACAAATATACAATTTCTTCGCCCGCCACATCCCCGATGTTCGCGATGTCGACTTCGACGGTAAGGATCTCTCCCGGCCTCAAGGTTGCGACGCTCGCACGCGGCTCGGTGTAGTCGAAGCGCGTGTACGTCAAGCCGTGGCCAAAAGGAAACTGCGGTGCGTTCGGCACGTCGAGATATTTGCTCGTGTCGTGATTTTCGGGGTCGGCGGGGCGGCCCGTCGGTCGTTCGCCGTAGTAGACGGGGATCTGGCCCGCATCGAACGGCCAGCTCAGCGGCAGCTTGCCCCCGGGCGCCGCTGCGCCGCTGAGGATGTCGCCAAGCGCGTTGCCAGCTTCAGAGCCGAGAAACCAGGCTGCCAGAACGGCGTGCGCCTTCTCGAACAGCCACGGCGCGACCAGTGGGCGGCCGGATGTCAACGTCACGATAACCGGCTTGCCGAGCGCGAAAACAGCTTCGGCCAGCGCGCGCTGCGCTTCGGGAATGACGGGCCGTGCGCGGCTGTTGGCCTCGCCCGACATGTTGGCGGTTTCCCCAAGGAACAGAAGCACCGCATCCGATGCGCGCGCGGCTTCGAGCGCGGCGGGGATATCTCCGCCGTTCGCGTGGAATACAGTAGCTTGCGGAAACGCAGTCTCCACACCTGCGAGGAAACTCACCGTTTCGGACGCTTCGCCCGCCGCCCGCCAGGGTCCGAGCATTTCGCCTGGCGCGTCAGCCAATGGCCCGATGACGGCGAGGCGGCTCGTTTGAGCCGGGAGCGGCAGCGCGCCGTTGTTTTGCAGGAGCACGACGGATTGCCGGGCGGCCTCGCGGGAAAGCGCCCGGTGCGCCTTGATCGTTGCGGGCGCAAGTGCGCCCTCGCCGCGCGCGTACGGCTTTTCGAAAAGGCCGAGCGCGAGTTTCAGCGCAAGCACCCGGCGCACGGCGGCGTCGATGGTCTCGATGCGAACGAGACCGCGCCCGAGCGCATCCGGCAACCCTTCGGTGTAGGTGCCGCTCGCCATGTCGATGTCGACGCCCGCATTCAGCGCGAGCGCCGCCGCTTCCGCAGCATCCGCGGCGACGCCGTGCCTGATGAGTTCCGCCACGGCGAAGAAATCGCTGATGAGCACGCCGTCGAAGCCGAAGCGTTCGCGCAGAACGCCGGTCAGCAGCGCGCGATGCGCGGTCAGCGGCACGCCCGCCAGTTCGATGAAGGCTGGCATGATGGCCGCAACGCCCGCATTCACGGAGGCGGCGAAGGGCGGAAGGTAAACCTCTTCCAGTGTGCGTTGCGAGAAGTCGGCGGAAGCGTATTCGCGCCCCGCATTGACGGCGGCGTAGCCCGCGAAGTGCTTGGCGGTTGCCGCCACGGCGTCGCTGCGCGCGAGATCGTCCGTCTGGAAGCCCTTCACCTTCGCCTCGGCGAAGCGCGCCGTCACAAATGGATCCTCGCCCGCGCTTTCGACGATGCGGCCCCAGCGCGGATCGCGCGCCACGTCGAGCATCGGCGCATAGGTCAGCGCGATGCCATCCGCCGCCGCCTCGACAGCCGCCGCGCGCGCGGTGCGCGTCCACAAGTCGGGATCGAAGGCCGCCGCTTCGCCGAGCGGTACGGGAAAGATCGTGCGATAGCCGTGCAGCACGTCGAGCGTGAAGAGAAGCGGGATTTTCAGGCGGGAGTTTTCTACGGCAGCCTTCTGCCCCATAAGGATTGCGCTCGCGCCACGCAAATCGAGAACGCTGCCCGCGCGGCCCGCCGCAATATCGGCCAGCTTCGGCGCCAGAAGCGTCGAACCGGCCGCGTCAAAATCGGCCCTTATCATCGTAAGCTGGCCGACCTTCTCTTCGAGGGTCATAGCCCGAAGCAGGCCTTCGATCCGTGCAGCGTCTTCCGTCATCGAACGCAGCCTTGGCCCTTGGGTGGTCAATCTTCGACTTACGGATTATAAGGACCGCCAAAGCCGGTCAACCCCCCTTCTTCCGAGCGTGTTAGAAAGTATGTCTTCCGTGAAGCAAAATGAGACGGCGCCTCAGGAAAGTGTATATAGTCAGATACGCTCTCTTTGGAAAATTATAGATGGTCCTAAGGCGCGCAATGGTCTTTTGTTGTTTGGTGGGGGTATAACCGCCGTCATTGCAGCGAATGCGCTCGTTCAGATTCGCCTCAATACGTGGCAAGGAAACATCTACGACGCTATCGGCACCCGCAATCTGTCGATCTTCATGAATGAGGTCGTCATCTTCCTGGTGATCGTGAGCACGCTGCTGTGTCTGGGCGTCGCGCAGACCTGGCTGCATGAAACGCTGAAGGTGCGATTGCGCAAGGCTGTGACCTTCGACCTCCTGAAGGAATGGCTTTCGCCTCGCCGCGCGTTTCAACTGCCGCTCACGGGCGCGATCAGCGTCAATCCGGACCAGCGCATTCAGGAAGACACGCGGCGGCTTTGCGAACTCACAGTCGATCTCGTCGTGGGATTGATCCAGTCCACCCTCTTGCTTGGCGCCTTCGTCGGCGTGCTTTGGGGATTGTCGGCGCAGGTTGTGTTCGTCTACGAGGGCAAGGCGTTCACCATTCCGGGCTACATGGTCTGGGCCGCCATCGGCTATGCGGCCATCGGCTCGCTTTTCACCTGGCTTGTCGGTCGACCGCTCATCGCCGCGCACACCGATCTGCGCGTCGCCGAGGCGGATTTCCGCATCAATCTCGTCCGCGTGAACGAATCGGCCGAGGAAATTGCGCTCATGCACGGCGAACAGGCCGAGCGCGAACTTCTGCGCCACCCTGTCGACACCGTGCTCACGATCATGCAGAAGATCGCGAACAGGCTCGCGGCGCTCGGCTGGGTGACGGGCAGTTACGGCTGGCTCGCGCTTCTCGCGCCTTTGCTTCTTGCCGCTCCCGGCTATTTCTCCGGCTCGCTTTCGCTGGGCGGCCTGATGATGGTCGTCGGCGCTTTCGGTCAGGTTCAGGCGGCGCTTCGGTGGTATGTTGACCGCTTTCCCACGATCGCTGAATGGCGCGCCATGCTCGCGCGCGTCATCGGCTACCGGACAGCGCTGCAAACGCTCGAAGAGAAGAGCAGCAAGACATCGCACATCCGTTACGAGCAAAGCCCCGACGATTCGGTGACGCTCGAAAAGCTCTGTGTTTACGCCCCGAGCGGTCGCGTTTCGTTGAGCGAACCGCTCGTGAGGGTGGCCCCCGGCGAGCGCGTTCTGATCTCTGCCGCTCCGAAGTCGGGCAAGACGACATTCGTGAAGGCGCTCGCAGGCATCTGGGGCTGGGGCAAGGGGACGATCCGCTATCCGGCCGGCCAGCGCGTGGCCTTCGTGCCGGATACGATCTATCTGCCGACCGCTAGCCTGAAGACAGCTCTCGCCTATCCCCGCCCCGCTGAGGAAATCGACGACGAAGAAGCCATCAAGGCGCTTGAGCGCGTGAGGCTCGGGAAGCTCTCTGCGGACCTGAATGTCGAACGGCGCTGGGAAAAGGAGCTTGCACTCGACGAGCAGCGCCGCCTGTTGCTCGCCAACATGCTTCTCTATAAGCCGCAATGGATCATCCAGGACGAATCCATCGTCGAACTCGACGATGAGAGCCGCAATCTTGCAGCTTCCATTTTCACGCATGAACTCGCCGACACGGCTCTTATCAGCGTCGGGCGGTTCGATCCCGGGAATGGCTTCTACACGCGGAAGGTCGACTTGTGCACCGCGCCGCCGTCGCTGCACATGCCGCTCAGGCTTGAGAATGGCGAGTTGCGTGAAACGCCCGAGCACGCCTGAAAACGCGCTATTTTCGCCAGAGCGCCGGCATGGCAGGATTTGTTACCAGACCCGGCTTGGAAGAAGGCCAAAAGTGCGGTTACTTCCGGTTGAGAGACTGCGCAAAGCGAGGTGACTGTGCATAGCGAGCCTTGGACGCCTGACCATATGGACGACGAAGCGTTGCTTGATCTCGTGCAGCGGCAGACCTTCCGCTATTTCTGGGACTATGCGCACCCGAATTGCGGGCTTGCCCGCGATCGCGGCAACCCGGATCGCACTACGGGAAACGATCTGATTTCCATCGGCGGAACGGGCTTTGGCGTGATGGCGATCATCGTCGCGACGGAACGCGGCTGGATCGAGCGCCGCGAGGCCGTTGAGCGGCTCGCCGCGATGCTGGGCTTCCTCGACACCGCCGAACAATATAACGGTGTCTTCCCGCATTACATCGACGGCAATACGGGCCGGGAAATCTCGCTCTGGTCCGACAATGCGGGCGCGGACGTGGTGGAGACGGCCTATCTCGTGCAGGGCCTCCTTTGCGCGCGCCAGTATTTCGCGAACGGTGATCCGGAGGAGCGCGCGCTCGCCGCGAAGATCGACGCTCTGTGGCGCGCGGTGAACTGGCAAGCGCATGTCGAGAACGACGACATCATGCTCTGGCACTGGCTGCCGACGAAGGAGCATCAGGCTTTCCAGCGCATCGAGGGCTGGAATGAGTGCCTCATTACCTATGTGCTCGCCGCGATGTCGCCCACCTACCCCATCGACGCGCGACCTTATCACGAGGGCTGGGCGCGCGGTAAGGTGTTCCGCAACGGCCGCGACTATTACGGCGTCGAACTGCCGCTCGGCCCCGATCTCGGGGGCCCGCTCTTCTTCGCACATTACTCCTTCCTCGGCCTCGACCCGCGCGGCCTTCGCGACCGCTACGCGGACTACTGGCAGCAGAACCACGCGCACACGCTGGTGAATTACAGCTATTGCGTCGCCAACCCGAAAGGCTTCAAGGGCTATGGGCCGAAGGCATGGGGCCTGACCGCGAGCGATGGCAACAAGGGTTACCGCGCCTTCGCGCCGGATCAGGACGAGGGCGTGATCGCGCCCACCGCCGCGCTATCGAGCCTGCCCTACACGCCCGCGCACTCGCTCGCTGCGCTGCGCCACTTCTATTTCGATCTCGGCCCGCGCCTCTGGGGACGTTTCGGCTTCGCGGATGCCTTTAACGAAACGGTCGGCTGGGTCGCCGAGGATAACCTTGCGATCAATCAGGGACCGATCATCGCGATGATCGAGAATTATCGAAGCGGGCTCTTGTGGCGGCTGTTCATGAGTTGCCCGGAAGTGAAACCGGGACTTGAGGTTTTGGGCTTCACGGCGGAACCGCTCGTCGCCTGACGGCAGGGGCAAGCGCGGCGGTTCACGCGAGAAGGAGATGGGACGATGACGGCTTCCGGAACCTCGCTCGAACGCTGGGGCGATGCGCTTGTGCGGCACGCCGCGGCGAAGATCCCGCGGGCGATCTCGGCCACGTCGCTTGTGAAGGAGCGGGCGGGCTTCGGGCAGACGGTGCGGCCTGCGCAGGGTTCGGTTCTCGCGAGCGCGGCCTCGACGCAGCTCGACTATTTCTTTCACTGGTTGCGCGACAGCGCGCTTGTCATCGACGCGACGCGCGTGTTCATCCGGCGCGGCCTCGATGCGGATGCGTGGGTGAGCCGCTACCACGATTTCGTGCGCTTCAGCCTTGGACTCAATGCCATCGACGGCCGCGCGCTCGTGGCGGCGGGCGGTTTCCGCGAACGCGCACAAGCCGATCATCTGAAATACATCCGCCCGGACGAGGAGCTTTCCGCCGTGCATGGTGCCCGCGTGCCGGGCGACGTGCGCTTCAACGCCGACGGCACCATCGACTATTTCGACTGGCACCGCCCGCAGAACGACGGCCCGGCGCTTCGCGCGCTCACCTGTCTGCGCTTCGCCGACGACGGGATCGGAAGCGCTGCGGCGGACGCGCTCATTCGGGGCGACCTCGCCTACACCGCGCGAAACGCGGGCGCGCCCTGCTACGACATCTGGGAAGAAGACTGGGCGCAGCATTACAACACGGTGATTGCGCAGTACGCGGCGCTGCGTCACGGCGCGCGCTGGGCGGAAGAGCGCGGCGAAGCGGCCTTCGCGGCTGAGCTTGCGGCACGGCGCGACGAACTCGCCGATCTGCTGGATCGCTATTGGGACGAAAGCGGGGGGCTTCTCCGCAGCCGCCTTCCGGGAGGCGAGAAGGCTGACGAGAAGGCGCTCGACTTCTCGCTGATCCTCGGCGTGGTGCATGCCGGTCTCGAAAGCGGTCCGCACAGCGTCGCAGATCCGCGCGTGCGCACGACGTTTCTCTGGCAGCAGGCGATGTTCCGGGACACTTACGCGATCAATGCGGGTCGTTCGTCCGGTATCATGTTCGGCCGCTACAAGGGCGACACCTACATCAGCGGCGGCGCGTGGTATATCAGCACCTTCGCTGCCGCCGAATATCATTACCGGCTGGCCGTCGCGGTGCCGAGCGAGAGCGAGGAACACATCGCGAGCGGCGACGCGATCCTCGCCCGCGTGCGCAACTTCATCCCCGCCTCGGGCGATCTCTCCGAACAATTCGACCAGACGACCGGCGAGCCGACGTCCGCCGAAGACCTTACATGGAGTTATGCAGGTTTCGTCACCGCATGGGCGGCGCGTGAAGCTGCGCTTTCACAAGCTGGAGCCCGATCATGACCGCAACCAGGAGCTTCCGCACGCCGCGCGAAGAGGGCCTCGGCCTCGCGCGCATCGCGAACGCGGCGGGCCTTCGCATCGCCGTACTGCCGAATGGGTGCCTGTTCGCCATCGAACATGAGGACGGCCCGCGCCGCATCCTCGTCAATCAGGTTCTCGGCTCGCCCGTCGGCGGCGGCATCATGCGGATCTTGCTGCGCACAGGCGGCGCCGCGCCGCGCGCGGTGGAGATCGTCGGGCCGGGGGCGCATGTCGCCTTCGGCGCGTACGAAGACCGGTTCGTGTGGGCGGGCGAGACGAACGGGCTCGCGCATCGCGTCACGCTGTGGCTGCATCCCGAGCAGCCCCTCTGGCTCTGGCGCGTGGAGGTGACGAACGCGGGCGGCGGCCAAGTGCCCTGCGATGCGATCCTCGTGCAGGATCTGGGCCTCGGCGCGCGCGGCTTCGTGATGGGCAACGAAGCTTACGCCTCGCAATATATCGACCATACGGTGGAGCGGCATCCGCGTTTCGGCCCGGTCATCATGAGCCGCCAGAACATGACGCAGGATGGCGGTCGTCATCCCTGGGTGGCGCACGGCTGCTTCGATGGCGCGGCGAGCTTCGCGACCGATGCGCTGCAAGTGTTTGGCCCGGCCTATCGCGACGCGGCGGCGCTCGATCTGCCGTTCGGCGAAAGTCTGCCCGGCGAGCGACTTCAGTACGAAACGGCTTGCGCCATCGTGCAGTCGAGCGCGGCGGAATTGCAGCCGGGGCAGACGGCGACCTGGACCTTCTTCGCGGTCTACGATGCCGACCATGCCGCGCCGACAAGCTACGCCGACCTTTCGCGCATCGATTCCGCCGAAGGCGCCGCGAGCGAGTTCTTCCCGCGCGAGGTAGCCGTCAGCGTGCCCGTGCGCGACATCCTCCGCGATGCGCGGCCGCTCGCCTGCCGCGAAGATGCCGGGCGCGACGACGAAAAGCGAAAGCATGCGGAATGGTGGAGCGGACGGCTGCTCTCCTGGTTCGAAGGCGATTGCGCGGAAAGCCGCCACGTCGTGCTGACGGAAAAAGACCGGCTCGTGAAACGCCGGCACGGCACGATCCTTCGCAGCGGCGGCAGCCTTCTGCCCCAAGAGACGACGCTCGCGGCCACCGCGTGGATGCATGGCGCATTCGCGGCGCAGCTCACCATCGGCAACACCTCGTTTCACAAGCTGTTTTCCGTGTCGCGCGACCCGTACAACATCACGCGGTGGAGCGGCGTTCGCGTGCTGGCCGAGATCGGCGGCGAATGGCGGCTGCTCACGCTGCCGTCGCGCTTCGAGATGGGGCTGGCCGATGCGCGCTGGATCTATGAGCACGATGGCGGCGCGATCGCGGTTCGCGCGGTGTCGACCGGCGAAGACGCTGCGCTGCAAATCGAGGTGCTTGTCGAAGGCGCGCCGGTGCGGCTCCTCGTGTTCGGCAATCTGACGCTCGGCGAGTTCGACTATGCGCATGCGGGCTGCGTCGAGATCGACGAAGCTGAAAAGCGCGCCGCTTTCCGGCCCGACCCGGAATCGCTCTGGGGTCAGCAATACCCGGATGCGGTTTATCACCTGACCACCAGCACGCCAGAAGCCGTCGAAGCCATCGGCGGTGACGAGCTTCTTTATAAGGATGAAGCCGCGCGGGGGGGCCCGTTCATCGCCCTGCGAACCAGACCGACCAATGCGCTGCGCCTCGCGGTCACAGGTTCGATGACAGACGCTGCGGATGCGGACCGTCTCGCCGCGAAATACGCGGGCGGCATCGACACCCGCGCCATGCTGGCTTCGGCGAAGGACTTCTGGGCGAGCGTCACACGCGGCGCGCGGCTCCAGTCCGGCGACACCGACATCGCTGCGTTCGACACGCTGCTGCCGTGGCTCGTGCATAATGCGATTATCCACCTCACCGCGCCGCACGGCCTCGAACAATATTCGGGCGCGGCGTGGGGCACGCGCGACGTATGCCAGGGACCGATGGAATTCCTGCTGGCCTTCCATCACGACGAGACCGCGAAAGAGGTTCTGCGCCGCGTTATCGCGCGTCAGAGCAAGACGGATAGCGATTGGCCGCAATGGTTCATGTTCGACCGCTATGCCTGGATCGCGGGCGTGCCGAGCCATGGCGATGTGATCGTGTGGCCGCTCAAGGCCGTGTGCGATTACATTGAGGCGACGCAGGATTTCGCGTTTCTGTCCGAGCCGGTCGGATGGCGAGAGGCCGAGGCCGCGCCGTCGAGCGTGTCAGATCACCTCGCGGCGGAGCTTGCCGAGATCGAGGCGCGCTTCCTGCCGGGCACGCATCTGCCGCGCTATGGCGAGGGCGACTGGAACGACACCCTGCAACCCGCCGACGCGTCGCTCGCCGAGCGCATGGCGAGCAGTTGGACGGCGGCGCTTCTGTTCCAACAGGTCTCACGATACGCCGTCCTTTCGGCGCTCGCCGGCAATGGCGACGATGCGGCGCGGCTCGCCGCGCTCGCCGGCGCGATCCGCGCGGACTTCAACCGCTGGCTCATCCGCGATGGCGTGGTGGCGGGTTATGCGATTTTCGACGGCGCGGATGCGGAGCCCGAGCTTCTCCTTCATCCGAGCGACAAGAAGACGGGCGTCTCCTATTCGCTCATCCCGATGAATTGCGCGATCTCGGGCGGTCTCTTCACGGCTGAACAGGCGCGCACCCATCTCGGTCTCATCCGCGAGCATCTCAACTTCCCCGACGGGGTGCGCCTGATGGATCGGCCGCTTCCTTATTACGGCGGCGAGGAACGCATCTTCCGCCGCGCGGAGTCGTCGCCGTTTTTCGGGCGCGAGGTGGGTCAGATGTACGTCCACGCGCATCTGCGCTGGTGCGAGGCGATGGCGCTCATGGGCGACGACGAAGCGTTCTGGTGGGGCCTTCGCGTCGTCAATCCCGTGACCGTGGCGGGAGCAGTCGGCAACGCGGCGCTTCGCCAACGCAATTGTTACGCGAGCAGCAGCGACGCGGCTTTCTCCGACCGTTACGAGGCGAGCGCGGAGTGGGAACGCGTGCGAGCGGGCGACACCGCGGCCGAGGCGGGCTGGCGGATCTACTCCGGCGGACCGGGCCTGTATCTCGATCTCCTGATACGCCACCTTGCGGGCCTTCGTCGCAGTTATGGCGATGAAGTGGCCGCGCCTTTCGCGCCCATACCCGGCGAAACCGTCGTTCTCACGCTCAACAGCGATACGCGCGCCGGTCGCAAAGGTTCCCGCGAAAGTGGTAAGTCTATGGTCTAGGTTGAAGCACCGCCCGCGCTCCTGTCTATAAGAACTGCATCAAACCAGATAATCAAAATGGGAGGAAAAGATGCTTCGTTCTTTCTTGGCAGGCATTTTCGCAACGACGATCGCTTTTACGGGCGGTGCGCTTGCTCAGGCGTCGGGGACTGCCGCAGAAGCCAAGGCGTTGCTCGAAAAGGCGGTAACTGCGGTCAAGGCCGACGAGAAGAAGGCAATCGAAGACTTCAACAATCCGACCGGCGGTTTTCGCGACCGCGACCTTTATGTTTTCTGCGCGGGCGGCGCTGACAACGTCTTCACGGCGCATGCGAATGAGAAGCTGCGCGGCACAAAACTTTCCGATCTCGTCGACAAGAAGGGCAAGAAGCTTGGCGAAGAGCTGATCAAGAATGCGGCGGACGGCAAGTTCGCCGAGGTCGATTATTGGTTCCCGCGTCCCGGCCAGACCGAGCCGGTGGAGAAGGTGACGTTCGTCACCAAGGCGGGCGGCCAGATCTGCGGCGTCGGCTACTACAAGTGATATCCTGCCTTGAGGCCGCACCCCCGCCGGGGTGTTGGCGTGGCATCGAATCGAGACCATTGGAGCGCCGGGGCCTGTCCTCGGCGCTTTTTTTTGTGCAGAACCGCCGCGTCTCAACGGCCAGGGGTGGCGCTTCTTGCAGCGCCATGCCGCAAATCAGACGCGGCACGACGGCGTGAGGCTTTTTCAGATAAGCCTGCGTTAAAGCGCGCTCATATAGCGACGACCGATCCACGGCATCGGTAAAAGAATTGTGTTTGGTCAGACCAGCATTCCGCGATAAACGTGTGCACATTCAACGCGTTCACTGACCGAAGGGTATACACAAAGCGCTGGCATCGACTTTTGTGCTGGTATACAGTCGACGCGTCAAAACGTCCCTCGCCTTTGGGCGTCACCGACAACAAAACCGAGTTATTTGCGAAACCAAGCTAGCCTCAACGTTATTTTCCAATCACGGTAATGTGCGGAAATTTGCGACCCAACTGCTATGGGTCGGCATATTCTTCACCTGATTTCGCCTGTATCCTCATGTTGTGAGTGAGATTTTCGACTGGAACTACGGCGAGATCGAAAAGAGGAATGCCGCGCTCAACGCTGCATAGTAAATACCAATTTTTAATATAACCTGAATCTCATGCTCAAACTACTCGATATTTAATAATCGATTGACAGTGATTTGCCGATATACGGGTTGTCTATTTTCTCAACTCGCTTTAGGGGAAATAATACAGCCCCGGCTCGAAATGGAGACTTGGATACCCGCATGTCTGCCGGGAAAGAACAAAACGACGGGATCATTCCCGGACGTACGACCGAGAAAGCAGCAATGAATACGACCGCGCGCGTCAAGCAAGGTGGCCAAGGCCGCGTCAAAGACCCGACCAGTGACAGGCGTCTGGCACAAAATCGCACGGGTCCTACGGGTCAGGGCCGCGTCAAGGACAGCTCTCAGGATCGCCGACTTGCTCAGAACAGGCCTGGTCCGACCGGTCAAGGCCGCGTCAAGGATCCCGAGCGTGACAGGCGCCTGTCGACCAACCGCGAAGGACCGACCGGCCAGGGCCGCGTCAAAGACCCGAAAAACGATCGGCGCCTGTCCGAAAACCGTGAAGGGCCAACAGGCCAGGGGCGGGTAAAAAATCCGCGGCGCGACAAGCGGCTGCGTGACAACAGGACAAGTTCAGGGAACGCCACGAACTAGTGGCACCTTAACGTTAACCAAAAGTGAGCCCGGAGGGCTTGCCTTTGCGGCTTTATTGCCTCAAGGTCTGCAGGTTATCGCTATTCTGGGGCTGGCGAGGGAACAGAATTTCGGTCGGCATGTTTGGTTCGTCTGGCTACCGAAATCTAAACCTCGTATGTAACATGCAAATGAGAAAGCAACCGAAGCCTATCTTGGAGCCCGACGATACGTCGTCGGAAGCTTTTCGAGACGACCGGCTTCCCTTGATCGTGTCGGCCTACCTCGACGGAGAGCTTCTGGGAGAAGAGCTCGCCGCGTTTGAGGCCCTTCTCAAGGACAATCCCGCGCTCGCTTCGGAAGTCGCGGAGATGCGGCAAATTGAAGAGCAACTCGCGAAGATCGGGACCGACATTCTCGCGGAGCCCGTACCGGAAGCGCTTCTGCAGGCGATTGCGGAGTTCGAAAGGAGCTAGCGCGGTTGCCTCCAACAGCGAACGCCGCGCCGTTATCTTTGACCGCTCCTTCAGGTCAGCACCTTCTCGCTTTCCAGAACACGAATATGCTCGCCGATGGGAAACGTCAGCGTGGCCCTCGTTCCAGGTGACAGTTTTTCGTATCGAAGAGCGCCTTCCAGCTTTTCCGCCATTCCGGCGATGATGCGCTGACCAAGCCCACGCCGGTTTTTTCTTTCCAGCGGATCGTCCTTGGTGCCCACCCCGTCATCCTCAACCACAAGATCGACCTCCGGCCCGCGTACCCGAATGAATACGCGCACCTGGCCGCGCCCGTTCGGATAGGCATGCTTGAGCGCGTTGAGAATTAGTTCGGTGGTCACGATGCCAATCGAGACGGCTGCGTCGGGAGAAATCTGGATGGGAGAACCGCTGAAGGAAATGACGCTGTTCGAGCTTTCGCCGCCAGACACATCCTCCAGATCGCGAATGAGGCTCGTCAGATATTCCGAGAGTGTCACCCATCGAACGTCAAACGAGGTGTAAAGGGAGCGGTGAACGCGCGCGACCGCCAGCACGCGGCCGTTCGCCTCCTTCAGCGCTGCTTTTACATCGGCGCTGCCGCTTACATCCCCCTGGAAGTGAAGCAGCGAAGCGATAAGTTGCAGGCTGTTGCTGACCCTGTGGTTGACTTCGCGCAGCAGCAGCGCGCGTTCCTCCGCCAGCGCCTTGAACTCGTCGCGAGCCGTGCGAACGGCGGCCTCGGCCCGTTCCCGTTCGCGCTTGAGGGCGGTCGTGAACATTGCGTTGGTGATCGCGTTTTCGAGCAGCAGCAGGAAATCGCCGTGGAGGTCTTTAACCACATAATCCGCCGCGCCCGCCTTCAACGCGGCGACAGCGACACGGCTATCCTGCGTTCCGGTGAGATAGACGACGGGCGGAGCGTTCGAGCGCGATTGAAGCGCGGCAAGGAGGGTCAGGCCATCCTGTTCAGGGAGGACGTGATCGAGCAGCACGACATCGAATTCGGACGCTGCGTTCTCCTTGAGGCCCGCGGCCGCCGAATAGGCCGAAACGACGGAAAAGCCGTTGCGTTCAAGACGGTTTGAAACCAACCGGCAAAAGCCTTCATCATCGTCGATGATAAGGATTCGCGGATTCTTGTTAGGCATTAAGCGGGTCCGGAACCTTGATGACGGAAAAGAACAGGCCAAGCTGCCGTATGGCTACTGCAAACTGCTCATAATCGACGGGCTTCGTGATGTAGACGTTGCAACCGAGATCGTAGCAGCGTCGTATTTCGAGCTGATCGTCCGTCGTCGTGAGAACGATCACGGGCGCAATGCGAAGGTGGCCGTCGTTCTTGAGATATTCAAGAATGTCGATGCCAGACATATCGGGCAGGTTCAGATCGAGCAGCACCAGGATCGGGTTCATGTCAGCCGGTTCGTTCTCGATACGCCTGAAATATTCGAGCGCCGACGACCCATCTTCGAAATGCGTGATCTCGTTCGTTACGCCGGCGCGCCTGATGTTCCGCTCAATGAGGCGGGCGTGTCCATGATCGTCTTCGATCATGATGATTGTTACAGGCTTGTTCACGCGGCCATCCCTCTATTTTGCGCAATGGTGCCGGGAAACGTCAACTTGAAAGTGCTTCCGCTTCCCAAGACGGATTCGACGGCGATAGACCCGCCAAGACGCCGCACCAGTGCGGACACAAATGCCAGACCCATCCCCTCGCCGGGCACATCCTGCGGGCCTGCCCGCCGAAAAAGCTCGAAGATCCGTTGATGATCGCGTGGATCGATACCGCGGCCATTATCGGAAACCGAATATACGACGTCAACACCCCGCAAGTATCCTTCTATCTTTATTTCTCCGTGCCCGTCGTTTTTAAGGAACTTGATGGCATTTTCGATGAGGTTGGAAAAAATCTGCTCCATCGACATCCGATCGCTGAGGATCGGCGGTAAATCGCCAATCGTGATTTGGGCATCCTTCTCCCGAACTTGATGAGCCACGTTGGACACGACCGTTTCAACGAGGGCCTTTGCGTCGATCAATTCGGAGTGAAGCGGGCGGCTTCCCTGACGGGAAATCTTCAGAATGGCGTTGATCAGCCGGTCCATCCTGGCGATCGAGCTTTTGATGAAGCCGAAAGCCTCGTCGAAATCCTTGCCGAGTACGTCCGTGTCCGCCAGCGCGTTCGCCTTCTCCAGCCGTTCGAACAATTCCTTGCGAAGCGTTTCCAGCTCGGACGTGAACCCCATGATATTGACGAGCGGCGAGCGAAGGTCATGGCTCACGATGTAGGCAAAGCGCTGAATTTCGTCGTTCGCGCGCTGCAACGCCGCTGTACGGTGCATGACAATATCTTCGAGGTCGTTGTTCGTTCGTTCAAGCGCACCGTGAGCTTTCACCAGCGCCGCGTTCGACCTCATCAGGAACCAGATGCTAAGAAAAGAGAAGGCCAGGATGGCGACACCGCCAACGACATCGACGATGATTTTTTTCTCCCGCAGCTCTGCCGCGGTCGTTTCGATTTCCTCGCGCTTTTCCGCAGCCTCATCCTGCAACGCGGTGATGTGTTCTTCGATTTGTTCGGAAAGCTTGATGCCGTAATTGTCCTTGAGACGCGCGAGGGCGGCGTCGCGCCGGTCGCTCGTCGCGTCGGAAACCGTGGCGGCCATCTCGTCGGCCTTGCGAGTCATCAGATCGAGCAGAACTTCCAGGCGGTCCCCTCCCTCCAAGCTTTCCGGCGCGCTCTCGATCAATCTCCTCGTTTGCGGAAGAAGCTGCGAATGCAGCTCGTTGTAAGGCCGAAGATATTGCTCCGTTCCCGTAAGCAGGAAACCGCGCTGACTGCTTTCCACGGTGCGCATTATTCGAGCGGCGCGGCCGAGCTTTGCACTGTAGCGGTTCAGTTCGGCGGCTTTTTGCGCATCGTTTTCAAGGCGATGGGATAACCAGAAGGAAAATGCGGCGAGAATGATAAGCACAATGGCCGCCGCGCCCAGAAGCGCTGCTTCGCGGCGGCTTTCGCTGAAAAGCGAAACGATGTCGCGCACACCCTTCATCGCGCCCATGCTCTTTTTCGCGACCGAATGTCGGCCGTCGATGAAAGATACACGATGTGGCTTCATGGTGTCGCGTCAATCGGAAGCGCCTTTTCACCGTTCACGAATTCTTCAAGGCGCTGGCGGGCGCGGCTGAGGCGACTTTTCACGGTCCCCACGGGGCAATTACAGACGGCCGCCGCCTCCTCATAGGATAATCCCTCCGCCGCGATCAGGATGATTGCCTCGCGCTGCTCGGGGACGAGGCCGCTGAGTCCTTTCAAGACGTCCTTGAACTCGATGTATTTTTCCTGCGTTGCGCGGGTTTCCAGATTTGACGGGTCGACGTCGTCGAGCGGAGCGGTCTGGTGATATTTCTTGTAACGAATGTCATTGTAGAAGCTGTTGCGAAGGATCGTGAACAGCCATGCGCGCAGGTTCGTGCCCTCCTGAAACTTGTCGAGATTTGACAGGGCCTTGACGAGCGTGTCCTGAACCAGATCGTCCGAATGCTGCGAGCTTTGTGTCAGCGACAATGCGAATGCGCGCAGGTTCGGGATCCACTTGACCAACTCTTGCCGCAGGTTTGCATCGGCGGGATTACCCATTCAGTTGCGCTCCTGCTTTTCGATCTTGTTGATAAGAGCCAGCATTTCGTCGGGAATGGGCTCCGCGAGAAGCTTCTCGTAGAGTTTGACCACACCGGCGGCGAACCGAGCCTCATCATAAGTGGGGTTGAAAGACGTTGTTTGCGCGAGATCGCCGGCCCCGTCGGGAGCGTCTTTTTTTTCTCCGGGACCATCTTTCAAATTCAGAACCAAACCGGCCTCTTCGCTTTTCAGAGGCGACTGCGGGAGAGGAGCGCTCGCTTCGCGCTCGCTCGTATCGTTTTCGTTCATCATGGTTCCTTGTTGTTGAGAGGAGTCACCGGCCACTCTGGACAGGGAGCAAATTTTCACAAATCATCAATGTACCGGAACACCCGCTACGGGCGTTTGTTGCAGTAAAATCAACTACGCCTGGACAATTATCTCTTGGGGTACGCCATATGTCTGTTTCGCAATCAATTGCTCCGCATCTGCCATCGCTTCGGCGATTTGCGCGTGCGCTTTCCGGTTCGCAGGAAAGCGGAGATGCCTACGTCGTTGCGCTCCTTGAAGCGCTGGTCGACGATCCGGCCCTTTTTCCTGCGGGGCTTGAACCGAAGATTGCGCTCTATCGCGTCTTCCTGAAGATCTGGAATTCGGTCGGGACCAACGACTTTCCGACCTTCGCCAGCGAGACTTCCGAGGCGATCCATGGGCTGCAAACGCTCACGCCAAAGCCTAGGCAGGCCTTTCTGCTCCTGTCGGTGGAAGGCTTCGACGCCGACGCGATCGCAAAAATCCTCGATATCGACACGGGCGAAGTCGCGCTGCTGATCGCGGCGGCGGATCATGAAATTGCGAGCCAGCTCGATCCGGCCGACATCCTCATCATCGAGGATGAACCGCTCACCGCCGCTCATCTCGAAGAAATCGTTACGGGCATCGGCCACAACGTGACGGGCACCGCGCGTACGCACAGCGCCGCGCTCAAGCTCGCGAAGGAAAACCAGCCGGATCTCATCCTCTCCGATATTCAGCTGGCGGATGGCAGTTCGGGCGTGGAGGCCGTGAACGAAATCCTGGGTTCCCTCGAACTTCCGGTCATCTTCATAACGGGGCATCCGGAGCTTCTGCTTACCGGTGCCAAGCCGGAACCCACCTTCCTCATCGCGAAGCCGTTCAACGCCGAAACCGTGAAAGCCATCATCGGGCAGGCGCTGTTCTTCCAGGTGCGCTCGCGCGTGAAGGACGGCAACGGCGTGCTCTCCCGGAACGCCTCGGAGTCGGCTGCCGACGCGCGTTGACGAGCGCTTACATAGAGCGCTTACATAAGAATGTGCTGCTCAAGTCGCGTGCATCCCCGGTCGGAAGTCACGGGGGTTGCACGAGGGGAGCCGGAGAGACGCATCATGGAAATCTTGCCAACGCTGTTGATCCCGGGCCTCGGCTGCGACACGCGGCTTTACGGCAGCCAGCTTCCCGTGCTGTTCAGACAGGGAGCGGCCGTCACGGTGGCCAACCACACACGAAGCGACTCCATAGCGGGCCTCGCCGACGATGTGCTGGCCGCCGCTCCGCCGCGTTTCGCGCTTGCCGGGCTTTCGATGGGCGGCTATGTCGCTTTCGAGATCCTGCGGCGCGCTCCCGATCGCGTGGCCAAGCTCGCGCTGCTCGATACCACGGCGCGCCCGGATACCCCGGAGCAGACGGCGCGCCGCAAGCACCAGATCGAGATGGCGCAAACCGGCAAGTTCGGCGATCTGCCGGGGCTGCTGTTCCCTGTTTTCGTGCACGCAAGCCGTCGCAACGATCATGCTCTTCGCGCTATCGTCGAAAGCATGATCCTCGAAGGCGGTTCGGAGGTCTTCGTCCGCCAGCAGACGGCAATCATGGGGCGGCGGGATTCGCGGCCCTATCTCGGCTCGATCCGCTGCCCGACGCTCGTCGTGGTGGGTTATGGCGACGAGTTAACGCCGCCCGCGCTCGCGAAGGAAATCGCCGATGCGATTCCCGTTGCGAAACTCGAAGTCGTGCCGGATTGCGGTCATCTGTCCACGCTGGAACAGCCCGACTTTCTGGCGCACACGCTGGCGGCGTGGCACAGCGCGTAAGCTGATCGAAGCATGGCGCTTCGGGCTTGTCAGTATTTGCAAAACCCGGCGGCGCTTACAGAACCTCGGCCTTGGCGCGCTCGCGTTGCATCTTCTGGAACTTGCGGATGATAAGCGTCCGCTTCAGCCGCGACAGGTGATCGATGAACAGCCGTCCTTCCAGGTGGTCGATCTCGTGTTGCACGAGGGTCGCCTCAAGATCGGCGAAATCGCGTTCCTGCTGCTTGCCGTCGGCGTCGATGTAACTCACGCGCACAAGCGCGGGACGTTCCACCTCCGCGTACATCTGCGGAATGGACAGACAGCCTTCCTCATGAACGCGCAGCGCGTCGCCGTGAGCGAGAATCTCGGGGTTGATGAGAATGAGCGGATTCTTGCCCTTCTCGTCGCCCTTCTGCGCGTCCATCACGATAAGGCGGCGCAGCACGCCGACCTGCACCGCCGCCAGCCCGATGCCCGGCGCGGCGTACATGGTTTCAAGCATGTCGTGTGCGAGCGCTCGCAACTCGTCGTCGACCGTTTCGACGGGTTTCGACTTTTCGCGCAGGATCGCGTCCGGGATCGTGACAATGGATCGTATAGCCATGCTCAGCAGATAAGCGAGGCGCGCGGCGCGGTCAACGGCTTCGTTTGCGGCGGAAATCAGGTTTTATCGGTGCGCTCAAGTCTTCGTGGCGCGCTCGCCGCCTTGTGAAGGCAAAGCGCGCTTCAAACCGCCAGCGCCAGCAGCGCGTCGAGATCGAGGTTCTTTTCGACGTGATCCGCCAGCGCTTCGAGAGCCGCTTCGATGCGCGCGTCGAAATCCAGGCCGGATGCCGCCGCGCCGATGCTTTGGAGCCAATGCGCGCGAAACTCGTTCGAGCCGAACAGGCCGTGCACGTAGGCGCCCGCGATGAGGCCGTTCGCCGATAACGCGCCCTCGGGCCGGGTGCCTCCGCGCCCGTCGTCGAGCACGAGCCAGGGACGTTCGAGCCCTGCGCCGGTCGTGCGCCCCATATGCATCTCATAGCCAGTCACCCGGCAGCCCGTCGCGCGGTCCGTGGTGTCGATGTCGATCAGCCGCTTTTCGCCGCCGATTTCCGTCTCGATGTCGAGCAGGCCGAGGCCCGCCCTCTCGCCCGCCGGCCCCTCGATGCCTTGCGGATCGCGCACCACGCGGCCCAACATCTGGAAGCCCGCGCAAAGTCCGATCACGCGACCGCCGCGCCGCGCATGCGCGAGAATGTCGATGTCCCAGCCCTCGCGGCGGAGCACGTCGAGGTCCGTGCGCGTCGCCTTCGAGCCCGGCAGGATGACGACGTCGGTGTCGGCGGGGATCGGGTTGCCCGGCTGAATCCACTTGAGCGAAACGCCGGGTTCCGCCGCCAGCGGATCGAGGTCGTCGAAATTCGCCACGCGAGACAGGCGAGGCACCGCGACTTTGACGCCGCGCCCCTCGCCCTCGGCCGGACGCTCCAGAGCGAGCGAGTCTTCTGCGGGAAGCCGCTCCGCGCTGTCGAACCAGCGCAGCACGCCGAGGAAGGGCCACCCCGTGGCTTCGGTGATGGTTTTCACGCCCGGCTCGAAAAGCGAGAAATCGCCGCGAAACTTGTTGACGATGTAGCCTTTCACCCGCGCGCGGTCGGCCTCGGACAGAAGCAGATGGCTGCCGACGATGGCCGCCATCGTGCCGCCCCGGTCGATGTCCGACAGGATCACCACCGGCAGGCCGCCCGCTTCGGCGAGGTGCATGTTCGTGATGTCGGAGTTGCGAAGATAGATTTCCGCGCCGCTGCCCGCGCCCTCCACGATGACGAGATCGGCCTCGGCGCGGAGCCGGTCGAGACTGTCGATCACGGCAGGCATCATCTTCTGGCGCATGTGATGATAGATCCGCGCCGGGCAATTGCCGAGCACGCGCCCGCGCAGAACGACCTGCGAGCCGATATCCGTCTGCGGCTTCAAAAGCACGGGGTTCATGTGGATCGACGGGGCGGCCTTCGCTGCGCGCGCCTGCATCGCCTGCGCGCGGCCGATCTCACCGTAAACGATCTCGCCATCTGGGCCGGGCGGCAGGTCGCTGTCTGCGGCCACGGCGGCGTTGTTCGACATGTTCTGCGCCTTGAACGGACGCACCACGAGGCCGCGCCGCGCATACGCCCGGCACAGCCCCGCGACGACCATGCTCTTGCCGACGTCCGACGCCGTGCCCTGGATCATGATCGAGCGGGCGCGGCGCGGCAGTCCCTCGGGCGCGGGCTGATAGGCGATGCGGGCGATGAGTTCGGCGGCCTGTGCGGGGATCGTGTCGGCGGTCATTCGTCTGTTTCGTTTTCTACCGGCGGCGCTTTCAGCCGGAATTCGCGCGTCTGATCGTGCCCGTCCCAGATCTCCGGTTTCTTCAGCCACTTCTGGATGAAGTTCCAGCTTCCGCGATAGCCGTTATGCGGCAGGGTGCAATTCGAGCAATCCTTTCGCCGCATTCCGTTCGCGTCGGTATAGACGATGTACGGGCCAGGGCATTCATAGGCGATAAGCGGGCAATAGCAAAACAGGCAATTGAACTTGCCGCGAACGCCTTTGTGACACGGCAAGAACGGGCACGCCTGGTTGGTGAAGCCCTTGAAGCCTTCGTTGGTCGTAGTGTCTTTCGGTTCCATGCCATGGCCTTTCGGGTGTCACAGGAGCGGCTGCGGGCGATGACAGACGAGCCGCTGGCGACGACGAACATTCACTTGGGCTTTTTTGATTCCCGAGCAAAGGGGTTATCGTGATTTATCCCAGGAAGTGCGGTGATAATAACAAAAAGCGCTGTTATCGTTAGATGTCTTCTTGCAACTCTCAATCATGTTAGTTAGTGTGATTCGACGAACGAAAATGCCTTTTTTCGTTAGCAGGGGAATCGATGGCTCAAGCCAGCGGACGCGTTGGGCAATATGTAAAGTCTTCCGGTGTCGGTGGGGAATATTACAATTCCTACGTTCCGAATCCTCTGCCACCAAATCCCCCTCTGGAGATGAACGAACTTTTTCCTCTGCTCGATCAAGCCAGCGTTGCGCTCGGCAGGCTCGACGGCATGAGCATGATTTTGCCTGACCCCTCCCTTTTTATTTACATGTACGTCAGAAAAGAAGCTGTGCTGTCTTCTCAGATCGAAGGGACGCAGTCTTCTCTTTCCGATCTCTTGCTCTTTGAGACGACCGATGCGCCGGGTGTGCCTATAGACGACGTGACGGAAGTTTCCTGTTATGTGGAAGCCATGTCATATGGTTTGGAGCGTCTGAAAGAGCTACCGCTATCGCTCCGCCTGATCAGAGAAATTCACGGAAAGCTGATGAACAACTCGCGTGGCGGGCACAAAATGCCAGGTGAGTTTCGAACTTCACAAAATTGGATCGGCGGATCCAGACCGGGCAACGCGGCTTTCGTTCCCCCGCCTCCGGAACGCTTGATGGAAGTGCTCGGCGAATTCGAGAAATTTTTGCACGACGAGAAAGCTGCCCTTCCCGTGCTCGTAAAAGCCGCGATGGCGCATGTGCAATTTGAGACGATCCATCCCTTCCTCGACGGAAACGGGCGGCTTGGCCGCCTTCTCATTACTTTCATCTTGTGCGAGAAAGGAATTCTCAAGCAGCCATTGTTGTATCTTAGTTTGTATTTCAAAACCAATAGAGAAAAATATTATGGTCTTCTTCAATCTGTGAGGGAAACCGGAAATTTGGAAGATTGGGTCAGGTTCTTTCTTGTGGGCGTGGCCGAAACGGCAAATCAAGCTACAGACACGGCAAAAAATATTCTTGCTTTGTTTGCGAAAGATAAGGAGAGAATAGTCAACTCAGGCAGACACGCAGCAAGTGTGTTCACTGTGTATGACTTCATGAAGAGGTATCCCGTCACGAACACAACCCGAATAAAGGATGACTGCGATCTTGCGCTTCCAACCGTGTTGCGCGCCTTGAACGCTCTTGAAAGTCTTGGCATCACAAAAGAAGCCACAGGAAAGGGACGACATAAAATATTCGTTTATGATAGATACCTATCTATTCTCAATCAAGGCGCGGAACCTTTCGCTAATTAGTCGAGCGCGACGGGTTGCGGCATGACCCATATCGGCCGCTTCGCGCCCTCGCCCACGGGGCCCTTGCATTTCGGCTCGCTCGTCGCCGCCGTCGCGAGCTATTGCGATGCGCGCGCTGCGGGCGGACGCTGGCTCGTGCGGATGGAAGACATCGACCCGCCGCGCGAGATGCCGGGGGCGGCGGCGCGCATCCTCGCGCAACTTGGGGCTTACGGTTTCGAGTGGGACGGCGACGTGTTGTTTCAGAGCGGGAGGCTCGATGCCTACGCGCACGCGCTCGAAACGCTCAGGCGCGCGGGAAACGTCTTCTGGTGCCGCTGCTCACGGGCCGATCTCGCCCGGATCGGCGGCGCGGTCTATCCCGGCACATGCCACGCCTTCACGGCGCCGCGCGACGATGCCGCCGTGCGCCTCCGCGTTCCCGCTGGCGTCGTGGACTTCGCCGATCGCGTGTTCGGTCCGCAGCGCGAGGACGTCGCTGCGACCGTGGGCGATTTCGTGGTGCTGCGCCGCGACGGGCTGTTCGCCTATCAACTCGCCGTGGTGGTCGACGATGCCTTTCAGGCTGTGACCGATGTCGTGCGCGGCGCCGATCTCCTCGACAACACCGCGCGGCAGATCGTGCTGCAACGGCTGCTCGGCCTGCCCGAGCCGCGATACATGCATCTGCCGCTCGCGCTCAACGCCGATGGCAGCAAGCTTTCCAAGCAGACGCACGCGAAGGAACTGCCGACCCCCGCCGATAGCCGCCTACTGTGGCGGGCACTCGCCTTTCTCGGGCAGGACGTGCCGCCGGAGATGCCGCCTGCGCCCTGCGCGGAAATTCTCCGCCACGGGGTCGGGCATTGGAGCCCCGCCGCCGTGCCACGCACAAGCCATATGCGGCTCGCCTGATCGCACGCGACGGGAAGCCCGTCGCATTGCCGTCGCTTTGGCTTTATGATAGGCCGCATCGAGCGCCGGTGCCCGCGCAAGCGGGTGAAACGGGAACGCGGTGAGGGACGCTCGATCCCGATTCCGCGGCTTCCCCCGCAACTGTAAGCGGCGAGCCGTCATCGAAGCCACTGAACGCGTGCGTTCGGGAAGGCGATGGCGGCCACGACCCGCGAGCCAGGAGACCGGCCGGCGCTGTAACTGTTGTCTCGACGCGTGCAAGCGGCCTCCGTCGCATGAAACGCTCTGGACACGCAACGTGCGACGGCGGGTCGGCGGAGGATGTCATTTTACAGGTTCCCCATACGGATTCGGCCGTAAAAGCGGCCGTGCTCGCGCCGCGCCGCAAGTGGCCGGTGACGATGCTGGCGCTCTTCGCGGTGGCGGCGCTGCTGGCCGTGCTTTCGCTCGGCGCGGGGCCGGTCGCGCTTTCGCCCGATACGGTTACGGCGGCGCTGTTCGGCGCAGGGACCGAGCCGCAACGTATCATCGTGCAGGAAATCCGCCTGCCGCGCGCGGTGCTGGCGCTCGCCATCGGCGCGATCCTCGGGCTTTCCGGCGCGGCGCTGCAAGGGCTGTTGCGCAACCCGCTGGCCTCGCCCGCGCTGTTCGGCGCGCCGCAGGCTGCGGCGTTCGGCGCGGTCGTCGTGATCGCAACGGGACTCGCCGATGCGCTGTCTTTCGCCCTGCCGGTGGCGGCGATCGCGGCGGCGTTCGCGTCGGTTTTCGTGCTGCTCGCAGTGGCGGGCCGCAACGCAAACCTTCTGATCCTCATCCTCGCTGGCCTCGCGCTTTCGGCTCTCGCGGGCGCGGGAACCGCGCTCGCGGTGAACCTCGCCCCGAATCCTTACGCCGCGCTCGAAATCACCTTCTGGCTGCTTGGCTCGCTCGAAGACCGGAGTTTCCAGCATGTGGCGCTGGCGCTTCCCTTCATCCTTGGGGGCGCGGCGATCCTGCTCGCCAACAGGAACGCGCTTCGGACGCTGAGCCTCGGCGAAGAGGCGGCGCAAAGCCTCGGCGTGGATGTGGCGCGGCTCCGGCTCGCGGTGATCGCGGGCGTGGCGCTCGGTGTCGGCGGCGCGGTGGCGGTTTCGGGAACCATCGGCTTTATCGGCCTGGTCGCGCCGCATCTCGCGCGCCCGCTCGTCGGCCACGACCCCGCGCGGCTGCTGCTGCCGAGCGCGGCCATCGGCGCGGCGTTGCTTCTTGCCGCCGACATCGCCGTGCGCCTCATTCCGTCGACGACCGACATAAAAGTCGGCGTGCTGACGGCGATCATCGGCGTTCCTTTCTTTCTTTATCTGATCGTGCGCGACCGCCGCGCACTGACGGGCGGCCTCTCATGAGCGCGGCTTATCTCTCGGCGCGCGGTCTCGGTGTCCGGCTCGGCGCGCGCGACCTCATCGCGGATGTGTCGTTCGACCTGCCGCGCGGCTGCCTCGCCGCCGTGATCGGCCCGAACGGCGCGGGCAAGACGACGCTGCTCCGCGCGCTCGCGGGGCTCGTGCCGTCGCGCGGGGAAATCCGGGCGGGCGGCGGCGACGCGGCGGCGCTGCCGATCCGCGAGCGCGCCCTTCGCTTCGCGTATCTGCCGCAAGGCCACGCGGTGCATTGGCCGCTGCCGGTGCGCGATGTGGTGGCGCTCGGCCGCTATCCGCATGGCGCGACCGATCCCGCGAATCTCCCGGCCCGCGACGCCGAAGCCGTCGCGCGTGCCATCGCCGCCGCCGATCTGGGCGCGCTCGCCGACCGCCCCGTCACCGAGTTGTCCGGCGGCGAGAAGGCCCGCGTGGCGCTCGCCCGTATGCTGGCGGTCGAAGCGCCGGTCGTGCTGGCGGACGAGCCCATCGCGTCCCTCGACCCGCGCTATCAGCTCGACGTGATGGCGCTGCTTCGGGACACGGCGCTCGGCGGTGCGCTCGTGCTGGTGGTGACGCACGATCTCGGCCTTGCCGCGCGGTTTGCGGACCGCGTGCTGGTCATGAAAGACGGACGGCTGATCGAATCCGGGGCGCCCGCCGTCGCGTTGTCGCCCGAGATGCTGGCGCACGCGTTCCATATCGGTGCCTTCCGGGCGGAGCATGACGGCGCGCCCGTGCTCGTTCCGTGGGTCGCGCCGTGATCCGCTTCGCCGCCGCCTGCATGATGCTGTTTGCCTCGCTCGCCGTCGCTGTCGCCGCCGCCGATTCGCCGCGCCGCATCGTGTCCATCAATCTCTGTACCGACCAGCTTCTTCTCACGCTCGCGGACAGCGATCAGATCGCCGGACTTAGCCCCTATTCGCGCGACGCCTCGCAAAGCTGGCTGGCGATGGAAGCGCGCGCTTTCCCGAAATTGTCCGGCACGGCGGAGGATGCCCTTATCGCAGAACCGGACCTCGTGCTCGCCGGGCGCTTCACGCGGCTTGCCACGCGTCAGATATTGAAAGCGAAGGGTGTGCCGGTCGCGGAGTTCGATGTCGCCCGCTCCATCAACGACGCGAAACTGCAAATTCGGCGCATGGCCGCGCTCGTCGGCCATCCAGACCGCGCGGAACCGCACATCGCGCGGATCGACGCCGCTTTGCTTCGCGCCCGCGCCGCGGCGTCGCGCGTGCATTCGCGGGTGCTGGCCGTTTCGCGGCGCGGCTGGGTGTTCGGGGGGGAATCGATGACAACGTCCCTTCTGGCCGCCGCCGGTCTCGTGAACGCCGCCGGAGACATGGGCCTGTCGCATGGCGGTTTCGCGTCGCTGGAGGCCATCGTGATGACGCGGCCCGATTTCATTCTCGTCACAAATGTTCGTGATAGCCCGCGCGATCAGGGCGAAGCGCTGCTGGTGCACCCTGCGCTGCAAAAGCTGTATCCGCTCGCGCGCCGCATCGTGATTCCCGAGCCGCTCACGACATGCGGCGGACCGATGCTGGCGGATGCGCTCGACAGCCTCGCCGCTCAGGTTTCGGCGCTTGAGGCAAGTAAAGCCACGCCTGAGTTTTCACGGTGAGATTCAACGCGCATCGGGTCAGAACGCCGCGCAAAGCGCCGCGAAAGGCCGCTTGCATTCGTCTCAAGCGGGTGCAATAAGTCGAGTTTGATGGTGCTTCGATGGTCTTAATCGTCGAAGATAATAGGTAATAAGGCTGACACTCCAACCTCATAAAAGAAGGGTGGATACTTGGCTTTGTTCGCGCAGGTAAATATCTGCCGCGAAGTGGCAAGTTTGCCAAGCTATTACCGGCCATTGGAACAGACCGAATCCGCTGGAGGGTGGTTCAGAAGCTATGATGACCTTCAACTCTACCGGCCGGTTTCTGATTTGTCGCGGAATCGCCGACGCTTTCTGAGGAGCGTTGCTGATGTCGGTGCGGCATATCCGGACGACGGCCCCTATCGGATCATGGCGTAGCTCACGCTTCCGGCTTTGTCCACCCCGCGACATCATCACACTCATCAAAAGGCGTTGACGGGACAGCGGCCCCCCAAGGAGGCGATGCATGCGGATTGTACTTATCCATCCAAACTATCATTCGGGCGGCGCCGAAATCGCGGGCCGATGGTCCCCCTCGTGGGTGGCCTACCTCGCCGGTTATCTGAAGGCGGGCGGTTATTCCGACATCCGCTTCATCGACGCGATGACGGATAACCTCACCGAAGATGAACTTCGCGCGATCCTCGCCGAGGAAAAGCCCGACATCGTCGGCTCGACGGCCATTACGCCGTCCATCTACAAGGCCGAGCGCGCGCTGCAGATCGCCAAGGAAGTTCACCCGAACGTGGTGACGGTGCTGGGCGGCATCCACGGCACGTTCATGTATTCCCAGATCCTGCACGAAGCCCCGTGGATCGACGCCATCATCCGCGGCGAAGGCGAAGCGGTGATGCTGAACCTCGTGAAGGCGGTCGACAAGGGCGAATGGCCCGACAGCCGCGGCCAGGTCCACGGCATCGCCTATCAGGAAGGCTCGAAAGTCATCGCCACCCCGGCCGAGCCGCCGATCCGCGACGTCGACACCATCGTCGCCGACTGGTCCATCCTCGACTGGACGAAGTATCACTACATCCCGATGAACACGCGCGTCGCCACGCCGAACATGGCGCGCGGCTGTCCGTTCACCTGCTCCTTCTGCTCGCAGTGGAAGTTCTGGCGCGATTATCGCGTGAGAAAGCCGAAGCTCGTCGTCGACGAAATCGAGTCGCTGTATCGCGACCACAATGTGGGCTTCTTCATCCTCGCCGACGAAGAGCCGACGATCAACCGCAAGGCGTTCGTGGCGTTCTGCGAAGAACTCATCGCCCGCAATCTGCCGGTGCTCTGGGGTATCAACACCCGCGTGACCGACATCCTGCGCGACGAAGACCTGCTTCCGCTCTACCGCAAGGCGGGCCTCGTCCACATCTCGCTCGGCACCGAAGCGGCGGCGCAGCTCAACCTCGACCTGTTCAACAAGGAAACGACGGTTGCGCAGAACAAGAAGGCCATCGACCTTCTGCGCGCGAACGGCATCGTGACCGAAGCGCAGTTCATCGTCGGCCTCGAAAACGAGACGCTCGAAACGCTCGAAGAAACCTACAAGATGGTTCGCGAGTGGAACCCGGACATGGCCAACTGGTCGATGTTCACGCCGTGGCCATTCTCGGACCTCTACCGCGAACTCGGCGACACGGTCGAAGTGTTCGACTTCGAGAAGTATAACTTCGTCACCCCGATCATGAAGCCGAAGGCGATCGACCGCGGCGAACTGCTCGACGGCGTGATGAAGAACTACCGCCGCTTCTACATGAACAAGGCGCTGTGGGGCTATCCGTGGGTGCGTGGCGACAAGGTGCGCCGCAAGTATCTGCTCGGCTGCCTGAAGGCGTTCCTGCTCTCGGCCTGGCAGCGGCAGTTCTACGATCTCGGCAAGCGCGGCTACTGGGGTCCGCAGACGAAGAAGAAGCTCAAGTTCGACTTCGATACGTCGCGCACGCTCGAAAAGACACCCGAGCTTCAGATCGCCTCCAACCAGTGGAAGGCCGCGCCGAAGCGCAAGGCCGAAACCTCTCCGATGGCAGCGGCTGCCGCGAAGGTGCGCGGTGAAGATGTGAACGATCCGCAGAAGGTCATGGCTTGCGGAGGCGGTGACCAGCAGCTCGATGAGGCAACGATGGCAGCGGCCATCGGCGGCAGCGTCTCGAAGCCCGCGACCGACGCGGGATGCGGGTGCTCGGGAGAGTCCAAGCACGAGCACACCGAAGCCGGCGAGTGCAAGGGTCACGGCCCGGAAGGCAGCTGCGGCTGCGAGACGGCCGAAACAAAGACCGACGCGCCCGCAAAGGTTTAGAGAAAAGAGAAGCGCCGCGTGAAAGCGGCGCTCGTATCGCCTGAGGCCGGGTTCGCCCGGCCTTTTTTATGTCGGCTTGCCGCCGGGTTCGTCATCGCGACAACCCGAACTGGATTTCTATGCGGTGGTAAGCCGCCCCCGGCCCGTTCCAGTCATGATAGACTTCCCGGCTCTCGCCGGAAAAGACGTGCCGCGATCGTTCGATCTCGGCGACGAGCGGTGCATAACCTTGCGTGAAAAGCGTCCGCATAGACCCTTGATGGACGACAGACGCGACGATGATCGGTTCGAGATGGACGAGTTCGATGGCGCCCTGATACGCGTCAGGCTTCGCAACCGGTCGGCAGATGGCCCAGTCGAACGGGATCTTGCCGGTCTTTGGCAGGTTGTGAGCGATGAACAGCCACGGGCCGGATGGCGTCAACCCCGCGGAAGAAATCGCATTTTCGATGATCGGTCCATACTCCTGCGCGGCTTGTTTCACATCCGGAATGCGCAGGCGCTTGGTCAGCCGCAGCGCCCACATGTCGGGCGTTTCCTTGATTTCCATCGTCTCTTCCCCCTCGGTCGCTATGCGAATAGCGCGCCGCGAGTTTGAAGACAAATCTACGAAGAGAATAGCATTCCATTATTCGTCTTTACAGGAGGTGATTAGGAAAATTTTTTCCGATGAATTGTCAAACTCGAAGCGCGTCCCGTCTGCGGTAATGGGCGCGGTCAGCCCGTAAGTTTGAGTTGCCGAAAGACTCCGCTTTTCGCACAATACGACAATGGCAACGCGCGTAAGGCGGGTGCCTCATCATCTCATGCAAGTCGAACCCATCGGGAAGCATCGTGTCTTCTGATTTCTGGTCGCGCAGCTTCGAAAGGATCGCGCGCCTCATCGCGCCGCGAACGATCCGCGTTCGCCGCAAGCCCGGTGCGCCGTCGCCCTCGCAGCGCGTGCCTCGCCCCCGCTTGGGATCGCCCTCGGGCTTTCCAACCATGGGCCGCATGGATTCGGACTGGGAGGGAGAATACGACAACGCGGGGGGCTGCCGGAATACCGTATACACCACGCCGCAAACGGTGATCGCGCCGGAATGGGCAAGCGTCACCATCGGCTTTCTCGGCACGCAGCCGCTCGACCGCGCCATCGCCAGGATCGCCGCCACGGCTGGCGCGAAGGTCAGCGTTCTCGGCGCCCCGCTCGAACCGAAGCTTCGCACCGTCGCGGCCCATGCCGATCCGGCTTCGGTCGTGAAGGGCGCGCGCTATGCGATCCTGCCGGTCTTCGCGCCGGGGCGATCCACGCAGGCAAACACGAATGCGAGCTTTGCGCCGGAACGCGCCTACGGCTCTGCGCTCGGCGGCATGAGCACAGGCGCGCGCCTGATCGCGCCACGCGCCGATGCGGCACTCACCCGCCATGCCGCCGCCCTCGGGCTGACCGTTCACAGCTACGAAGACCTGCTGCGGCCGATCCTCGACGCCGCCGGGGAGGCGATCGACGAGCTTTTCAGCCGCGTGGAAAAAGCCGGAAGCCGCCTTCAGGGCTCGCCGGTGTGCGTCATCGCGGGCGAGCGTATCCCGGATCTCCTCATCCTTCGGCTGCTGGACGCGGGCGCGCGGGTGCATCTTGCAACGAACGAGCGCGGGCTGGACGATGTCTTTCCCGGCGTCGCCGTGCTCCCGCTTTCGGAATTGCCGGTTCAGTCGCCGAAGTTCGACGCGATCTTCTCGACCATCAACGGCCCGGTCGTCGACGCGCGCGAACTCGGCAGCCTGCCCGATCACGCTCTTGTCGTGGATCTCGCGGACCCGCCGGGCAGCGTCGATTTTCAGCTCGCGAAGCAACTCGGACGCAAGGCGATCTGGGCACGGGGCATCCTGCGGCGCGTGCCGTCGCTAGGGCAGGCCTATTGGTCCGTGATCGGCGGCCTGATCGCGTCGCTCGAACAGAACGAAAGCTGAGCCAGCACACGATGCGAAAGATCCTCGTCATCGGCATCGGGGCCGGAAACCCGGATTACCTCACTGTGCAGGCCATCGAAGCGCTGAACCGCGCCGACGTGTTCTTCATCCCGGACAAGGGCACGGAAAAGGCCGCGCTGCGCCTGTTCCGCGAGGAGGTGTGCGCGCGTTTCATCCGCGAGCCGCGTTTTCGCGAAGTCGTCGTGCCGATCCCGCGCCGGGCAGAAACGCAGGATTATCGTGCGAACGTGGCGGACTGGCACGCCGCCATCGAAGCGAGTTACGAGCGGCTGTTCGCGGAGGCACTGGGGCCGGACGAAACGGGCGCGTTCCTCGTGTGGGGCGATCCGGCGGTATACGACAGCACGCTGCGCCTTCTCGACAGCCTGCTCGCTAAGGGCGTCGCGTTCGAGCACGAGGTGATCCCCGGCATCGGCGCCATTCAGGCGCTCGCCGCGCAGCACAAGATCCCGCTGAACCGCATCGCCGAACCGGTGCTCATCACCACGGGGCGGCGGCTCGATGAAGACTTTCCGCGTCATCCGGGCAGCGTCGTCGTCATGCTCGATGGCACGGTGAGCTTCACGCGCGTATCGGAGCCGGAGACGGTCGACATCTATTGGGGCGCCTATCTCGGCACGAAGGATGAAATTCTCGTCGCCGGGCGGCTTTCGGAGGTGCGCGGCGAGATCGAGCGTCTGCGCGCCGAGGCGCGCGAAAGGCATGGCTGGATCATGGACACCTATCTGATGCGGCGGGTCGGAGGAGCGACCGGGCAACCGGAGTAGGCCCCCCGTCATCACATCGCGGTCTGGGCGGCGCGTGGCTCGGCGTGGAAAAACGTCCCGCATCGCCATTTTCTCCCTTGAATTGCATCATCAAGCTGAAAGCGAGCCGATTCGCCGCACCACATTGCCCGCCCGCGCGCCTCGATTTTTTTCTAGGACAGGAGCAAGCAATCCTTTTTCGCTCGAGGTGGGCCGACCATGTTCGATTACAGGAAGTTTTTGCTGCGCCGTATCAAGCCGCGCGTCGTGGACACCGTTGCGCTGCCGTTTCCGATGAGCGACTGGTCGCGGTTCGAGCGGTTCCTGATCCTCGGTTCGGAGAACGGGCGGTATGTGGCGCGCGAGCGCGCGCTCAACGCCGAGCATATCCCTTCGGTGCTCCGCTCGCTTGAAGTCGGCGGCGTGCATGCCGTTTCGACAATAGAGGAAAAAAGCCTTGCCTCGCGCGCGCCGTCGAACGCGCCCGCTGTCTTCGCGCTGGCGCTCGCTGCCGTTCACGGCAACGCAGCGGTGAAGCGCGCCGCCATCGCCGCCCTGCCGAGGGTATGCCGGACGACGGAGCATCTTTTCCAGTTTGCCGAGGCGGCCCAGAGCCTGCGCGGGTTCGATCCAACGGTGAAGCGGGCGGTCGCGCTTTGGTATGCCGAGCAGCGGACGGACGATCTCGCGCGGCAGATCGTGATCAGCCGTCAGCGGGGCGGGTGGACGCATCGCGATCTCATCCGGCTTTCGCAGCCGCTTGCGGCGGACCCCGCGCGAAAGGCGC
Source organism: Rhodomicrobium lacus (assembly GCF_003992725.1). NCBI lineage: Bacteria > Pseudomonadati > Pseudomonadota > Alphaproteobacteria > Hyphomicrobiales > Hyphomicrobiaceae > Rhodomicrobium > Rhodomicrobium lacus. Next base: position 1,355,698 of record NZ_RZNF01000012.1, on the reverse strand, counting down.
TTTACGAATGGGTCGCGACCGAAAGGGCAAGCCCGGCCCTGCCATCCGTGGTGAAAGGCTATGTCGCCTTGCAGCATGCGAAGACGGCGGACGAGGCGGCGGCGCTGATCGCGGCCCACGATCTCCCCATCGAGACGGTTCCGAAGCACTGGCGGCGTGACGAGAAAGTGCTGCGCGCTGTCGTGGAACGCATGCCCGTCAAGACGCTGCTGCGCGAGCTTGGTCGCCTCACCGCGACAGGCGTGCTGAAATCCACCGGCGAGGGGCTGAACCTCATCATGCCGTCGCTGCGTGACATCACACGGGTTTGGCAATCGCATCTTCACCCGTTCGCTTTCCTCCTGGCGCTGGACGACTACCGCAAAGGACACGACAACGCGGAAAAGCTCACCTGGGAACCGCTGCCGCAGGTCGAGGACGCGCTTGAAGCGGCCTTCCACGCGGCTTTTGCGAATTCGGACACGACCGGCAAGCGGCTTCTGATCGCCGTCGACGGCTCCTATTCGATGGGGGCGAGCCACGTCGTCGGAACGGGGCTGAGCGCGCGCGACGCGGTGGCGGCGATGGCGCTCGTCTCGGCGTCGGTCGAGCGGGAATGCCACGTCGCCGCCTTCACCGTGCCGAGCGGGCTGGACGAGCAGCGGCTTCTGCCGGTGAATATCGACGCCACGATGCGGCTGCCCGAGGCCTTGCGCGAAATCGCGAACTACTCGTCCGACTCCGTGGATTGCGCGCTGCCGATGCTGTACGCCCTGGAAAACGACCTCAAGGTCGATGCTTTCGTCGTCTACACCGACAGCGAGGTGCGCGTGAAATCGGTGCACCCCGCGCTCGCGCTGCGCGAGTATCGCTCCCGGTCCGGCATCCCGGCGAAGCTCGTGATCGCGGGTGTGGCATCGGCCGGTTTCGCCATCGCCGACACCAACGATGGCGGCATGCTCGATATCATCGGCTTCAGCGAGAACACGCCGCGCCTGATCGCGGACTTCATCCGGAACTGACGCGGCCGGCGGCCTGGCCTTGCGCCCCGTCCGGCCGCCCCGCCCCGGTCTTTCGGCGACACGCATCAAATCGGACCCTATTTGACGCAGAGGAGCGGATCGACGCCCGGCTCACAGCGTCGTGCCGCGTCCGATCTACCGCACGGCGATTCAGGCCCGCAGATCGGAATAGTTCGCGAACTTTTTCAGGTGCGGATCGTACTTGGTCGGTTCCAGATAAGGCAGCACAACCTTCAAGGCTGCGTTGATGATCGGCGAGCGATGCCGCGCGTAGAGGTCGAGCGGGTCGAGTTGCATGCGCAGATGATGCTTCGGATCGTAGTTCAGTCCGTTGCTGATGTAGCGCTTGTAGCCGTTTGCCATCGCCCAGCTCATGATGTCGCGAATGGTGTAGTGGTAGAGGTGCAGATCGAGCGCCACCTCGTAATCGAGGCCGATATACTGGTCGTAGATCGCCTCGTTGTGCACCATGCACAGATTGAACGCGACGATGCGGTCGCCCTGACGCCAAACGAAGAAACGCGTGCGGTCGGGCATGCGCTGGCCAAGCGCGCAGAGATAGTCCTTCGTCAGCTTCTCGAAATGCAGCTTCGAGCGATTGTAGACGTTGAGATAAAGCGGATAGATCTCGTCGACGAATGGCGTGATGTCTTCCACGACCGACATCGTCAGCCCGGCGGACTGCGCGGCCTTGAACTTGCGGCGAAGATCCTTGCGGGTCGCGCGGCTGAGCGACGCGGCCATGTAGGCGTCGAAATCCTTGTGAGCGGTGCTGAGGCTCGCCATCGGCAGGCTTGGCAAGCAGATAAAGCCGTCGTTCTTCAGATGGCCGAGGACGTCCCGATAGGCGGACGGAAATTCCTTGAAGACAATGAGCCCCGCGCGTTCCTTCTTCGCCTCTTCCAGAGCGGCCTTTGCGAGGAGCGAGCACGTCTTGGGATCGGCGAAAGCCTCGTGATTGTCGAGATGGCCCTCGCCCGCCACGCAACCAATCATCAGCGTGCGAAGGGTCAGAAACTTCGGGAACCGCTGCCGGACCCGGTCCACAGCGGCTGTGATCGCGCCGCTCGCGCCCGCCAGAATATCCTGATCGAGGACGAAAAACGGCTGGATGGCCCTCTGCCGCCCCGCTTGATCGCGCAGCACGAAATAGCGGTAGCTGTGCTCCGGATGCAGGGTCTCCTGCACGATCCTGTAATAGCGGCCGTCCTTGTATTGGCCGCTGAACGCCTGATCCCATCCGCCGGACGCGTCGATTTCCGCGTATGTCGCCACGCTGACGCTGTCGGCTCCGCGCGCCGTGCGGGCCTCCGGCGCAAATTCGCGCGAAGGGACGCGGTAAACGACGCCGCTTTCCGGTGCGTCGCGCCTCAATGCGGGGCGGACCCTGTTCAACTCGCCTGCGCCAAAAACCGCGGCTTCCTCGTTTACGAGATCGCTCATGCCGGGTTTCCTCTCTGATTCCCCGTTCTTTGCAGGGGCTTCTAGCACCGCAAGACAGGCATGAACAAAAGCTGGAGTGTAAGGACTTATCGCAAAAATCGCCGATTTCTTGACGGTTTCGAAACCATGCCGAAAAAAATGACGGCATTCCATGGCTTTAGCGACGGTCGCCGCGAAAGTCATGACTGGCGTGCCGTTTTGGCGATAGTTCCGGCGGATCGGAAAAGGCGATCGAAATTCAATTCCCCGAACCGGGAAGCCGCAAAAACATTCTCCTCTTAACACCTATGCAAGCTTCGTTTACACGAAGCTGCGCGATCGTGCCTCATTTGCAACAGATGCGCGAAATAGCAGCAATGAGGGTCATCGGCCCGGTAAAAAGCGGAGAGGGGACGAGCCTTGGATTGGCTTTCTAAAATCCCATTTCAGAAAAGTGCCGTCTTGGAATGGTGGCCCGCTCCAAGTCTTAACTCAGGTTGCAATCCGTCGCGCGATCACTCTTTCCGGTTGCCAAGCGTGGACATATCTGCATTGTTCGCGGCGATGAAAGTGTCGGTTGCACTAATCCAAATACGGTAGGAAATGCTCAAAGAGCCCATAGTAAAGACCGTCGATATCTGTTCGCGCCATCCCTGGCGAGTACTGGCCGCAGCGCTCGTCGTCACGATCATATCCGGTTATTATTTCGCCGCGCATTTTGCGATCAACACGGATATCAGCAAGCTGATCTCGACTGAACTTCCGTGGCGGCAGCGCGAGGTTGCGTTCGCGAAGGCATTTCCGAAAGTCGAGTCCGCCATCGTCGCGGTGGTGGACGGCCCTACGCCGGAACTCGCCGATCAGGCCGCGCAACGACTTGCGCAACGGCTTTCGGAAGAGAAGAGTCTCATCAGGAGCGTGCAGCAGCTTACCGGCGGCCCCTTCTTCCAGAAGAACGGCCTTCTTTTCCTTTCCGAAAGCGAACTCAAGGACGCGCTTGGGCAGCTGACGCGCGCGAAACCGTTGCTCGAACCGCTCGCCGCCGACCCCAGCCTTCGCGGCGTGATGGGCGCGATCACGCTGACAACGCAAGGCGTGCAGGGGCGTCAGGTCACGCTGAACAGCGTTGCGCCGCAATTCAATTCGATGGCGGCGGCAATCGAGAATGCTACTGCCGGGCGTCCTGCCCACTTCAGCTGGCGTGAGATGCTGAGCGGGCAGGCATCGAAGACGAGTGAAAAGCGGCAGCTTATCGAGATCGTGCCGGTTCTGGATTTCAACGATCTCCAGCCGGGCCTTGAGGCTTCCGACGCCATCCGCAAGACGGCGGCCGAACTCGGTTTGCCCGATCAGGGCGTCACTGTGCGTCTGACCGGGCCGGTTCCGATCTCCGACGAGGAGTTCGGAACCCTCAAGGAAGACGCGGGCATGCACGGAACGCTCACGATCGTGTCCGTGCTTGTCATACTCTGGCTCGCGCTGCATTCGGGGCGGATCATCTTCGCCGTGTTCGTGTCGCTGATCGTGGGGCTTGCGATAACGGCCGCGCTGGGGCTGGCCGCGGTAGGCTCGTTCAATCCGATCTCCGTCGCGTTCTTCGTGCTGTTCGTGGGGATAGGCGTCGATTTCGGATTGCAGTTCAGTGTCGGTTATCGTGCGGAGCGCTTTGAAAACGACAATCTGCGGGGCGCGCTCACGCAAAACGCCTCGCATCTCGGTAGCCGCCTCGCTCTGGCGGCCATGGCGACGGCGGCGGGGTTCCTCGCCTTCACGCCCACGGCCTACAAGGGGCTTTCGGAACTTGGCCTCGTCGCCGGTATGGGCATGATCGTCGCGTTCCTGACGAGCATCACCGTGCTCCCCGCGATGCTGCGGTTGCTGAACCCGCCGGCTGAGCCGCATCCGCTCGGCTATGCGTTCCTGAAGCCCGTCGACGACTTCATGGACCGGAACCGCATGCCGATCCTCATCGGTACGTTATGCGTCGTGCTTGCAGGTTTGCCGCTTCTCAATTGGCTGCGGTTCGATTTCAACCCGATGAACCTCCGCAGCCCGAAGGTGGAATCGGTTGCAACGTATCTCGACCTCAAGAAAGATCCGGAAACGGCGGGCCGCACCATTGAGGTGCTTACGCCGTCCCAGGCCGAGGCGGATGCGCTCGCGAAAAAGATTGCGGCGCTGCCCGAGGTGGCGCGCACCACGACTCTGAGTTCGTTCATCCCCGAAAATCAGGACCAGAAGCGCGCGTTGATCGCACAGACGGCCGTGACGCTCGAAACCGTGCTCAAGCCGAAGGCCGTTCAGCCCGCACCGACCGATGCGGAAATCGCCGAGAAACTGCAAGGAACGTCGAATCTCCTCAGCGTGATCATCTCTCGGGTGCGCGGCCAGAAAGAGGGCGTCGAGGCGGCAAAGCGGCTGTCGGAGGCGCTTGCCGCACTCTCCAAGGCTTCGCCCGAAGCGCGCGCGCGCGCGACTGCGGCGCTGGTTGATCCGCTCAACATCACGCTGAACACGCTCCGGGCGAGCTTCGACCCCGGAACGGTAACGCTCGCCACGCTGCCGCCTCACCTTGTGTCCGACTGGAAAACGGCGGATGGCCGCGTGCGCATCTCGGTTTCGCCGAGCGGCGACTCGGAAAACAACGATGTTCTGCGCCGCTTCGTCGACGAGGTAACGGCGGTTGCACCGAATGCGACCGGCGAAGCCATCGGCATTCAGGAAGCGGGCGACACCATCGTCAACGCGTTCCTCGAAGCGGGCTTCTGGGCGCTGACTTCGATCTCGATCCTGCTTTTCATCTTCCTGAGACGTGTGAGAGACGTGGCGCTCACACTGTTCCCGCTGCTGCTGGCCTGCGCGGTCACGCTGGAACTGTGCGTGATCCTCGACCTGCCGCTGAACTTCGCGAACATCATCGCGCTGCCGCTTTTGCTCGGCGTCGGCGTCGCGTTCAAGATCTACTACATCATCGCGTGGCGCGACGGGAAAAGCGGCCTCCTTGCCTCGCCGCTCACGCGCGCTGTGTTCTTCAGCGGCATGACGACGGCGGTGGCATTTGGAAGCCTCTACCTTTCGAAGCACCCCGGCACTTCGAGCATGGGTGAGTTGCTGGCCCTGTCGCTCATGTCGACGATGGCGGCAGCGGTGCTGTTTCAACCGCTGCTGATGGGGCCGCCGCGAAAGGTGGAAGAGGAAGAAACGGAAGGGAAGAAGACGGAACCGAAGCGTCCCGCCGCCTATCTCGGAAGTTCGGAGCACACGGCCTGATCGGTCAGAGCGCCTTTCTGCGGCGGGGTCTTCACGCGACTCCAGTCCTGCCCGCCGCAGATCCACCCGCCGAGCACGCAGCCTTCGATGCGCAGCACGTCCGGGCTCGAAAGGCTGATGTGCGAGATGTAATTCTCGCCTTCCTCGGCGTTGTAGACTTCGCCATCGAAGCGGCCCGGCTTGTCTGCCGAGGGCTTCATGCCGAGAAGGATCGGCATGCCGAGCACGGATCGCGTCTGCTTCGCCGGGTCGGGGTTCTTGCTATCGACTCCGGGCTCGCCCTTCGTCCACGAGATGATGCCCCAGACGCCGTCCGCACAGGAAACGACGCGCACTTGAGCGGTGCCGTCCTCGACAAGCCATTCGCCCAGAACGGATGGAGCCGCGGGCGCAGCCGGTGCCGCCGGGGCAGGTTTCGGAGCAGCGGGTTTCGGCTGGGCGAAAGCGGGACCGGCGATGAGCAGGCCCGCGACCGCTGCGAGATGAAATGCCTTCATGAATTTTGACTCCAATCTGTTGCCTGCGTGCCTCATGTGCCCCCAATGTGGAAATTCTGCGGTTGAGAACAAATTTTGCGTTCGGTTGGCATCGCATGCTATCCCCGCAACAATTCAAGATACGGTCGGGCGCGCATTCCGCGACCACTGCCGAGGAGCTGAATGGCATGAGCATCGATATCAAATCGCTTTTCGCGGAGAACGAGGCGGGGCGCTATGCGCTCCATACGCGGCACCTGAACGAGCAGATGGTGCGCGTTCTCAAGACGATCGGCTACGATGTCGGCTTCGTGCGCGGGCAAGGCCCCTATTTGTGGGACCGCGCGGGCGACAAATATCTCGATCTCCTGTCGGGCTGGGGCGTTTTCGCGCTGGGGCGCAACAATCCGAAGGTCCACGATGCGCTGCGGCAGGTGCTCGACAGCGAATTTCCAAACCTCGTGCAGATGGACGTGTCGCCGCTTGCCGGCGTCGTGGCAGAGCGCCTTCTCGCGCGGGCGCCGTGGCTGGAGAAGGCATTCTTCGCCAATTCCGGCACGGAGAGCGTTGAAGCCGCCATCAAGTTCGTGCGCGCCGCCACGGGCCGTGCGGGCCTCGCCCATTGCAGCCATGCGTTCCACGGCCTGTCCTACGGCTCGCTCTCGCTCAATGGCGACCAGATCTTCCGCAAGGGCTTTGAAGGCTTCCTCACCGACACGGTGGAAGTGCCGTTCAACGACCTCAATGCGTTGGAAGACGCGCTGAAGACCAAGAAAATCGCGGGCTTCTTCGTCGAGCCGATCCAGGGCAAGGGCGTTCACGTCCCCGACGACGGCTATCTGAAAGGGGTTCAGGAGCTTTGCAGGAAGTACGGCACGCTTTTCGTCGCCGATGAAATCCAGACCGGCGTCGGCCGCACAGGCAAGTTCTTCGCCATCGATCACTGGCCGGGCATCGAGCCGGATCTCGTGCTCGTCGCCAAGGCGCTTTCGGGCGGCCATGTGCCGGTTGGCGCGGTGCTGACGCGCAAGTGGATCTTCGACAAACTGTTCAACCGCATGGACCGTGCGGTGGTCCATGGCTCTACCTTCGCCAAGAACGACATGGCGATGGCGGCCGCCCTCGCGACGCTTTCGATCCTCGAAGAAGACGGGGTTATCGAGAACGCCGCCGCAAAAGGTGAGCGGCTCACGGCCTCGTTCCGCTCGATGATCGGCCGCTACGAGCTGATGAAGGACGTACGCGGCAAGGGGCTCATGATCGGCATCGAGTTCGGCGAGCCGAAGTCTTTCGCGTTGCGCATGTCGTGGCACGCGCTGGAGGCGGCGAACAAGGGTCTCTTCAGCCAGATGATCACGATCCCGATGTTCAAGGAGCACAAGATCCTTTGCCAGGTCGCGGGGCACGGCATGAATATTGTCAAGCTGCTGCCCGCACTCACCCTCACCGACGACGACTGCACGTGGATCGAGGACTCGTTCGATGCGACCATCGCCGCCGCCCACAAGGTGCCGGGCGCGGCCTGGTCGCTCGGCAAGACGCTCGCGGGGCATGCACTCAAATCGCGAGCGGACGCCTGACGCACACGTTGAGGTTAACGCTGTTTAAGGTTTTGGCAACGAAACGGTGAAGCCTTTCCGCTACAATTCAACCCGTTATCTGTTTTATCGTCTGAATAACAGTCGAAGAGGGCAGTCGGGAGCGCCGCGCGCTGACACAGCCACGGCGTCTGGTCTTTGATGATCGGCTGCTCGCCCGCAGGAAGCGGGACGATCAGGCGGGGAGACTTTGGATGAAAGCGCGAAATATTCTCCTCAACGCGTCGCTGGTTACGAGTGTCGCGCTGGCGGTGACGGTTGCTTCCGGCGGTGCGGACGCTCTCGCGGGCTTGACGGCGTCCTCTGACGCCCCGAAAGCGACAGCCTATAACCCCCGTCGCGGCACGCCCAAGCGCGTTGTCACGGCGCAGGCGACGCCATCGGAATTGCGTGGTGCCGGGGCGACGACGGACGCGCCAGCGGCCCCGCCACAGCCTGAAATCGCGACACCTCCCTCCGCCGTTCAGACCGCCCCCGTCGCCGCGGCTGCACCGCATCCTCTTGCGGACACGCCCACGACCGCCTCGGCTCCCGGGGTCAGACTGACTGCGGGCGCCACTCCCGCCGCGGCGCCGGTTCCGATCCCCGGCACCGGGGCTATCGCTCCGAAAGTCTTGAAGACGACGCCCGCGAAGCTGCTTTTCGGCGCCGTCCGCGAACCCGCCAAGATGGAAACGCGATCCATCGGGTTCTATGCGAAGGGGTGCCTCGCCGGTGCGGAACAGCTTGCCGACAATGGCCCCGTCTGGCAGGGCATGCGGCTTTCGCGCAACCGCCACTGGGGCAATCCCGCGCTCGTGACCTTCATCGAAAAGTTTGCCAGGGATGCGAAGGCGAAGGACGGATGGCCGGGCCTCCTGATCGGCGACATGTCAATGCCGCGCGGCGGCCCGATGCCGTTCGGTCACGCGAGCCATCAGGTCGGTCTCGATGTCGACATCTGGTACAAGCCGATGCCCGACCGCACGCTTGCCGCCGACGAGCGTGAGCAGATGAAGATGGAGAGCGTTCTTCTCGATCCCGTTCATGTCAATGAGCAGATGTGGACGCCGGACCACATAAAGTTGCTTCGGCGCGCGGTGTCGTATCCGGAAGTGACGCGCGTCTTCGTCAATCCCGCGATCAAGAAATGGATGTGCGACAACGTGAAGGACGATCGCGGCTTTCTGCACAAGATCCAGCCCATCATGGGCCACGATGCACACTTCCATGTCCGACTCGCCTGCCCCGCTGGCGATGATGGGTGCCGCGGTCAGCCGCCTCTTCCCGCTGGCGACGGGTGCGGCGGGGGCCTCGACAAGTGGATCGCGCAACTCTCAAAACCGGTGGTTCCGGCCGCGCCGAAACCCACGGTGGCATCCGCGCCCGCCGCGAAGTCGAAGCCCGGCATCACAATGGCGCAGCTTCCGCCGGCTTGTACGGCGGTGCTGAACGCGTCGCCTTCGATCACGCTTGCCGCACATTGATAACGCCTGACGGTGGCCATCACGATGTCGCCGTCAATTCCTGTCCTTCCGGGCTTGCCGCCTCATAATCTCGCGACTCGGGGACTGCGACTGCGAAAATGGCCAACGCCCCGAGCGCACACGCGGCCAGAAAGTAGAACGCCGCGGAAAATCCGAAGCTGTCGACGATTTGCCCGGCGACGGCGTTGCTCAACGCCGCGCCAAGACCCCAGCTCGCCCCCGCCGCGCCGAGCGCGAGGTTGAAGCGGCCGGTGCCGCGCGTGAAATCCGCCACGACGATATAAAACAGCGCGCCGAAAATGCCCGCGCCGATACCGTCGAGGATTTGAATGGCGACGATGGCCCACGGGTTGTCAGCGAGAGCGAATAAAAGCCCACGTAACGGCAAGACTGCGAAGGCACACAGAAACAGGGGCTTGCGGCCCCACGCATCCGCGCGGTGTCCGACAAGGATCGCCATCGGGATCATCACGAGTTGAGCGGTGACGACGCAGGATGCCATGAAAAGCGGGCTTTCGTCCGGTTTGCCGACGCTGAGCTTCTCGCCCGCGAGCGGCAGCATGGCCGCGTTCGCGAAATGGAACAGCGTGATTGCGGCGGTGAACCACAACAGCGGCCTGTTGCGCAGGAGCATGCCGACCGCTTCGGGCGTTTGCCCGTGTTTCTCCTCGCCGCGCGCCACGTCGTTGTCGATGGCGCTGGCGTCGATCCGATACACCGCCACCGCGCAAAGCGCCGCGAGCAGCGCGACGGTCCAGAGCATGGCGACCTGCGCGATGAAATATCCCGCCGCTCCGGCGAGGATGGCCGCCGTGACGTTGCCTCCGTGGCTCCACGCCTCGTTTCGCCCTACGCGGCGTGCGAAAGCCTTGCGCCCCACGATACCGAGGCTGATCGCGGTAACGGCGAGGGGAAGGATCGCGTCGGAAATGCCGATGAAAGCTTGGCCGACCGCGACCGTCCAGAATGTCGGGTTGGCCGACATCGCGAGCGACGCGACTGCGACGATGGCCACGCCGACGACAATCAGGGAGCGCTTCCAGGCAATGGCGTCCACGAGCGCGCCCGCCGGGCTGCGCGCAAGAACGGTCGCCAGGCCGCCGATGGTCAGGACCAGGCCCGCGCTGCCCGCGTCCCACTGCTGGCTCGATGTGAGATAGATCGCAAGGAACGGCCCGAGACCGTCCTTGACATCCGCGAGCAGGAAATTCAGCCAGTCGAGGGCGCTTTGATTATGGTCCGAGATAGGAGGCTGCGCATCGTCCGGCTGCACGGGGGCATTTCCTGTTTCCTGCCGCGTGAGCCCTGAGCGCCGCGCGTGGAAAGCAAAGCAACCGAGCGCAAATATGATCCCCGACAGCTTCAGGCAATCGGCGACGCACGTGGATAATTCGTCAAACGCAAAAAGAAAAAGCCCGCAACTTGCGTCGCGGGCTTCGTGTTTCGGCCGCTCTGGCGAGGACTTTAGTAGTCCATGCCACCGCCCGGCATCGCCGGAAGCGGAGCGTCCTTCTTCGGCTTCTCGGCGATCATGGCTTCGGTCGTGATCAGGAGGCCCGCCACGGAAGCGGCGTCCTGAAGCGCGATGCGAACCACCTTCACCGGATCGATGACGCCAGCGGCGACGAGGTTCGTATATTCCCCGGTCGCGGCGTTGTAGCCGAAGCTGTAGTCCTTGTTTTCAAGAACCTTGCCGGCGATAACCGCGCCGTCTTCGCCCGCGTTCGTCGCAATGGTGCGGATCGGGGTCTGGATCGCGCGACGGACGATGTTGATGCCCGCCTTCTGGTCTTCGTTCTCGCCCTTGAGGCCTTCAAGCGCCGAGATCGCACGGAGCAGGGCAACGCCGCCGCCCGGCAGGAAGCCTTCTTCCACGGCCGCGCGGGTCGCGTTGAGGGCGTCGTCGACGCGGTCCTTCTTTTCCTTCACTTCGACTTCCGTCGCGCCGCCGACGCGGATCACCGCGACGCCGCCCGCGAGCTTCGCAAGACGCTCCTGGAGCTTCTCACGGTCGTAGTCGGAAGTGGTGTCTTCGATCTGGGCCTTGATCTGGTTGATGCGGGCCTCGATCTCCTTCTGGTCGCCGGAGCCGTCGACGATGGTCGTGTCGTCCTTCGTGATGGTGATCTTCTTGGCGCGGCCGAGCATGGCAACGTTGACGTTCTCAAGCTTGATGCCAAGGTCTTCGGAGATGAGCTGGCCGCCGGTCAGAACGGCGATGTCCTGCAGCATGGCCTTGCGGCGGTCGCCGAAGCCAGGAGCCTTCACGGCCGCAACCTTGAGGCCGCCGCGCAGCTTGTTGACGACGAGCGTGGCCAGAGCCTCGCCTTCGACGTCTTCCGCGATGATCAGGAGCGGACGGGCCGACTGGACGACGGCTTCGAGAACCGGCAGCAGCGGCTGAAGATTGGAGAGCTTCTTCTCGTAGATCAGGATGAACGGATCGTCGAGATCGACGCGCATCTTCTCGGCGTCGGTGATGAAGTACGGCGAGATATAGCCGCGGTCGAACTGCATGCCTTCCACGACTTCGAGTTCGAAATCGAGCGACTTGCTCTCTTCAACCGTGATGACGCCTTCGTTGCCGACCTTCTCCATCGCTTCCGCGATCTTGGAGCCGACTTCGGCATCGCCGTTCGCGGAGATCGTGCCGACCTGCGCGACTTCGGAGGAAGAGGTGACCTTCTTCGCCTTGCTCTGGAGATCCTTCACGACAGCCGCGACCGCGAGGTCGACGCCGCGCTTGAGGTCCATCGGGTTCGCGCCGGCGGCGACGGACTTCGCGCCTTCCTTCACGATGGCCTGAGCCAGAACGGTCGCGGTGGTCGTGCCGTCGCCAGCGATGTCGTTGGTCTTGGAAGCGACTTCGCGCACCATCTGCGCGCCCATGTTCTCGAACTTGTCTTCAAGCTCGATTTCCTTCGCGACGGTCACGCCGTCCTTCGTGATGCGCGGAGCGCCGAAGGACTTGTCGATCACGACATTGCGGCCTTTCGGGCCGAGCGTAACTTTCACGGCGTCGGCGAGAATGTCCACGCCACGGAGCAGGCGATCACGGGCGTCCTGGCCAAAACGTACTTCTTTAGCAGCCATTGTTCATGACCCTTCGAATTGAGTGTGAAACTTGGGAATTAGAGAGGTATCGGCGTTTAGGATTTCTTCTTCTTGCCGCCGTCGTGACCCTCGAGGATGCCGAGGATGTCGCTTTCCTTCATGATCAGAAGGTCTTCGCCGTCGATCTTGACTTCGGTGCCGGACCACTTGCCGAACAGGACACGGTCGCCTTCCTTTACGTCGAGAGCAACGAGCTTGCCTTCTTCGTTACGGGCGCCGGGGCCAACGGCGATCACTTCGCCCTGCTGAGGCTTTTCCTTCGCCGTGTCCGGAATGATGATGCCGCCTTTGGTGCGCTCTTCTTCTTCGAGACGGCGCACGACAACGCGGTCATGCAGGGGCCGGAATTTCACTGACATGTGTATCCTCCTCAGACGACAAATCTGGATGGTGAATGTGTGGGTGCGGCATATTCGCTCGCGTTCACCCTGCCGAAGAGATAGAGCGGAACTGTTAGCACTGTCAAGTGGTGAGTGCCAATTTCGGCGAGGGGTCTTTAGCAGGCGTGAAGGATGAAGAAGCGAATTTGACGAAATCTCGTCATAATAAAATTGCACTCGACGTGGCATGCCACACTGCGGCGCGTCGGGCCTCGTCCCGAGATTCAGGGGAGGATTTCAATGACCGATATTCTTGCAAAAAACGTTAATCCCGGCTCGGCGCAGCCTCCTCTCGCGGGAGATGGGGAGAAACCCAAGGAAGAAAAGAAGCGGCGCGCCGGAATCTGGCTCTGGATCCTCGCGGTCTTGCTGTTTCTGGCCGCTCTGGTCGAAGGCGCTATCCTTTACGCCGAGCGGGCGGCAAAAAAGGTGGAGGCCGCGCCTGCGCCACAACCCGTAGTGGCCGTTCCACAGGCGGTCTCCGACAAGAGTGCACCCAAGGAAAGGGTCGAGAATGCGTATTTCTTCCGCATTGACGGCAAGGACGCGGAAGGGCGCTCGGCATCTTTCGATTATATCATCGTCACCAGCGACTATACCTGGGTCAAGGGAAGCACGGTCGAAGTCGTTTCCAACGATGTCGTGATCCCCGAAGAAGAAACCGCCGACCGCATCATCACTCCGAAGGTGAGGGAGTCGTTCGCCAGCGCGCTCGACCTGATCGCCGTTGGCCTGGCCTCCCGCGAAGGCGACCGCGACGCGGAGGAAGCGCGCGCGCTTGCCCGCGCTCAGACGGTTGCAGGATGGATTTCCAAGGTGACGGATGCCTCGATCCCGCTTTGGACGCTCAATCTGGGTCAATACGACAAGGAAGCCTGCAAGGCCAAAGAGGACGCGGACTCGAGCTATGAGCGGCCTGTTCTTCTCGCGAGCGTTCGCGCAAGGGCAGAGGGCGTGAACCTGACGGAAGCCTTCTCCAACGCTCTCAGCGGGCATGACAATCTGCCGAGCCGCGATTGCTACTCGCAATTCGATCTGGTCAAGATTCGCTGATGGACGACGGTCGGGTGGCTAGGCTGCCCGACCATCTATCCGCCTGGGGGATGCTCATTTTTCAACAGGTTGGCTCGGCCGACGAGTGGCAGGCGCGCCACCTTTCCCCAACCTTGCAGTCGCATTTTGCGATTCCATCTCGTCAGCAGCGAACGGGCTCGATATTTGCAAGCACTTAATGCTGCGTCGCCTGCCGACACTCTCCCACCAAGGTTCTTCATGGACTCCCTGCCGACGGCCATCGCCGGTCTCAAGACCTGGAAACTGGCGCTGATCGCCTTTATCGCGGGCGTGCTGTCTGTGCTTGCCATGGCGCCGTTTCATCTCTGGCCGGTGCTGTTCCTGACCTTCCCGTTGATGATCTGGGTGCTCGATGCCGTTGCGCTTCGCGAGGATGCGGCGACGCGCCTTGAAGACTATCTGAACCGTCTCAAGAGCGCGGCGCTGCTCGGCTGGGCGTTCGGCTTCGGCTATTTTCTCGCGGGTATCTACTGGATCGGCTTCGCGTTCTACGTCGACGCGCAACGTTACGCGGTCCTGATGCCGTTCGCTGTGGCGGGACTTTGCGCGGCGCTCGGGCTGTTCTATGCGGTCGCGGGGGGGCTTGCTGCGGCGATGTGGCGGCGCGGCTATGCGCGCATCATCGGGTTCGTTTTCGCTTTTTTCTGCGTGGAGGCCGCGCGGGGATATTTCTTCACCGGTTTTCCCTGGAACCTGTTCGGACAGGCGCTTGCCGCTGACGATGCGCCGATGCAGATGGCGGCCTATATCGGCATTTACGGTCTGACGCTCGCGGCGCTTTTCATCTTCTCTGCGCCGGCAGCCTTCATCGCGGCGCCGGGGGCACGCTTCGACAGGCTTCGCGTCCCCGCTCTGGTCGCGGCCTTGACCCTCGCGGCGTTCTACGCGGTCGGCGTGCAAAGGCTTCAGCAGAGCGTCGGTGATGTGCCAGGAGTGCGGATCCGCATCGTTCAGCCGAATATTCCGCAGCAGGAAAAGTGGAAACCGGAAAATCGCCGCTGGATCTTCGAGCGCGCGCTTCAGTTGAGCCGCAGCGGCACGTCTGGCGAAGACATCGCCGCGTTCACGCATGTCATCTGGCCTGAATCTTCCGTACCGGTCCTTTTCGCCTTCAATGATCAGATATACAGCGACGAGGTGCGCGATGCGCTTTCAGCGCTCATTCCAGACGGGACTTCACTGATCATAGGCGCCGAACGTGCCGAGGGAAGCCGCGAACCGGACGGTCGTCCACGCTTCGATCGAGCTTTCAACAGCTTATTTTTGTTGGGGAAAGGGGCTGAGATCAGGGCTGTGTACGACAAGATCCACCTCGTCCCATTCGGTGAATATGTGCCCTTCAGGGACGTTCTGATGAAGGCGGGTTTTTCCGCTTTTTCCCATAGGTTGGACGGTTTTGAGGCGGGGCTGGGGCCGGCACGGCCAATCGAAACCCCGCAGGCGGCGCCTTTTCTGCCGCTGATCTGCTACGAGATTATTTTTCCGGGAAGAACGGGAAATCTGCCGGAAAGACCGAAATGGCTGGTCAATATTACTAACGATGCGTGGTTTGGACAGTCCACCGGACCATATCAACACCTCCATCTGGCACGCATTCGCGCCGTCGAAGAAGGCTTGCCGGTTGTCAGGGTAGCCAATACCGGAATTTCGGCGGTCATCGACCCTTTTGGCCGCATTTTGAACAAAATAGATTTGGGTAAAGCTGGGACAATTGACCACAGCTTGCCCCATGCATTACCGATAACCTGTTATCAAAAAACGAGGATGCAGTCGTTTATTGCGTTATTTTTCTTCACGCTTCAATTTTATCTGGCTATGGTTGCTCTCGCAAAAGTCAGATGATTCTTAATTCCGGAACTCACTGAGGATTCTTGAGGTTAAGAGAAGAACGCCTTGGCGATGTCTCCAAAACGATCCGTTAGCAGATAAGAAGAAGCTTGACGGCTCGTTCACGCATAACTACAACTTTTAGGTAGTGGGAATAGGTCATACGGCTGAGTGCGCACAACTTAAAGATGGCGGAGAGAGATGGGGCGGAATATGGGCATGGTCGAGTCTTCGGTGTCAATATTGGCCGATAATGACGAGATATATGAAACCGCAGGGCGCAAGCCGAATCCGGTGGATATTCATGTCGGCAGCCGCGTGCGATATCGTCGCATGATCATCGGCATGAGTCAGGAGAAGCTGGGTGAGAAAATGAATCTCACTTTCCAGCAGATTCAGAAATACGAAAAGAGAACGAACCGGATCGGCGCAAGCCGCCTCTTCCAGCTTTCGAAAATTCTGGAAGTGCCGGTTGGCTATTTCTTTGAAGACGCATTTTCTCATGGCACGCCGGCAAGCGCAAATCACGGCCTTCATGAGCCCGAGCAAGAGGGTTTTCTTCTCGATTTTCTCAACTCTCGCGAAGGTCTCGAACTAAACAAGGCGTTTGCCAAGATACAGGATCCGAAGGTGCGGCGCCGCGTCATAGATCTCGTAAGGGCCTTGTCAGAGGAAAAGCCGGACGCTAAGGAAGGCCAGCCGGGGATTGGGAACGATCTCGGCTAGCATGGTGAGTTGCCATGCATTCCAGGCAAATCTTGCAATGATTGGAACGAGGCAGTGTCTCGCAATAGCTATCATTTCACAAGCGAATCGGTATCCGAGGGGCACCCAGACAAGGTCTGCGACCAGATCTCGGACGCGATTGTCGATCTTTACCTCGCCGCCGATCCGCATTCGCGGGTGGCATTGGAGACTCTCGCGACCACGAACCGTGTCGTTCTGGCGGGCGAAGTCCGTGGGCCGTCCTCCGTCACGAGCGACAAGCTGATCGAGACGGCGCGCAACGTGATCCGCGACATCGGTTACGAGCAGGAGGGATTCGACTGGCGGACCGCCGATATCGTCTCCTACGTGCACGCTCAATCCGCTGATATCGCCCAGGGCGTTGACGCCGCGGGCAACAAGGATGAGGGCGCCGGCGATCAGGGTATCATGTTCGGCTTCGCGACGCGCGAAACCGAAAGCTACATGCCCGCGCCGATCTATTATTCGCATCGAATCCTGTACGAGATTTCGAAGCTGCGCCGGTCAGGGCAGCTTCCAGAACTTGGCCCCGACGCCAAGAGCCAGGTTTCTCTGTACTATGAAAACGGCAAGCCGGTGCGCGCGACCTCTGTCGTCGTTTCGACGCAGCACGCCGAAGACGCGACACAGGAGCGTATTCGCGAAATCGTCGGCAACATCGTGGCCGAGGTGCTGCCGCAGGGCTGGTTCCCGCCGAAGGAAGAGTTCTACGTTAACCCGACGGGACGCTTCGTGATCGGTGGCCCCGATGGCGATACCGGTCTTACCGGCCGCAAGATCATTGTGGACACCTACGGCGGTGCAGCCCCGCACGGCGGCGGCGCGTTCTCCGGCAAGGATCCGACGAAGGTCGATCGCTCTGCGGCTTACGCGGCGCGCTGGGTGGCGAAGAATATTGTCGCGGCGGGTCTTGCCGACAAGTGCACGCTTCAGCTCTCCTACGCCATCGGCGTGGCGAAGCCGCTGTCCATCTACACCGACCTTCATGGGACGGGCAGCGTGGACGAAAGCAAGCTTGAAGCCGTGATCGCCGAGATCGTGGACCTCAGCCCCCGTGGCATCCGCGAGCGCCTGCAACTCAGCCGCCCGATTTATCAGCGGACTGCCAGCTACGGCCACTTCGGTCGCACGCCGACCGATGACGGTGGCTTCTCCTGGGAGCGGCTGGACCTCGTCGACGCGCTGAAAGACGCGCTGAGCTGAGCGTGACGAAAGGCGAGACTGCGCCGTGCGGGAATGCCGACGGCGCAGCACATTCCTCCGAAAGACGGCTTCGATCATTTGGCCGCAGAAAGGGCAGAACGCTCTCTCTGCGGCAATCGTCGTTGCTTGCCGACGCGCTGCAAAACCGCTCGATCGACGTCAGCGCACCGCTGGACGCTGACGCCCTGAAGCGGCTTTTTCCCGGCAGCGTGCGGGACATCTGGCTCGAAATCGGCTTTGGCGGCGGAGAGCATCTCGTCTGGCAGGTCGCCAACAATCCACATGTCGGGGTGATCGGCGCCGAACCCTACCTGAATGGCGTCGTGGCGGCGATGGATGCCCTCGTCGCGCGCGAGCTTTCCGAACGCGTCCGTTTATACGCGGACGATGTGCTTGCCCTGCTTCAGGCGCTGCCGCCGGAAAGTCTGGCACGTGCCTTCATGTTGTTCCCCGACCCGTGGCCAAAAAAGCGCCATCGCGAGCGGCGGCTGTTTTCCGCGCACCTTCTCGATGAACTCGCGCCCCTGCTGCGGCCGGGCGCGGAATTCCGTTTTGCCTCTGACATCGATGATTACGCCGAGGCTGCCATCGAAGCTGCGCGCGCCCATCCCGCTTTCGACATCGCGCAGGTTTTCACGACCGAGAACCGCGACGCCCTGCCGGACTGGCCCGTAACGCGCTACGAGCAGAAGGCACGGCGAGAGGGGCGCGGCGCGACGTTTCTTGTCCTTCAGCGCGTGATCGAGCCGTCAAGGGCCTGAAGACGGGCGTTCCCAACGTTTCCTTATAATCGGAAGACCTCGCATGGGCGACGTATCGTTCCTGTGATGCGTATTTGCGTCCGGCGGCTGGTCTGCATGGGGCGCGTCGGGCACTCCGATAGAAAGGGGCTTCTCGAACGGTTGTGCGCGTAACAGCGCCTGCAATGCTCGGCGGACCGCGTGCGGCTGGACGCAGAGCCCTTTGCCTCCGCCATCTTGTTAAGCCCCAGGCAAGCAGCCGCGCTGCGCGCCTCGCGAATTTTGGCGTCGAACAGCCGGCGACGGACCCAAATCAGCCCACAGCTTGTCCCCCGCTTGTCAACAGGGAATTATCGCCCGCGCAGGGCTTTTGAACAAGATCGACACAACATATAGCGCCCCCATCAACATCACCCCCAAGCATTTGTGCGATGTTGCGGCGAAGTGACAGCCATACGCATGCGAATCAACTACGTTCAGGCGTGTCGCTGCGGGGAGCGCCCTTTCAGGGAGGGCGGGGCGGCATTTCATCCTCAGTCGGCTCAAGGTCTTCCAATCCAGTTGTTTCAGCCACCCGATTTCCGGGTGCGCTGGCGCGCGCCCTTTCGTCAGAGGTGCGCTCTATGTGCGTCTTCGAGTTCTGCGTCCCAAACATCACTTTGAACAAAGCGGGCAGGCGCAATGATGCGCCGGGCAGGAGAATCCATGCGGATCGAACGGCGATTCACTACGAGCGGGCAGTCTCCCTACGAGACGATTCGGTTCCGTCAGGCGACGAGCGAACTGAAAAATCCGGATGGAAAAATGATTTTCCAGCTCGAAGGCTTTTTCGTGCCGGACCAGTGGAGCCAGGTGGCCGCCGATATCATTGCGCAGAAATATTTCCGCAAGGCCGGGGTGCCCGCGCGCCTGAAGCGCATCGAGGAAAACAGCGTTCCCTCGTGGCTGTGGCGCTCCGTGCCCGACCTGCAGGCGCTTGCCGAGCTGCCCGAGGCAGAGCGCTATGGTCCTGAAAAGGACGCGCGTCAGGTGTTCGACCGCATGGTGGGCGCGTGGACATACTGGGGCTGGAAGGGGGGCTATTTCTCGTCGGAGGAGGACGCCCGGACGTTCCACGACGAGCTTTGCTATATGCTCGCGATGCAGATGGCCGCGCCGAACAGCCCGCAATGGTTCAACACCGGCCTGCATTGGGCCTACGGCATCGACGGCCCCGGCCAGGGTCACTATTACGTGGATTTCCAGACGGGCGAACTCGTGCGCTCTGAAAGCGCCTATGAGCACCCGCAGCCGCATGCCTGCTTCATCCAGTCCGTCGAAGACGATCTCGTCAACGAAAACGGCATCATGGATTTGTGGGTACGCGAGGCGCGCCTTTTCAAATACGGCTCCGGCACCGGCTCGAACTTCTCGAAGCTGCGCAGCGAAGGTGAGCGCCTTTCCGGCGGCGGCAAGTCTTCCGGCCTTATGAGCTTCCTCAAGATCGGCGACAAGGCGGCGGGGGCGATCAAGTCCGGCGGCACGACGCGCCGCGCCGCGAAAATGGTGATCGTCGACGCCGACCATCCGGACATCGAGACGTTCATCAACTGGAAGGTGCTCGAAGAGCAGAAGGTGGCGGCGCTCGTCGCCGGTTCGAAGGCGTGCGCCAAGCACCTCGCGGCCATCATGCGCGCCTGCGTGAATTGCGAGGGCCACGGCGAAGACTGCTTCGACCCGTCCAAGAATGTGGCGCTTAAGCGCGAGATCAAGGCGGCGCGCGCCGCCTTCGTGCCCGATGCCTACATCCAGCGCGTCATCCACTTCGCGCGGCAGGGCTTCAAGTCCATCGAGTTTCCGAGCTTCGACACGGATTGGGAAGGCGAAGCGTATCGCACCGTCGGCGGCCAGAATTCGAACAACACGGTTCGCGTGGACGATGCGTTCCTGCGCGCCGTGGAAGTCGATGGCGATTGGAACCTGACGTCCCGAACGACGGGCAAGGCCGCGAAGACGCTGAAGGCACGCGCGTTGATGGATCAGATCTCGGAAGCGGCATGGGCCAGCGCCGATCCGGGCATCCAGTTCCACACCACGATCAACGACTGGCACACCTGCCCTGCGAGCGGCCCGATCCGCGCGTCCAATCCGTGCTCCGAATACATGTTCCTTGACGACACGGCCTGCAATCTCGCGTCGCTGAACCTGCTGTCGTTCCGCCCGCAGGCCAGCGACGGCCGCATTGTCGATACCGAAGCTTTCGCGCATGCCTGCCGCTTGTGGACGGTGGTGCTCGAAATCTCCGTGACGATGGCGCAGTTCCCCTCGAAGGAAATCGCGCAGCGCTCGTTCGACTTCCGCACTCTCGGCCTCGGCTATGCGAACCTCGGCGGCCTCCTCATGGTTTCCGGTCTCGGCTACGACTCGGACGAAGGTCGGGCGCTCGCGGCGGCGGTTTCGGCGCTGATGACCGGCGTCAGCTACGCTACGTCGGCCGAGATGGCGCAGGAACTCGGCGCGTTCGCCGGTTACGGCACGAACGCCGCCCATATGCTGCGCGTGATGAAGAACCATCGCCGTGCGGCCTATGGGCGTGACAACGGCTACGAGATGCTTTCCACGAACCCCGTGCCGCTGAAAGACGGCGTCTGCCCGCAGACCGATCTCGTCACGGTGGCCCGCGAAGTGTGGGACGATGTGATCTCGCTCGGGCAGAAGCACGGTTTCCGCAACGCGCAGGTGTCGGTCATCGCGCCGACGGGCACGATCGGCCTCGTGATGGACTGCGACACGACGGGCATCGAGCCGGACTTCGCTCTCGTTAAGTTCAAGAAGCTTGCCGGCGGCGGCTATTTCAAGATCATCAACCGCGCCGTGCCGGAAGCGCTGCGGAACCTCGGCTACACGCAGACGCAGATCGACGCGATCATCGCCTATGCGGTCGGACGCGGCACGCTCGCCACGGCTCCCCACATCAACCACAAGACGCTCGCGGCGAAGGGCTTCACGCCGGAGAAGATCGCCGCCGTCGAGGCGGGCCTCGCGAGCGCCTTCGACATCAAGTTCGTCTTTAACAAGTGGACGCTCGGCGACGATTTCTGCAAGGGCGTGCTGAAGCTCACCGACGAGCAGATGGACGCGCCCGGCTTCGACCTGCTGGCGGCGATCGGCTTCCCGAGGGCGGAGATCGATGCGGCGAACGAGTATGTTTGCGGCACCATGACCCTCGAAGGCGCTCCGGCCATTAAGCCTGAGCATCTGCCCGTGTTCGATTGCGCGAACCCGTGCGGTAAAAAGGGAAAGCGCGCGCTGTCGTGGCAGAGTCACATCCGCATGATGGCGGCGGCGCAGCCGTTCATCTCCGGCGCGATCTCGAAGACGATCAACATGCCGAACTCGGCTAGCATCGCCGATTGCCGCGAAGCCTACATGCTGTCGTGGAAGCTGGCGCTGAAGGCCAATGCGCTCTATCGCGACGGGTCGAAGCTTTCGCAGCCGCTGTCCGCGCAGCTTCTCACCGACAACGACGCGGATGCCGAGGACGCGGCCGAAGCGTTGGCCGCCGCGCCGCAGGGCCGTCGCGCGCAGATCGTTGCGGAGCGCATCGTCGAGCGCATCATCGAGCGCGTCCGCACAAAGGTCGAGCGCGAGAAGCTGCCGAACCGGCGCAAGGGCTACACGCAGAAGGCCGTGGTCGGCGGTCACAAGGTGTACCTGCGCACCGGCGAGTTCGAAGACGGACGCCTCGGTGAAATCTTCATCGACATGCACAAGGAAGGCGCCGCGTTCCGCAGCCTGATGAACAACTTCGCCATCGCGATCAGCCTCGGCCTGCAATATGGCGTGCCGCTCGACGAGTTCGTAGAGGCGTTCACCTTCACGCGCTTTGAACCGGCGGGCTTCGTGCAGGGCAACGAGGCGATCAAGAACGCGACGTCGATCCTCGACTACATCTTCCGCGAACTCGCCGTGTCCTATCTCGGCCGCAACGACCTCGCCCATGTCGACCCGGCACAGATCGGCGCGACGGTGATGGGCGGCGGCGTCGCGGACGACAGGCCGGGGCAGAAGGCCGCCGCGGCGGCTGCCACCAATCCGGTGATCTATGCGGATCGCTATGTGTCGAAGGGTCTCACACGCGGACTTCACCACAAAGTTGTCATAGTTCAGGATCAGCCTAAGAATGAGCGAATCGGTGGCGCCGGTTCGTATGAAACAAATGGCGCCCTCGCTTATGCCTTGCGTCCGGAAGACGAAGACAAGTCTCCGCTGGGCTCTCTCGATGTAAACGCGCGCGATGGGGCAAGTGCCGCGTTGAACCATTCCCATCAGACGGTACCGCTCGCAGCAAGGCCCGGTAAGGCCGACTTGCTCGCGGAAGCGCGCGCGAAAGGTTACGAGGGGGAAGCCTGCGGCACATGCGGCAACTTCACTCTCGTTCGCAACGGAACTTGTCTGAAGTGCGATACCTGCGGCGGCACGACGGGATGCTCATAAGGCTGCCATAGCGTTCGGAGGATTTGCGCGGACCCTCGCGCAAACCTCGGGATGATCGCCTCGGACTTAGCCAAGGGCTGACGCAACGATGGCGCTCTGGACGATCACCCAACCGCAAGACCACGATATCTATACGATCGTGTATCTCCTGAAAGATGCGCTGAAATCAGCAATCAGCGATGCATGGTTCTTCGAGCGAACCGCGCTTCCAAAAGCTGACGTCAAAGGAGCCGGGCACGCGGAAATCGCTGCCCGGCTCGGTCGTTTCCGCGAAGGATGCAAGACCTTCCAGGAACGCGAAGCGCTGATGCTCATGAAGATCATGCGCGCGCGCAACTGGGCTTCGGAACTGCGCAGGATCGCGCCCGATTTCCAGGACGAGATCGAACAGATGCTTGAGGCCACATCCGCTTGCGAGGCGTTGCAGGCTGAGTTCGTCCGCGACGCGCAGCGCATGTTCAATGGCGGCGGTTCGCTCTCGCGCTTCCTGTCGCTGCGTCAGCCAGACCCGCGCAGCGTGCACCAGCCGGTCCATGGCGGATCCTATCTCGTGGGCGGCCGCACCGCGCTGTTCGAATTGCGCACGGCGTGCGAGGTGTTCCTGGCGCAGATCGACGACGTGTTTTTCTCCTCCCGCGCCGAAGAGATGGCAGACCTTCTGCCTGAACCCGCGCCCGTGCCTGTCGGCTATCTCGAAGCGCCGAAGCACGCCGCTCCCCTTTCCATGCCGATTCTCATCGACGAGGTTCCGCAGGGAAATAGCGATAAATCGCCGGTCCACTGAACACGGCGGAACTCTATGCGTTTCGGGAGGCTCATTAACGGTACGACGCCGTAGACCGGAAGGGTGCGAAGCGGTTTTCCGATAGACGCGACGGCCTGACAAAAAGCTGGAGCGCGCTTTTGATGCAATCAAAGCGGACCGCTCCAGCCCCGCTCCGTCATCGCCCGCCGAAAATCGCGGAGCCGACGCGCACGAGCGTCGCGCCCGCCGCGATGGCGGCCTCGAAGTCGCCGCTCATGCCCATGCTGAGTTCGAGCAGCCCGAGTTCCTTCCGCAGCGCCGCCATCTTCTCGAAATAGGGCACCGGATCGTCGTCGAACGGCGGGATGCACATCAGCCCCGCGACGGAAAGGCCGAACTCGCATTCGCACTGGCGTACAAATGCGGCGGCTTCATCCGGCGCGACGCCCGCTTTCTGCGGCTCCTCTCCGATATTGACCTGCACGAACAGCTTCGGGGCGCGTCCCTGCTTCTGAATCTCATGCGCCAGCGCCGCCGCGAGTTTCGGCCGGTCGACCGTCTCGATGCAGTCGAAGAACGCCACCGCCTCGCGCGCCTTGTTCGTCTGGATCGGGCCGATGACATGCAGCTCCGCGCGCGGATATTCCTCGCGCAGCGGCGGCCATTTCCGCATGGCTTCCTGAATGCGGTTTTCGCCGAAGAGAACGTGACCTTGCCGGAGAACCGGCCGGATATGCTCTGCGTCGAAGGTTTTCGTCACCGCCACGAGCTTCACGGAAGCCGGATCGCGCCCCGCGTTCTGCGCCGCGCGCCATACGCGCTCGCGGATCGAAAGATAAGCGTCTTCAACGGCGCTGGAATTGAACGGTTGATCGTCTGTGCTCATGTCATGCGCTTCTCTTGACCGAGGCTCCCTTTCAACTTCATATCACGCAAACCTTTTTTGCCGCGCTTTCGCGCGAGGAACATGACCCATGGCACAGGAACGCTACAACGCCCCGGAGCGTGAGAAACATTGGCAGCGGATTTGGGAAGAGCAACAGACTTTTCTCACGTCCACCGATCGCTCGAGACCCAAATATTACGTGCTTGAGATGTTCCCCTACCCGTCCGGGCGCATCCATGTGGGTCACGTCCGCAATTACACGATGGGCGATGTCGTGGCGCGCTACAAGCGCGCGCGGGGCTTCAACGTGCTGCATCCCTTCGGCTGGGATGCGTTCGGCCTCCCGGCGGAAAACGCCGCGATCCAGAAGGGCATCAACCCGCGCGAATGGACCTACGACAATATCGAAGCCATGCGCACACAGCTGAAGCGCATCGGCCTGTCGCTCGACTGGACGCGCGAATTCGCCACCTGCGACCCCGAATATTACCACCAGCAGCAGCGCATCTTTCAGGCCTTCTACAAGAAGGGCCTCGTCTACCGGAAGAAGAGCAAGGTGAACTGGGATCCGGTCGATCACACCGTGCTCGCGAACGAGCAGGTGATCGACGGCCGCGGCTGGCGCTCCGGCGCGCTCGTCGAGCAGAAGGAGCTGGCGCAGTGGTTCTTCAAGATCACGCATTACGCCGATGATCTGCTTGATGGGCTCGATACGCTCGACAAGTGGCCCGACAAGGTGCGGCTCATGCAGAGGAACTGGATCGGCAAGAGCCAGGGCCTGCTCATGCGTTTCAGCCTCTCGGGCAACGGCCTGCCGACGGGACACCAAACGGTGCAGGTGTTCACCACGCGGCCCGACACCCTTTTCGGCGCGAGTTTTGTCGGCATTTCGCCCGAGCATCCGCTCGCGAGGGAACTCGCGAAGACCGATCCGAAGCTCGTCGAATTCATCGAGGATTGCCGTCGCATCGGCACCGCGCAGGAGGATATCGACCGCGCGGAAAAGAAGGGCTACGACACGGGGCTCTTCGCCGCGCATCCGTTCGATGAGGGCGTCAAGCTGCCGGTCTATGTGGCGAACTTCATCCTGATGGACTACGGCACGGGCGCGATCTTCGGCTGCCCCGCGCACGATCAGCGCGACCTCGATTTCGCGCGGAAATATAACCTCACGGTGAAAGCCGTCGTCATTCCGGAAGATGCCGACCCGGCCGAGTTCAAGGTCGGCGACGAAGCCTATACGGGTCCGGGCCTGCTGCAAAATTCCTCTTTCCTCAACGGCTTGACCGTGGATGCCGCGAAGGAAGAAGTTGCGGACCGCCTCGCGAAGCGCGGCATAGGCGAGAAGAAGACCACCTTCCGCCTGCGCGATTGGGGTGTGTCGCGCCAGCGCTACTGGGGCTGTCCGATCCCCGTCATCCATTGCGAAAAATGCGGTGTCGTGCCGGTGCCGGACAAGGATCTGCCGGTGCGTCTCCCGGATGACGTGTCGTTCGACAAGCCCGGCAATCCGCTGGATCATCACCCCACGTGGAAGCATGTCGAATGCCCGACCTGCGGAGGCAAGGCGACGCGCGAAACGGATACGTTCGACACCTTCGTGGATAGCTCGTGGTACTTCGCGCGCTTCACCGCGCCTCATGCCGCCGAGCCGGTGGAGAGCGCGCAGGCGGATTACTGGCTGCCTGTCGATCAGTATATCGGCGGCGTCGAGCACGCGATCCTGCACCTTCTCTATGCGCGGTTCTTCACGCGCGCGATGAAGGATTGCGGTTATCTCGGCCTTGCGGAGCCGTTCAATGCCCTGTTCACGCAGGGCATGGTGCTGCACGAAACCTATTTCGACGACAAGCAGAACTGGCTCGCCCCGGACGAGGTCAAGATCGAGACCGAGAGCGGCGTGCGCAAGGCTTTCCGCCTCGATGGCGCGCCGATCAGCATCGGCAGCATCGAAAAGATGTCGAAATCGAAGAAGAACACCATCGATCCCGATGTCTTCACGCAGCACTACGGCGCCGATGTCGCGCGCTGGTTCGTGCTTTCCGACAGCCCGCCGGAACGCGATGTGGTCTGGACCGAGGAAGGCGTGCAGGGCGCGTGGCGCTTTACACAGCGCGTCTGGCGGCTTCTGAACGAGGCGGAACCGAGGCTAGCGCCCGTCGACGCAAAGGCGCCCGCCACGTTTTCCGCGCCCGCGCAGGCCTTGCGCCGCGCCGCGCACAAGGGGCTCGCCGCTGTCGCCGAGGAGATCGAGGGGCTGCGCTTCAACCGCGCCATCGCGGCGGTCTACGAATTCGCGAATGCGCTGCAAGGCGCGCTTCAGGACAAGGGCACGGCGGGAGATGAAAGCTTCGGCTTCGCGCTGCGCGAGGCGAGCGTTTTCTTTGTGCACATGATCAATCCGATCATGCCGCACCTTGCCGAAGAGGGCTTTTCGCTGCTTGGCTACAACACGCTTCTCGCAAACGAAGCTTGGCCGGAGGTTGAGCAGAGCTTGCTCGTTGACGATACCGTAACCATTGCCGTACAGGTGAACGGGAAACGCCGTGACGAGATCGTCGTGCCGCGCAACGCGGACCGCGCCGATGTCGAGGCGGCGGCGCTTCGCCTCGAAAGCGTCACTCGGGCAGTGGACGGTAGGCCGATCAAAAAGGTGATCGTGGTTCCCGAAAGGATCGTCAATGTCGTGGCTTGAAATCTCGAAAAGCGGCAAGCGGCTTCGCAGGGGGGCAGGACTTGCCGTGATCGCAGGTTTCCTCGCTTTCGGTTCGGCCGGCTGCGGATTTCATCCGCTGTACGGCACTCCGACGGCCGGCGGACAGTCTCTCGTAGAGGCGATGAAGCGCGTCGAAATCGCCACGATTCCGAGCCGCACCGGCCAGAAGCTGCGCAACGAGCTTCTTTTCGGCACCACGGGCGGGGGTGGCACACTTGCTCCCGTCTATCGGCTCGACATCGCGTTGCGCGAAAGCTATCGAAACACCCTCGTCACGCAGGCGGGCAACCCGACGGGCCGCATCCTGCAGCTTGACGCGGAGTTCCGCCTCGTTCGCCTCTCGGACAATGAAACCGTGTTCAAGGGCGCGAGCACGTCCGAAGCAGCCTACGACCTTGCGGGTTCGACCGGCAATGCGGGTTCCATCTACGGCGACACCCGCGCCGCGCTCAACGCGCAGGACCGCGCGGCCCGCACGCTCGCTGACACGTTGAAAACGCGCCTCGCCGCTTATCTCTCGCGCGACGCGTAGCCAGAGCATCGACACTGTTCATCCCGACCGGGTTGACCGACTGTCGTCGCTCGCAGAAATTCGGGTGACTGAAGCTCGAACCTAACCGGGCCAGAAGTTTTCCATGGTCGCGCCAGGCGCCTCATCGCTGGACAGGTTCCTCGCCGCACCGCAGCCTGCGGTTCGCGGTTTTCTGTTCTATGGCTCGGACGCGTTGCAAATCGCCGCCCGCGCGGATGCCCTGAGCCGCGTCCTCCTGAAGAGGCTAGGCCCGGACGCTGAACTCGCCCGCCTGCACGACACCGATCTTGCCGCCGATCCCGACCGCGTCATCGTGGAATTGACGACGCATTCGCTTTTCGGGGGAACGCGCATCGTCTGGCTGACGTCGCTGCCGGTAAAGGCGCAGGCGATCCTGGCGGACGCTATCGCGCGCCCTTTCGATGGCGCCTTCCTGATCGCGCAAGCGCCGGACATGAAGAAAAGCCACAAGCTCGCGCAGAGCTTCGAGGCAGCCGCGCATCTCGCGGCGATCGGATGTTATGGCGAAGACCCCGACAGCGTCGTCGCGGCGATCCGCCATCAGGCCGCCGAAGCCGGTTACGAGATCGATGGAGAAGCGGCGGCGCTCGTGGCTGCGCGTTGCGATTTTTCGGCGCTGCTGGCGCGCTCGGAAACCGCGAAGCTCATCACCTATGCGGGAGATGACCGCCGCATCACCGCGGCGCAGGTGGAAGAGTGCCTGAACGATCAGCAAACTGCGGACCTGTCCGACATCGTGGACGCGGCGCTCGACGGCGACGGCCGCAAGGCGATCCTCGCGTTCGAGCGCTACATGGCGGTAGAGTCGAACGTCTCGCCGGTCTTCGTAGTGCTCGGGTCGAGCCTGCTTCGTCTTCATGCGCTGCGCGTTGCTGTAGATGCGGGGGCATCGCCGATGCAGGCCATCAAGGAACTGCGGCCGCCGGTGTATTACAAACAGCAGGACGCTCTCGCGGCACAGATCCGCAAATGGACGGTCCCGGCCTTGGCGGCGCGGCTGGGCGATCTTAATGGCGCGTTGCGCGACACGCGCCTCAAGCCCGCGCTTGCCGAGGATATCGCCGCGCGCTTTCTGCTCACCGTCGCGAAAGAAGCACGCGCGGCGAGCCGCCGATAGCCGGAAGGGCGTGAGGCTCAAGCGTTCGCGCCCGCAAGGAGCAATGACATGACATCGCAATCGCCGATCTGGCACCCCTTCACGCAGCACGCGCTCCAGCCTGTCATGACGAAGATCGCGCGCAGCGAAGGCGCCTGGCTTGAGGCTGCCGACGGTCGCCGCATCTATGACGGCATCGCGTCGTGGTGGGTCATCACGCACGGGCATAATCACCCGCCCATCGCGGAGGCGATCCGCGCGCAGGCGGGCTTGCTGGATCAGCTCATTTTCGCGGGTTTCACGCATGAACCGGCGGAGGAAGTGGCGCGCGGGCTCGTCGAGATTGCGCCGGAGGGGCTCGAACGCGTCTTCTTCTCGGACAGCGGCTCGACCTCGGTGGAAGTGGCGCTGAAGATGGGGCTCGGCTATTTCGTCCATCGCGGAGAAAAGCGCACCCGCATCGTGGCGCTGGAGCACGCCTATCACGGCGACACCATCGGGTGCATGTCGGTCGGAGCGCGCGGCGTTTTCAACGATCCGTACGGGCCGCTGCTGTTCGAAGTCGAGCGCATACCCTACCCCGCGCCGGGCCGGGAGCAAGTGGCGTTCGACGCGTTCGAGGCTGCGTGTCGCCGCGATCCGCCCGCCGCGATCATCGTGGAGCCGCTAATCCTCGGCTCTGGCGGCATGCTCTTTTATACGCCTGACGCGTTGCGCGAGCTTCACCATATCGCGCGACGGCGCGGCGTCCTTTTCATAGCGGACGAGGTGATGACGGGCTTCGGCCGCACCGGGACGCTGTTCGCTTGCGAGCAGGCGGGCATCGCGCCCGACATCATGTGCCTCGCGAAGGGGCTGACCGGCGGCGTGATCCCGCTCGCGGTGACGCTCGCGACGCAAGAGATCTTCGAGGCTCATTATTCGCCGGATCGTGCGCGCATGTTCTTCCATTCGAGTTCGTTCACGGCAAACCCGATTGCCTGCGCCGCCGCTGCCGCAAATCTTCGCGTCTGGCGCGATGAGCCTGTGCGGGATCGGATCGCGGGCCTCGTTGCAGCGCAGGCAGAACGCGTGGCGCGGCTCGCTGGGCATCGCGGCTTCACCGACGCGCGCAGCCTCGGCACTATCGCGGCGATGGACCTTCGCGTGAAGGACGCCGGCTATCTCGCAGGCATCGCGCCGAAGCTGATGGATTTCTTTCTGTCGCGAGGGCTTTTGCTGCGTCCGCTCGGCAACACGGTCTACATCATGCCGCCCTATTGTACGACGCCGAACGAACTGGACGCGGTTTATGCCGCTATCGAGGAAGCCGCAGCGCTTGTTTGATTGCGCGCAAAAGCTTTATCGCAGGTCGAGTTCGCCGAGCGTGACCGCGAGATGCTCGCAGAAAGCCGGGACAAGACGGCGATCGGCCGAAAGGTCGTTCGTCGCCTGATAGCCTGCGGGAGAAGGCTTCCGATGGACGCGCGTTTCGAGCCTGACCGCGTGGATGACCCAGAGTTCCGGGATACCGAAAGCGGCATAAAGCGCCGCCTTCCGCCCGATGTCGTAGGCGTAGCTCGAATCCGCAATCTCCACGACGAGATGCGCCGTTTCAGCATTCAGGCCCGAAACGCCGGTTTCCTTGTCGAAGAACACGAAGTCGGGTTCGAGATAGGTGTCGTGCGCGAGCCGCAAGGTGGTCTCCGGGACGAAACGGAGATGATCCGGCGTACGCCGCGCCCAATGCCAGTTCAGGGCGGCTTTCAAAACCTCGTGGTGGTTCCCCTTCGGGGTCATCGGCACGACATCTCCACCGATCAGCTCGATGCGTTCATCCTCGTCGAGGATGCCTGCGGCCGTCATCTTCTCCAGTTCGTCGAGCGTGAAGCGCCGCCGTGGCATTCCCTCTGCTGCCCGGGTCGTTCGATCTCGCGGCTCTTTCGGTAAAGCTCTTATGGTCATGGCGTCATGATATCGCATTTGCCTATCGTCGCCAATGGCGGCCGATCTGCGCCATGGGGAGGCTGCGCTGTATCTGTTTTCATACAGGTTTTGCCCCGGTTGGCCGTCCGTGTGTCCGACCTCTGAACGCTTCAGGCTTGATTTATCGGGCGCGGTTGCGCATTACAAGCCTGATATCCGAATCCTGGAGAAGGCAATGGAAACGACTGACCAAGGGAAGGGTTTCGGAAAAGCACACATTTGCAGGGAATGTCCTCTCTAGTCGAAACCGGCAAAAAGCAAGACATCGCGGCCAGTTAGGGCGAGGAAAAACTCTCGGGCAGGCGTGATTGTCAGGCGGAAGGGATCAGGGTGCGCCGTTATGGTGCAGCTGTTCTACTCTTGAAGGATCGATTCTCCCCGCCGACCTGATAGCCCTCCAGGCCACGGCCTCACGAACAAGATCGTATCTCAATGAACATCGTTATCGTCGAAAGCGCCGCGAAGGCGAAAACTATCAACAAGTATCTGGGGGCCGATTACAAGGTCATCGCATCGTACGGCCATGTGCGAGACCTGCCCGCGAAGGACGGCTCCGTTCTGCCGGATAACGACTTTGAAATGACGTGGGAGGTGGAGGCCGACTCCAGCCGGATCGTCAACGAGATCGCCAAGGCCGTAAAGGGCGCGGATCGCCTCATTCTCGCGACTGACCCGGATCGCGAAGGCGAGGCCATCTCCTGGCACCTGCTGAAAATTCTGGAGCAGAAGCGCGCGCTGAACGGCGTGTCCGTGGAGCGCGTCGCGTTCAATGCCGTGACGAAGGATGCGATCCTCACCGCGATGAAGAACCCGCGCAAGATCGACGAGCCGCTGGTCGATGCCTATCTGGCGCGCCGCGCTCTCGACTATCTCGTCGGTTTCACGCTCTCGCCGGTGCTGTGGCGCAAACTGCCGGGCGCGCGCTCGGCGGGCCGCGTGCAGTCCGTGGCGTTGCGTCTCGTTGTCGACCGCGAAGCCGAAATCGAGGCGTTCCGCACGCGCGAATACTGGACGGTCGAAGCGGCGCTCAAGAACGGCGGCGGCGACGCGTTCACCGCGCGCCTCGTCGCTCGTGACGGCAAGAAGCTCGACAAGTTCGACATCCCGGACGAGACGACCGCGCACGCCTATCGCGATGCGATCACGGGGCAATCCTACCGCGTCGACAGCATCGAGGCGAAGGACCACAAGCGCAATCCCGCGCCGCCTTTCACCACCTCGTCACTGCAACAGGAAGCGTCGCGCAAGCTCGGTCTTTCGCCGCGCCAGACGATGCAGATCGCGCAGAAGCTTTACGAGGGCATCGACATCGGCGGCGAGACGGTCGGTCTCATTACTTATATGAGAACGGACGGCGTGCAGATCGTGCCGGAAGCCATCGCACAGGCTCGCGGCCAGATCGAAAGCCAGTTCGGCCCGCGTTATGTGCCGAACGCGCCGCGCATCTACAAGACCAAGGCGAAGAACGCGCAGGAAGCGCACGAAGCGATCCGCCCGACCGACTTCCGCCGTCACCCGGACAAGCTTCGCGGTCTCTCGGCTGAAGAGGCGCGGCTCTACAAGCTGATATGGCAGCGCGCGGTTGCAAGCCAGATGGCGAGCGCCGACATCGAGCGCACAACGGCGGAAATCTCCGTGCCCGGCAAGGACGGCGTGCCCTATGGGGTGCGTGCGACCGGGTCCGTGGTGAAGTTCGACGGCTTCATGAGGCTTTATGAAGAAGGCCGCGACGACACCGACGACGAGGACTCCGCTCGCCTGCCCGCGCTGAAGCAGGGCGAGGCGCTGAAGGATTCTGGCGTCACCGCCGCACAGCATTTCACCGAGCCGCCGCCGCGCTATACCGAGGCGACGCTTATCCGCGAGATGGAGCGTCTCGGCATTGGACGCCCGTCGACCTATGCGAGCACGATGGCCGTGCTCCGCGAGCGCGAATATGTGAAGCTCGACAAGAAACGGCTCGTCCCCGAAGACAAGGGACGGCTCGTCACCACGTTCCTCGAAGCGTTCTTCAAGCGTTACGTCGAATACGACTTCACGGCCTATCTCGAAGACCGGCTCGACCAGATATCCGATGGCAAGCTCGACTGGAAGGCGCTGCTGCGCGAATTCTGGCAGGACTTCATCGGTGCGGTGACGGACATCAAGGATCTGCGCGTGGCGCAGGTGCTCGATGCGCTGAACGAACTGCTCGGCCCGCATATCTTCCCCGCGAAGGAAGACGGCGGCGATCCGCGTCTCTGCCCGCTCTGCAATCAGGGGCAATTGTCGCTGAAGGTCGGCAGGTTCGGTGCGTTTGTCGGTTGTTCGAACTATCCCGAATGCCGCTACACGCGCCAGCTCAAGACCGGCGAAAACGGCAATGGCGACGGCGCCGCGCCAGCGGGCGACACGGTGCTGGGCAACGATCCCGAGACGGGGCTTGCCATTTGCCTCAAGAACGGACGTTTTGGCCCGTATATCCAGCTTGGCGAGGGCGGCGACGGCGAGAAGCCGAAACGCGCGTCCATTCCGTCGGGGCTGAAGGGGGCCGAGGTGAACCTCGAACTCGCGCTGAAGCTCCTCGCGTTGCCGCGTGCCGTGGGGCTGCATCCCGAGACGCAGAAGCAGATTTCAGCGGGCTTCGGGCGCTACGGTCCCTATGTCGAGCACGACGGGAAATATGTGAAGATCGATGCGGAGGAGGTCTTCACCATCGGCCTCAACCGCGCCGTGACCGTGATCGCGGAAGGCGGCTCCGGCGGCAAGGGCCGCGCCCCGAAAACCGAGCCGATCAAGGTTTTGGGCGAGCACCCTGAAAAGGGCGGCAAGATGGAAGTTCTCGCCGGCCGCTTCGGTCCCTATATAAAGTGGGGCAAGGTCAACGCCACGATCCCCAAGGGAACCGAACCGCAGGATGTGACCGTCGAAGAGGCGGTGCGGCTGATCGCGGCGCGCATCGAAGCGGGCGATACGAAGAAAGGGCGCGGCAAGACGGCGAAATCCGCCAAGGCCAAGGATGCGCCCGCGAAAGAAAAGAAGTCCGTAAAGGCCAAGGCCACCGATGCGGGCGAAGAGGCGGAAGCGCCGAAGAAGGCCAAGGCCGCCGCAGCGAAAAAGACCGCCGCCAACGGCAAGACGAAAAGCTCCGCGAAGGAGAAGGCGGCCAAGACCACCGAGGCCGACACGAAGCCGAAAGCGAAAGCTGTGGCGAAGAAGGCAACACCCAGAGCGGCGGGCGGGACGACATGAGCCCGCCTCGTCAGAAAGACACCATGAAACTGAAAGAGAAGCGCACCGATGTGGTGCGCTCGAAGACACCGACCAAAGACGATATTCTCAAATTCATTCGTTCCTCGACCGGCAATATTGGCCGCCGCGAAATCGCCAGAGCCTTCGATATCAAGGGCTCGGATCGCATCGAACTCAAACGCATCCTGAAAGAACTCGCGGCGGACGGCCTCATCGCGGACACGCGCCGCGTGGTGAAGAAAGAGGCCCTGGCGAACGTCGCCGTTATCGTGGTCAAGACGCAGGATCGCGAAGGCGATCTCGTTTGCGCGCCGCTGAACTGGAACGCGGATGAAGACGGCGCGCCGCCTCGCATTCTCCTCAACATCACGCGCCGATACGAAGGCCCCGCCATCGGCGTCGGCGATCACGTTCTGGCGCGCATCAGGGAAGCCGGGCGCGGAGCCGATGCGGACGGCGATGGCGGGGAAGCGCCCGAAGAGTCCGGCGGCTTCGCCTACATCGCATCTCCCATCAAGCGCTTGCCGCGCGAACGCGCGCGCCAGCTCGGCATCTTGCGCAAGTCCGGTCGCGGCTTCGTGGTCGAGTCCATCGACAAGAAGGATTTGAAGGAGTGGCCGGTCGCCGATGGCGAGATGGACGGCGCCGAGGACGGCGAGCTCGTCCGCTTCGAGACGCTGCGGGACTCGCGCACAAATCGTCCGTCCGCGCGCATCACAGAGCGCATCGGCCATCCCAAGGCCGAGAAGGCCGTAAGCCTCATCGCGATCCACAATCACGGGCTGCGCGATGTGTTCGGCGAGGATGTGCTGGCCGAGCTTGAGCGTCTGCCGGGAGCGACGATGTCGCACCGCGAAGACCTGACGCGCGTGCCGCTCATCACCATCGATCCTTCGGACGCGAAAGACCATGACGACGCGGTTTGGGCCGCGCCCGACACCGATCCCGCCAACGAGGGCGGCTCGGTCGTCATCGTCGCCATCGCGGACGTCTCCTTTTACGTGCGCTCCGGCTCGGCGCTCGACGAAGAAGCGCTGCTGCGCGGCAATTCAGTCTATTTCCCCGACCGTGTCGTGCCGATGCTGCCGGAGAAGCTCTCGAACGGGCTTTGCTCGCTGCGCGAAAACGAGCTTCGGCCGTGCCTCGCCGTGCGGATGGTGTTCGACCGCGACGGCAAGAAGACCGGACAGCGTTTTTCCCGCGCCATGATGCGCTCTGCGGCCAAGCTGTCGTATCAGGAGGCGCAGGCGGCCATAGACGGCAGCCCTAACGCCAAGACCGGGCCGCTGCTTGAGCCGATCCTGAAGCCGCTCTGGGCTGTATACGAGGTGCTGAAGGAAGCACGCAATCGTCGCGGGCCGCTCGACCTCGATCTGCCGGAACGCAAGATCGTTCTCGACGAGCGCGGGCTTGTGTCGAAGGTCATCATTCCCGAGCGGCTGGAGGCGCACCGGCTCATCGAGGAGTTCATGATCCAGGCGAACGTTGCCGCCGCCGAGGCGCTGGAGGCCAAGAAGTCGCCGCTCATCTACCGTATCCACGATGCGCCCTCATCGGAGAAGCTGGTGGCGCTCTCCGAGTTTCTCGCGAGCATCGGCGTCAACGCCGGCAAGACGACCTTCAACCGTCCCGGCCAATTCAATCGCGTGCTGAACAAGGCGATCGGTACGGAACACGAGGAGATCCTGAACGAGGTGGTGCTGCGCTCGCAGGCGCAGGCCGAATACCGGCCGGGCAACATCGGCCATTTCGGCCTTAACTTGCGCCGCTATGCGCATTTCACCTCACCCATCCGCCGCTATGCCGACCTTGTCGTGCATCGCGCGCTTGTCAGCGCCTTCGGGCTGGGAGAGGGCGGCCTGTCCGACGCGGAGAAGACGAAGCTCGACGCCATCGCGGAGAACATTTCGCAAAGCGAGCGCAAGGCCATGTCGGCCGAGCGCGAGACGGTGGACCGGCTCATCGCGATGCATCTGGCGGAACGCGTCGGCGAAACGTTCAAGGCGCGCGTGTCGGGCGTGACGCGCTTTGGCCTGTTCGTGAAGCTGCTCGACACGGGAGCTGACGGCTTCGTGCCCATGGCGACGCTCGGTCGCGACTACTACAAGCACCTGGAGAACCTGCATGCCATCGTCGGTGAGCGCACGGGCGAGAGCTTCCGCCTTGGCGACCGCGTCGATGTGAAACTCGTCGAGGCGAACCCGGCAGCAGGCGCGCTGCGGTTCGACATGATGAGCGACGGGAAGTTTTCCGCTGCGCTCGCCAAGGTCGGGAGGAAAAGCTCCGGCGGTAAAAAAGCTCGGCTCAGGTCAGGCAAGGGCGCCAAGGGACGGCGCTAGATCAGGCTTTCTGGGGCAACCGGGTCCGATCCGGGGCGGATAACCCGGTCGCCACCTTGAAAATACGGCACTGTGCCCTCGATACGGGGAAACGACCGAAAGCACAACCAGAGCGCGCATTCGCCGATCTTGCTCTTTTTGGAAATAGCCTTTCAACCGGGAATAGAAAAAAGTTGCTGAAAGTTCGTGGTTTTCAACTGAAATGATTTAAAATCGCCGCCGGGGTTGACAGCGGGACTCAAGGCGGGCACTTTCTGCGCTCGATTGGGGAGAAGTTTCGGACGTATCATGGCAAAACCAGTAACTCAGAAAATCAAATTGGTGAGCACGGCGGGTACCGGCTACTATTATGTAACCAAGAAGAACCCGCGCAATTTGACCGAGAAGCTTGCGCTCAAGAAGTATGATCCCGTGGTCAAGCATCACGTGGAATTCAAGGAAGCGAAGATCAAGTAGCGACGGCCGCGCTAGCCGCGGCTTCGCGTTCTCCTTGTCGATTTTTCATCAGAAATGAAGAGATGATCAGCTCCGCAACCATCGGCAGCGGGGTAAGTCCGATTATGATGCGGAGCTGATCTGAGCGCCATCGGATCAAGAGGGCGTGATCCAACGTGCTTTTGCCGAAACCGTCATGTTTGCGACGACAAGAGGCTTCGGTCGTATGCCCTACGGACCCAGGAGATGCGGCGGACCCGAGCACTCCGCAGGGTAACTGCTTATAAGTATGAGGAAACAACCGATTTTGGCAAGGCAAGAATGACATCGTTCTGCCTCACTCGTCGGATTTTGCGCTCCCTCTCCTTAACACTTCGTGAACATTGCCCGCTTTTTTAACGACAACTTAAGCTTGTCAGCAAGCGCTTGTTAAACAACACATTTCCGTTCTATAGGAAATAATCCTCGAAAAGCACTGCATTTTTCCGCGCAACGTCTCGCGTCACGAGTTTTCCCCGTTATCCCCAGCCTTCTACGCCAGATTCGCCGGAATGAATTGACGGATTGTTTCGAGGAAGCGTGAAACGGAAATCGGTTTTGACACATAGGCTTCGCAACCGCCCTCGCGGATGCGTTCCTCGTCGCCCTTCATCGCGAACGCGGTGACAGCGACGATCGGAATATGTCGCAGGCTATCGTCTTCCTTTAGCCATTTTGTGACATCGAGGCCGGAGACTTCCGGAAGCTGAATATCCATGACAATGAGGTCCGGCCGATGCTTGCGCGCGAGCGCAATTGCGTCGATCCCGTTTCTCGTTTGCAGGGTGGTATAGCCGTGAGCCTCCAGAAGATCGTGAAAGAGCTTCATGTTAAGCTCATTATCTTCGACGATCAGGATTGTCTTTCCCATGGCGCCCTTGCTCGATTTGGGCCGAAGGCTTTGCGGCAATGCTGGCGCCGGTTGCCTTAGCGGTCTCTGTCGTTTCAGATATGAGTTTGGGCGCATGGGCTTTTTTTTGTAAATACCATCAGCCCGGGCATATTCGCGCGAAAGAGTTAATAAAGTTTGATCGCCTTTCCGACGAGTAGAATAAAGTGCGTGGCTTGAGTGGAGCCGACGAAAGCGCCGACTCCTCCAGTTTCGCGAACGGCTGAACCACAGCGCGAGTTATTTCGTATCGCTGTCCTGCTCCGGTTTTTCCTTGCGGGATGATTTCGGCACGGCAAGGGTGCGCCTGTCGAGGTATTTCTCCATGGCAGTGACGAGATCTTCGATCTTGTCTTCGAAAAAGTGGTTTGCGCCAGGAATGACTTCGTGACTGACGACGATGCCTTTTTGCGTCTTGAGCTTGTCCACCAGCGTCTTTACTGCTGAGGGCGGCACCACGCGGTCGCGGTCTCCGTTGATCATCAGCCCCGATGAGGGGCACGGCGCGAGAAAGCTGAAATCGTAGAGATTGGCGGGCGGGGCGACCGAGATGAAGCCGTCGATTTCCGGGCGCCGCATCAGAAGCTGCATCGCGATCCACGCCCCGAAGGAAACGCCCGCAATCCAGCAGGATTTCGCATCCGGGTTTGCGAGCTGGAGCCAGTCGAGCGCCGTCGCGGCATCCGAGAGTTCGCCTGGTCCCTGATCGAAAAGCCCCTGGCTGCGTCCCACGCCGCGAAAGTTGAAACGGAGCACGGAGAATCCGCGCTGCACGAAGGTGTAATAAAGGCTATAAACGATCTGGTTGTTCATGGTCCCGCCGAATTGCGGGTGCGGATGAAGGATGATCGCAATCGGAGCGCCGGACGCCGACTCGTGATGATAGCGTCCTTCTATCCGGCCCGCCGGGCCATTGATGATTACTTCGGGCATTCTTCTTAGACCTCGTTATCGCGAAACTCTGCGCTGGCTGATGTTTTTTTGCTGGCCTTATCTCAGCGCGGCGCCTGATCGCGGCGCCTCTCGCGCTCAGGCGCGCGCTTGCGAGCCGCGAGCGAACCGCCCCAATAGTTGACTCTGACGGTCGGAAATCCTATACAGAGTAGCAAGGGAATTTTGACCCGTTGTGATCTCGCCGCCGCGAGGTTTTCGGTGTCGTATCACAAAAGAGGCGTGAATTTCCACGCCCTTTCTCACTAACGGGGCGTAAAGAAAGCATAAATATGCTGCTCAGCACCAAAGGTCGCTACGCCGTGATGGCCATCGTCGAAGTTGCCCGACAGAGCGATGGCCGACCTCTTGCCCTGAGCGATATTTCGCTGCGTCTCGATCTGTCGCTCGCCTATCTTGAGCAGCTTTTCATGAAGCTGCGGCGAAAGGGAATTGTCCGGTCGGTACGTGGACCGGGCGGCGGCTATGTCCTCGAACGTAGCGCGGAGGCAATTTCGATTGGCGACGTGATGGCTGCGGTGGATGAGCCGGTCCGCATGACGCGTTGCGAAACCGAGACTAAATCCGGGTGCGTCGCCTCAAAGCGGTGCTCCACTCACCATCTGTGGCTCGCGCTCGGCACGCATATCGAACGATTTCTGGCCGACGCAACCGTAGCGGACGTGCTCAACGGTCGCTTTTCCGGCGCGCAGGTGGTGCCGTTTCCGGCCGACGAGGAGGCTCTTCGCATCGTGTCGAAAGCGGAGGTTTGAACGTGGAGCGCGTGTATCTCGACTATAACGCGACGGCTCCGCTTCGACCGGAGGCGCGCGCGGCGATGATCGATGCACTGGATTTTGTCGGGAACCCCTCGTCGATCCATGGCGAAGGTCGCGCGTCTCGCGCGGCCGTGGAGCGAGCGCGCGAGACGGTGGCAAGGGCTTTTGGCGTGAAGGCTTCGGCTGTGACGTTCACCTCTGGTGGGACGGAGGCGGCGAACTGGCTGCTTCATCCGCGTGGCGACGCGGCGCTTGCCGTTTCGGCGGTCGAGCATCCCTGCGTGCTGAAAGGGCATCGTTTCGCGGCGGAGAGTGTGCGGGGTTTGCCGGTAACGGCGGAAGGTCGCTTGGATCTTGGCGCGCTCGAAGAAGCCGTGGCACCCGGCGTGGTCGTGGCGGTGCAGGCCGCGAACAACGAGACGGGCGTTCTCCAGCCGCTGCGCGAGATCGCGCAGCTCGTTCGCGAGAAGGGGGGAACGCTTGTTTGCGATGCGGTGCAAGCTGTCGGCCGGATGCATTTGTCGGAATTAGAACAATCCGACGCTGTT
Source organism: Rhodomicrobium lacus (assembly GCF_003992725.1). NCBI lineage: Bacteria > Pseudomonadati > Pseudomonadota > Alphaproteobacteria > Hyphomicrobiales > Hyphomicrobiaceae > Rhodomicrobium > Rhodomicrobium lacus. The sequence goes on along the minus strand of NZ_RZNF01000012.1, from coordinate 1,315,753 downwards.
TTTTTCTCCGCGCACAAATTTGGCGGACCGAAAGGCGTTGGCGCGGCGATCTTGCGGGGCTGTGGGGAGCCGCCTCCCGCTTTTGTGAAAGGCGGCGGCCAGGAGCGCCGTTTGCGTTCCGGCACTGAAAACGTTGCTGCTATCGCCGGATTGGCCGCCGCGCTTGAGGCGGCTCTGCGCGATCAAGAGATGTTGATTGCCAAGTGTGCGGCATTTCGTTCGAAGCTGGAACAACGCTTGCAAGCTATCGCTCCGGACGCCGTCATTTTCGGCGAAGGCGCGGGCCGGCTGGCGAACACGACATGCTTCGCCGTTCCCGGAAGGCGCGCCGACGTGATGCTGATGGCGCTCGATCTCGAAGGCGTGGCGGTGAGTTCCGGTTCCGCATGCTCGTCGGGCAAGGTGGAGCGATCGCATGTGCTCACGGCGATGGGTGCGGGCGAAAATCTCGCGGCGGGCGCGATCCGGGTTTCGACCGGTTGGGCGACGCGCGATGAAGACATCGAGCGGTTTCTTGCCGCTCTGGAGAAGATTTGCGGCAGGCGCGAAACGCGCTCCGCCGCCTGAAATGAAAGGTCCGTTTCGGCGGGCCGCCTCGAAGGAGTGAGACATGGCCGAACAGGACACGATCGAACGCGTCAGCGAAATCGATGTCGACAAGTACAAATACGGTTTCACGACCGACATCGAGACCGTCCGCGCGCCGAAAGGTCTGAGCGAGGAGGTCGTTCGCTTTATCTCGGCGAAGAAGGACGAGCCGGAATGGCTGCTCGAATGGCGGCTCGAAGCCTATCGCCGCTGGCGCACGATGGAGGAGCCCACCTGGGCGCGCGTGCACTATCAGAAGATAGACTACGACGATTTGTATTATTATTCCGCGCCGAAGTCGGCCGAAAAGCCGAAGAGCCTCGACGAGGTGGACCCGGAACTGCTTCGCACCTACGAGAAGCTCGGCATTCCGCTGCGCGAACAGGCCGTGCTTGCGGGCGTGGAAGGCGCGGAGGTTACAGCGCCGCGCGTGGCCGTGGATGCGGTGTTCGACAGCGTCTCCGTTGTGACGACCTTCAAGGATGAACTTGCGAAGGCGGGCGTGATCTTCTGCCCGATCTCGGAGGCCGTGCGCGACCATCCCGAACTCGTTCGCAAATATCTCGGCAGCGTCGTGCCCACCTCGGACAATTATTTCGCGACGCTGAACTCGGCGGTCTACTCCGACGGCTCGTTCGTCTACGTGCCCGAGGGTGTCCGCTGCCCGATGGAGCTTTCCACCTACTTCCGCATCAACGAGAAGAACACCGGACAGTTCGAGCGCACGCTCATCATCGCGGACAAGGGCTCCTATGTGAGCTACCTCGAAGGCTGCACCGCGCCGATGCGCGACGAGAACCAGCTTCACGCCGCCGTGGTCGAGCTGATCGCGCTCGACGATGCGGAAATCAAATATTCCACCGTTCAGAACTGGTATCCGGGCGACAAGGACGGCAAAGGCGGCGTCTATAATTTCGTGACGAAGCGCGGCGATTGCCGTGGCCGGAACTCGAAGATCTCGTGGACACAGGTCGAAACCGGCTCGGCGATCACGTGGAAATATCCGTCCTGCATCCTTCGCGGCGACGGCAGCCGCGGCGAGTTCTACTCCATTGCCATCTCGAACGGCCGCCAGCAGGTCGACTCGGGTACGAAAATGATCCATCTCGGCAAGAACACGTCGAGCCGCATCATCTCGAAGGGCATCTCGGCGGGCCGGTCGGACAACACCTATCGCGGGCTTGTCTCGGCGCACCGCCGCGCCACGAACGCACGTAATTTCACGCAGTGCGACAGCCTGCTCATCGGCGACCAGTGCGGCGCGCATACGGTGCCATACATCGAGGCGAAAAACGCAACGGCGCAGTTCGAGCACGAAGCGACGACGTCGAAGATCTCGGACGACCAGCTGTTCTACTGCCTCCAGCGCGGGCTTTCGGAGGAAGAAGCCGTGGCGCTGATCGTGAACGGCTTCGTGCGCGACGTGCTTCAGCAGCTTCCGATGGAGTTTCTGGCCGAAACGCAAAAGCTCATCTCGATCAGCCTCGAAGGCAGCGTGGGTTAACGGATTGAACACGGCGCGAGCCACGGCGGAGGGGGAGACGAATGGCGCTGATACTGGCCGCATTGCTCGGCGCGTTTCTGTGCCTCATCGGCACCGCGATGATCTGGGCGCCGGGCAACGCCGTGCAGGCGTTCGGCATCGATCCGTCGCACCTGGCAGCGAACACGGACCTGATGCCAGCGCTCGGCGCGCGCGATATCTCTCTCGGGCTGATCGTGCTTTCGCTCGCGGTGGGGAGGCAGGCTCGGGCGGCGGGTTTCGCGCTTCTCGCGCTTTCGCTCGTGCCGCTCGCGGATTATGTGATCGCGGCGAAGTCGCTCGGCTGGACAGCGGCGGCGCGTCATCTGATAGGTTTTCCGGTGACGCTTATCCTCGGTTTGATTTTGGCACGGAGGCCAACATGAATGATTCTGTGAAAACACGCGGCGGTTACGGCTTGCCGATTGCGTTTGCCGTTCTGGTGATCGTGGCACTGGCCGTCATTTACGCTCTGACGGAGTCTGCTCAGCTCGTGCTCTACATTTTCTTCATTGCGCTTGGGATCGGCGCTTTCTGGTTCGACTGGCGGAAGACAAAGCGGGATGAACAACGCTTGCGTTCGGGTGGCGCGGACGGAACTCGGAGTTAGGAAAACAAATGCTTGAAATCAAAGACCTTCGCGCGGAAGTCGACGGCAAGGAAATCCTGAAAGGCTTCAGCCTTACGGTGCCGAAGGGCGAAGTTCACGCCATCATGGGACCGAACGGCTCGGGAAAATCCACGCTTTCCTATGTCCTCTCGGGCAAGGAAGGCTACGAGGTAACGGGCGGTTCGGCCACATGGAACGGCCAGGATCTGTTCGCCATGTCGCCGGAAGAGCGCGCGCAGGCGGGCGTGTTCCTCGCGTTCCAGTACCCGATGGAAATTCCCGGCGTCGCGTCGCTGACCTTCCTTCGCGCGGCGATGAACGCGCATCGCAAGGCGCGCGGCGAAGCCGAAATCTCGATCCCGGACTTCATGCGCGCGGTGAAGACAGAGGCGGAAAAGCTCGGGATCTCCATGGAGATGCTGAAGCGTCCGCTCAACGTCGGTTTTTCCGGCGGCGAGAAGAAGCGTAACGAAGTGCTGCAAATGGCGCTGCTGAAGCCGACGCTCTGCCTCCTCGACGAAATGGATTCCGGGCTCGACATCGACGCGATCCGCGTCGCTGCCGAGGGCGTCAACCGTCTCCGCTCGCCCGATACGGCGATGATCGTCATCACCCACTATCAGCGCCTGCTGAATTACATCGTGCCTGATGTGGTGCACGTGATGGCGCGCGGTCAGGTGCTGCGCTCGGGCGGCAAGGAACTCGCGCTGGAACTGGAAGAGTCGGGCTACGCGTCCTACGGCGCCGAAGCGGCTTAAGGAGCGGCCATGACCATTCATCAGACAATCACGGCCGCGGCCACGCCGGCAGAACAGCGCTTCCTCGACCTCTACGCGAGCGTAAGCGGCAGGCTGCCGGGTGCGGACGTTCCGGCGGTCAGAGCATGGCGCGAGGAAGCGCTCGACGCCTTCGCTGCGCTGGGCGTGCCGCATCGCCGCGTTGAAGCGTGGAAATACACCGACCTTCGCGCGCTGATGACCACGGTGCATCCGCTCGGTGGACTCGACGGCGCGGAGCAGGTCGATGTCAATGCGTCTCTCGGCCGAACGCTTGCAAACGTCGAATCCTATCGCGTCGTGTTCGCGGGCGGCAAATTCCGCCCCGATCTTTCGACCCTTCAAGGCGCGCCGGGCATCTCTTTCAAGCCGCTTTGCAGCAAACTGAAATCGGAAAGCGAAGCCGGAGACGCCCTTGCGGCACTCACCCTGCCGAAAGGTGATGTCGTCGCCGCGCTTTCGACGACGTTCGCGACTTCGGGCGCGCTGATTTCCATTGCGCCTGGCCGGAAACTCGACAAGCCGATCCACTTTATCGTCATCGCGCCGGGCGAAGGGAATGCCTATGCGCTGCGCAATGCGATCACGCTCGGCGACGGCGCGGAAGCTTCGATCATCGAGACGCATCTCGGCGCGGGCGCCTCGCAGGCATGGTCTTTCACGGCGCTCGAAATCGGCAAGGGCGCCACACTCAAGCACGCCCGACTGACCCAGAGCGAAGCCTCGCTGCATCTGTCCTCCGCCACCGTCACGCTTGGTGAAGGCGCGGTTTACGAGCCGACTCACGCAGCAATCGGCGGCGCGCTGACCCGCTCGGAGGGAACGATCCGTTTCACCGGACCGCATGCGCGCGCAACCTATAACGCTGCCATTCTGGCGCGCGGTCGCAGTCATGTCGATTTCACCCTCGTTGTCGATCACGCAGCGCCGCATTGCGAAAGCCGCGAACTCGTCAAGGCCGTGCTCGACGACCGCGCGAGAGCCGTTTTCCAGGGCAAGGTTGCCGTGCAGCGCGGCGCGCAGAAGACCGACGGAAAGCAGATGGCGAACGCGCTGCTCCTCTCGAACGACGCCGAATTCGATTCGAAGCCCGAACTTGAGATTTTTGCCGACGATGTCGTCTGCGGCCATGGCGCAACGGCGGGCCAACTCGACGAGGATCTGATGTTCTATCTGCAGGCGCGCGGCATCCCTGAGACGCAGGCGCGGGCGCTCCTCATCGCGGCGTTCGTCGGCGCGGCGCTCGATACGGTCGATAACGAAGGCTTGCACGCCGCGCTGGACGAAAAGGTTGCGGCATGGCTCGCTGCGAAGTAGAGCCTCCTCGGGAGAACAAGTGATGACCCTGATTGAGAAAGACATCGCGGCTGCTTCCTACGATCTGGAAGCGATCCGCAGAGACTTCCCGGCGCTTTCGCTCGAAGTCTACGGCAAGCCGCTCGTCTATCTCGACAACGCGGCGAGCGCGCAGAAGCCGAAAGTTGTGCTCGACGCGATTCTGAAATCTTATTCCGAAGAATATGCGAACGTGCACCGCGGGCTGCACTACCTCGCGAACGCGGCGACGGCGGCATACGAAGGCGGCCGCGAGCGCGTGGCGAAGTTCCTCAACGCGCCGAGTTCGGAGCAGATCGTCTTCACGAAGAATGCGAGCGAGGCCATCAACCTCGTCGCCGCGTCTTTCGGCGGGCTTCATCTGAAAGAGGGCGACGAAGTGCTGCTCTCGATCATGGAGCATCACTCGAACATCGTGCCCTGGCATTTCCACCGCGAGCGGCGCGGCGTCGTTCTCAACTGGGTGCCGGTCACGGACGAGGGCGAGTTTCGTCTTGAGGATTTCGAGGCAGCGCTCACGCCGAAAACTAAGATCGTCGCCATCACGCACATGTCGAACGTGCTCGGCACAACGACGCCGATCAAGGACATCTGCCGCATCGCGCACGCGCACGGCGCCTATGTGCTGATAGACGGCAGCCAGGGCGCGGTGCATTGCGACGTCGACGTGCAGGACATCGACTGCGATTTCTACGTCATCACCGGACACAAGCTTTACGGCCCGACGGGCATCGGCGCGCTCTATGCCAAGCGCGAGCATCTCGAAGCGATGCCGCCTTTCCTCGGCGGCGGCGAAATGATCGAGACCGTCACGCGGGACGCGATCAGGTACAACGACCCGCCCTACCGCTTCGAGGCAGGCACCCCGATGATCGCACAGGCGGCGGGGCTGACGGCTGCGCTCGACTATATCGACAGCATCGGCAAGGCGAAGATCCGCGCGCACGAACTCGATTTGCTGCGCTACGCCGAGGAGCAGCTGAAGCCGTTCAATTCGCTGCGCTTCATCGGTAGCGCGCGCGAAAAGGGCGCAATCCTTTCCTTCGCGATGGAGGGAGCGCACAGCCACGACGTGGCGACGATTCTCGACCGTTCGGGCATCGCGGTCCGCGCGGGCAGCCACTGCGCGGAGCCGCTGCTCGCACGCTTCGGGCTGACATCGACCTGCCGGGCATCCTTCGCCCTTTACAACACGCGCGCCGAAGTAGACGCGCTCGTCGAAGGGCTACAGAAAGCGGAGCGTTTTTTCAGATGAGCGAGACCATGGAACAGGCAAAGACGCGGATCGAAAACGCCCCGTGGGACGGACCTCAGGACGATCCGAAGCACAAGGATTTGCCGGATCCGTGCGCGCATACGGTGGAAACGGCGAAGTCGGCGCATGATGAGGTCGGCATTCCGCAGGAAGAGCTTGACCGGATCACGGACGCGCTGATCGCCGCCCTGAAGACGATCTACGACCCGGAAATTCCGGTCGACATCTACGAGCTTGGCCTCATCTACAAGATCGACATCAATTCCGACCGCGAAGTGGACGTGGAAATGACGCTGACAGCGCCGGGATGTCCCGTGGCGGGCGATATGCCGGTTTGGGTGGAAAATGCGCTCGGCGCGGTGGAAGGCGTGAGCCTCGTGCGCGTGAAGATCGTGTTCACGCCGCCGTGGGATCCATCTCGGATGTCGGACGAGGCGCGTGTCGCGCTCAACATGTTCTGACGCTGCACGATAAGGAGAGATATCTGGTTTCTGCCCACCGGCTCCCTATATCGGGGAAGAGCGGCGGATTTGAAATCGGCCTCACTTCTGTGGCGAGTGTGTTCGTCTCGCGAGACTATAGCGTCACATCAACAGCCGGAGCCTTTTGCGATCGGCGCGAAAGCTCCTTGGCGGCGAGCAAGGGAGGCGAAATTGGCAAGGTCTTTTGGCAAGGTCGTTACGCTGACCGATGCGGCGGCGGAGCGTGTAAAGGCCATCATGGGACGGTCCGAGACGCCCGTGGTGGGACTTCGCGTGGGCGTCAAAAAGGGCGGCTGCGCGGGGTTGGAATACACGATGGAGTATGCATCCGAGACGCGTCCCTTCGAAGAGGTGGTCGAAGAGAAGGGCGTGCGCATTCTCATCGAGCCTACGGCGATCCTCTACCTGCTCGGCACCGAAATGGATTACAGGACCGAGAAATTCACCTCGGGTTTTGTTTTCAAGAACCCGAACCAGACGAGCGCTTGCGGTTGCGGGGAGAGCGTCGAAATCAGCCCGGCGCAGGCAGGCGAGTAACACAAGGTTTTATCCGCAAACTCGTGTCGCTTCTTGCCGTCATGCGCCAGCCATGATGCGCGCGCGCATACGTGGCCAATCGATCCACGCCACTCATTGAATTTCAAGACTTGCAGCGTCCTGCCGTAAATCGGACGAGGCATGACGCTGCGATTTTCAGGCCCCGATCAGCGGGACGCCGATCTGGAGGAGGATCGTGTCGGGCGATATTTGCGAGTCCTCGACGGCCTCGGTTGCGCTGCGATCACGTTCGCCGTGGTCGCGACGATAACCGGTGTATCGGTCACCTGGGGCAGCGTGCGCCCGAGGAAGCGTTCGATGTTGCGCAGGCTGCTTCGTTCACTCATGTCGCAGAAGGAGATGGCGATGCCGTCGGTCCCTGCGCGCGCTGTTCGGCCAATCCGATGAACGTAGTTTTCCGGGTCGTTCGGCAATTCGTAATTGATGACGTGGCTGATGCTGTCCACATCGATCCCGCGCGCCAGAATATCGGTCGCGACGAGCACGCGCGCTTTTCCTATCCGAAGATTTTCAAGCGCCTTCTGCCGCGCCGCCTGGCTCTTGTTTCCGTGAATGGCCTCTGTGGCGATTCCGCCCTGCGCGAGACGTTCCGCGACACGGTTGGCGGAACGCTTGGTTCGGGTGAAGACGATGACCCGGTCGAACTCCGGCTGATCCAGCAGTCCGGCGAGCATGTTGGGCTTGTTGCCCGAGGAGACGAGGTGAACGCGCTGATCGATTCGTTCGACGGCGACCGTTTTCGCCGGAATGGTGACCCGGACGGGATCTTTCAGGATTTCCGCGGCCAGCGTCGCTATTTCCTTGGGCATCGTGGCCGAGAACATGATCGATTGCCTTTTCCGTGGCATGGCCTTCATGAGCTTGCGAACGTCGCGAATGAAGCCCATGTCGAGCATCATGTCCGCTTCGTCCATCACGAAGAAGGCTGTCTGCCCGAGGTCGACGGTGCCTTGGGACAAGTGATCCAGCAGGCGCCCGGGGGTCGCCACAAGGAAATCCACGCCCCGGCTCAACGCCCTTATCTGCGGGCCGATCGCGACGCCACCCATGATGACGGTGCTCGTCAGTTTCAGGTGTCGGCTGTAAGCCTTGAAGCTTTCGGCGATTTGCAGCCCCAGTTCGCGTGTCGGAACCAGGACGAGCGCTCGCGCGGTTTTCGGTTTGGGGTTGTCCTGCCGTTCCGCGAGAAGATGCAGGATGGGCAGCGCGAATGCGGCGGTCTTGCCGGTGCCGGTCTGAGCGAGGCCGAGCACGTCGCGGCCCTGCAGAAGATGGGGGATAGCCTTTTCCTGAATCGGCGTCGGCTGAACGTAGTTTTCGTCAGCGAGCGCGCGCAACAGGGGGGTTGCAAGCCCTAAGGCTTCGAAGGTCACAGAAGTCACGAGATTGTCCTTTGAGCCGCGCGGCACCCCTGAGATGCACACCTGACGGCAAAGAGCCTAAATCCACGCGCAGCTGGACGGCCTGATTATTGGAAAAAAACATGCGGCGGGTGAAGCAAGAAAATCCATGCTTCAGACTGCACGGCCGCAATTTGACGGCAAGCTGTCATCTATCCGGACCCATGTCAATCTCGCTTTTGACCGAGGGTGCCGGGTGTCGGGCTGGCGCGCAACGGGAGCGGCGCCGAGAGCCGATGCTTGTTCGAGCCTAACGCAAAGCCCCTGGCATCTGGCGAGCAAGCCACTCATCGACAGCCAGCTCGATGACGCCTTGCACATCGGTGCCTCTTGCCAGCGCGGCGTCTTTCAAGCGTGCGGCTGTCTCGCGCGACATCGAAAATGTCATATTGGTATTGGTATTTTCGAGCCTGCCTCGGGGCTTCGTAAGAAAATGCTTCAGATTTCGCTTTCTCACATGATCCTCGCCGCCATTCAGGTTACTCTCGCGCGTCCGGGTCTCTCGATTAATGAGAGTTCCCCCAATGTAAGGCGGTTGGAGATCTTGGACACCATGAAATGCAGCGGCACCGTTCAGCGCTCCCCATCCTGCGCTTAATCCGATGTGAACCCGGCCGAACGCATGGTGCGCAAGAGCTTTTCTCCGCTGTGCCCCGGGATTTCAGACCGGCCGATCATGCAGGAGTTGCCCATGGCGACGGAGGCGCAGCCGCCTGCTGGAAAAGGCCCGCAAACGGGAAACATCCTTGAAGTTCTTTTGGTGTTCCTCAGGCTTGGCCTTACCTCCTTCGGCGGGCCCATCGCGCACCTGGGATATTTCCGCGAAGAACTCGTCGTTCGCCGGAAATGGCTCGACGAACAAGCTTACGCTGAGCTTGTCGGCCTGTGCCAGTTTCTGCCCGGCCCGGCGAGTAGTCAGGTTTCGTTCTCCATCGGGTTGATGCGGGCGGGCTATGGCGGCGCGCTCGCGGCGTGGATAGGCTTCACGCTTCCTTCTGCCGTAGCACTGGTGCTTTTCGCCTACGGCGCGGGCGCGCTCGATGGGCCTGTGGGGCGGGGCCTGGTCCACGGGCTGAAACTCGTCGCCGTCGCCATCGTGGCGCAGGCCGTCTGGCACATGGCGCGGACGCTTTGCCCGGACAGGGAGCGAGCCTCGATCGCGGTCGTGTCGGCGCTCGTCATACTTTTCAGCTCGTCTTCGGCGGCCCAGATCGGCGCGATCGCCCTCGGCGGAGCCGCGGGCCTCTGGCTTTGTCGTCACGCGCCGCCTGTGCCTCCCCGCCCGATAAGGATGCCCGTTTCCCGCAGCGCAGGCGTGCTGGCGCTGATCGCTTTCTTTGGCCTGCTGATCGGCCTGCCGCTTGTCGATGTCATGACGTCATCGCCGCTCGTCTCACTGTTCGATGCGTTCTTTCGGTCCGGCGCGCTTGTGTTCGGCGGCGGACATGTGGTGCTTCCCCTTTTAAGCGAGGCAATCGTAGCGCCGGGGTGGGTTAGCGAAAGTGCGTTTCTGGCCGGGTACGGGGCAGCTCAGGCAATGCCGGGCCCGCTCTTTACCTTTGCGGCTTACCTTGGAACCGTGGCGACCATTGGCCCGCGCGGCATCGCGGGGGCCGTGCTGGGGCTGATCGGCATTTTTCTTCCCGGTATTCTTATCCTGCTCGGGACGCTGCCCTTCTGGGATACGTTCCGCCAACGAAGAGGTGCGCAGGCCGCCATGAGTGGCGTGAACGCTGCGGTTGTCGGTCTTTTGGCCGCCGCGCTTTACGATCCTGTCTGGACCGGTTCTGTCACGTCCATCGGCGATTTCGGGATCGCGCTCGCCGGCTTGGTGCTCCTGACCGCGTGGCGCGCGCCACCCCTTGCCGTTGTCGTCTTCAGCGCGCTTGGAGGGATCGCCATGGCGTTGGCACACTGAGACCGTCCCTCGAAATGAAGGCGGTGAAACGCGGCTTCGCGCAGCGCACCGGCTGATCCGAAGCGCCGCGCCGCGTCATGACCTAATGCTTCGGCCCCGCGATGGCTTCCGCAAGGGCGAGCGTCTGCCGCGCTATGTCGGCATGGAGGCGCTCCACCATGCGCCCGTCGAGGCTGATCGCGCCCTTGCCTTGGTTCTCAGGCAGGTTGAACGCGTCGACGATCTTCGTCGCGGCGGCGATTTCATCGGCCGAAGGCGAAAACACCTCGTTGCAGATGGCGAGCTGATTCGGATGGATGAGCGTCTTTCCGTCCATGCCCAGCGCGCGGCCTTGCACGCATTCCGCGCGGAATCCTTCCTCGTCCTTGATCGAATTGTAGACGCCGTCGACGACCGCAATGCCGTAGGCGCGCGCGGCGGCGACCGTCAGCGACAGCCATGCGAGGAGCGGCAGGCGATCCGCGCCCGGTTGAACGCGCGTGGCCTTCACGAGGTCGTTGGTGCCGAGCACGAAACAGGTCAGCGGCAGCTCGTTCGAGGCGGCGGCCTGCGCGATTTCCTTCAGGTTGAAAATGGCAAGCGGCGTCTCGATCATCGCCCAGAGCGAGATGGACGTGCCCTTCGGCGCCCGCTTGCGAGCGAGGTCGAGATCTGCCGCCGACTCGACCTTCGGCAGTAGGATCGCGTCGGGCATCGCTTCGAGCGCCGCCGCGAAATCCGCCTCGCCGTAGGGCGTCGAGAAGCCGTTCACACGGATGACGATCTTGTGCGCGCCGTAGCCTCCCGCCTTCACCGCTTCGCAAACCTGATTGCGGGCAAGCTCCTTTGCGTCGGGTGCGACTGCGTCTTCGAGGTCGAGAATGAGCGCGTCGGCGGGCAGCGTTTTCGCCTTTTCGAGCGCGCGCGCGTTCGAGCCGGGCATGTAAAGGACGCTGCGGCGAGGCTTGATCATCGGGTGTTCTCCTTAGGATATAACTCAACTTTGCATTGAGCAGGCAAGCGCATTGCCGCCATCGGCAAAAATTTTGCGAGCCAAGGCGGCGCAATCCGCGTAAGACTGTCCAAAAAGAGCGCGCGGTCCATATGGCGAAAGTTCTATCGATCTCGTCACAGGTGATTTACGGGCATGTCGGCAATTCCGCGACGGCCTTTGTCATGCAACGCATGGGGCATGATGTCCTGCCCTTGCCCACGATTCTGCTCTCGAACCGCCCCGGTTACAAGGCGCTCGCCGGCGAGCCGATCGACGTAGACAAGCTCGATGCGCTGCTCCGCGCGGCGGAGGAAAACGGCCGGCTTGCCGAGATTGACGGCATACTGACGGGATATATTCCGACGCCAGCCCATGCGGAGTTTTGCCGCCACTGGATCGCGAAGATCAGGGCCACAAATCCGGCGGCGCTTTATTTGTGCGATCCGGTCATCGGCGACCTTCCGCGTGGCCTTTATGTCAGCGAGGCGACAGCCGAGGCGGTGCGCGATGTGCTTCTGCCGGAAGCCGATGCCGTGACCCCGAACCTTTTCGAACTCGGATGGCTGGCAAAGCGCCCAATCGCCAGCCCGGCGAGTGCTGTTGCGGCGGCCCTGACGCTCGCGCGACCGACCGTTGTCGTAACTTCCGGGCCTGCTGGAAAACCCGACGCGCTTGCCAACATCCTTGTAAAAGGTGGCGAGGTCTTTGCCACTGTGTCGGCAAAGCGCTCGCTTGCCGCACACGGCACGGGCGATGCGCTTGCGGCGTTTCTGTTGTCTTACAAGCTGAACGGCTTTGTCGCGAGCGCAGCTCTTCGCGCATCCACCGCGGCCATCGAGGCGGTCGTCGACAAAAGCGAGGGGCGCACCGAACTTGCGTTGATCGAAACGCAAGCCATCTGGGCCGCGACCGATCCCTTGCTCGCGTCGCTTGCATCGCTGCCCGGCCTCGACGACGAAGACGAGACGATCTGATCAGCCGGCAACACGAATTTGCTGCATGACGCGGCAGGCGGGCTTATCGCTCGACCGTCGCGAGACGCGTCTTCACCGGTGGGCGGCGCATCAGATCGTCGATGCGGGCTCGTTCCTTGCGGAAATCGGCGAGCAGGCGCCCTTGAAGTTGGCGCGCCTTCGGAATCTTGATCGAAAGCGGATTGGTGAAGCGGTTGTTGATGAGCACTTCATAGTGGAGATGCGGACCCGTCGACATGCCGGTGTTGCCGAGATAGCCGATGACCTGGCCCTGTCGGACCTTGACGCCCGTCGCGACCCCTTGGGCGAAACGCAGCATATGGCCATATGCGGTCTTGTAGCCGTTCGCGTGGCGGATGCGAACGTAATTGCCGTAGCTGCCGTTGCGCTCCGCCGTTTCGATCACGCCATTGCCGGAGGCGTAGATCGGCGTGCCGATCGGGCCTCCCCAGTCGACGCCGGAGTGGAGCCGAAGCGTATGCAGCAGCGGGTGCTTGCGCCAGCCGAAGCCGGATGTCAGACGGGCGCCGCGAATGGGGGTACGCATCAGAAACTTCTTCGAGTTCGATCCCCGATCGTCAAAATAGTCGACACCCTCGTTCGTGCGGAACCGATAATAGCCGTGCGTCTCTCCCCCGATGGTGACGGCGGCGTAAAACAGTTCGCCGGGGCGTTCCGTGCCGTTTTCGTCCTGCACCAGATCGAAAAACAGCTCGAAACTATCGCCCGCCTTCACGCGCTGCTTGAAGTCCACATCATAGGAGTGGACCTTTATGAACTTCATGAGGAAGTCGTATGGAATTTCCTGCGATTGCGCCGCGCGATAGACGCTGAGATAGACGCTCGCCCTGTCGCCGAATGT